>SKNO01000280.1 GCA_007120465.1 Nitriliruptoraceae bacterium
CGAAACGGCTCATCGACGTGGACGACGACGTCCTCGAGGCTGCGCGGCGTGTCCTGGGCACGGACACCATCAAGGACACCGTCAACTCCGCCCTCCGCGCCAGCGTGCAGGCCGCCGAGCGGCGGCAACGCGTGGACGTAGCGGCACTGAAGCGATTCGCTGAGGCCTCGCGTGATCTGCTCGACGACGACGTGATGGCAGACGCGTGGCGCTGACGCTCGCCTCCTGGCTCGTCGACAGGTCGGTGCTCGCCCGAGTCGACGTGGCGGCGGTTGCAGACGCCGTTCTTCCGCGCGTGCAGGCAGGACAGGTCGGCGTGGCGCTGGTGACCGAACTCGAGGTCAGCTACTCGGCCCGCTCCCGCCAGGACTACGCCGCAACGCGCCAGGATCTGCTCGACCTGCTCATCCCGGTGACGATGCCCGTACGCGCCGAGGAGCGAGCCCGTGAACTGCAGCGCGACCTGGTGAGCCGGGGGCAGCATCGCGGAGTGAGCGTCCCCGACCTCGTGCTGGCCGCGATCGCAGACATCGAGGAACTCACCATCCTCCACTACGACGCCGACTTCGACCTGATCTCCGAAGTCACCGGTCAGCCCACCGAGTGGGTCGTGCCGCGCGGCAGCATCGACTGACGTGGGGGACCGCCACAGGCTCGTTGTTCGTACGAGACGTTAGGTCGCGGGCCTACGTCCCGACCCCCAGACAACCATGAGGGCGTTAGCGCAACGTCGGTCGGGGCCTGGCTCACGGGCCGTGCGCACTGCGGGGGGATGGCAGACGGCGACGCATGCGGACGTTGTAGATCTCGTATCCGCACCCCGTGAAGAACGCCTGGGCGGTCGTGTTGAAGCTCCAGGTATCGAGCGCGACCTGCTGGACACCCATCGCGGTTGCTTCCCGTTCCACCGCTTGCACGAGTGCCCGGCCGATGCCGCGGCGCCGGACTCCCGGATCGACCCCGATCTGGTGGATGTACAGCGCTCGCCTCGCGGCCGTGAAGGTCCCGGCGGGACGGTCGATCAGCTCGAACAGGACGTACCCGGCGCAGCGCCCATCGGACTCCGCCACCAGCGAGCGCCACTCATCTTCCACGAGACGCTCGGACCACCACGCCGCGACGGTCTCACGTGACGGCTCAACGAACTGCTCATGCTCCCCTTCCACATGAAGCCGCTGCACGTGGAGGTTGAGGTCGACCAGCGCATCCAGGTCGCTCGTGCCAGCCTCCCGGATCAACTGGCACCTCCTGTCGACGAGGTAGCCAGCATCCTACGGGCGCTTGTTACCGTCGATGAAGCTGTCGGAAGTTCCGGTCATGCGAGTTGGAAGCTGAACTGTCGACCCATCTCGCGATAGCCGATGCGCCTGGCCGCATGCCTGGACGCCTCGTTCGAGTCCGCAGCCCTCCACTGCGGCGTGCGACCGCGATCGAGCGCGCGTCGGGTCGCCGCCGACCCCAGAAGCGTGCCCACCCCGTGGCCACGCGCGTGAGGCGCGACAAGCACACCGATGTGCCCGATCCCTGCCGGCCAGTCGACGTGCCCCGCCGCCCCGAGCAGCTGCTCACCGCGACCGAGCACGAGCACGTGGTTCATGTTGCCGACAGAGCTCTCGTGGACATCCTCCTCAGGCAGCGAGTCCAGCCAGCCACGGATGGATACGGCGGAGACCTCCCGCACCGGTTCGCCACGATCCAGCTCTGCGATCTCGCCACCCTGCGGAAGGTAGGCGAGCTTCGCCGGCCCACGGGTGCCAACGAGACGAAAGGCACGCGCAACCTGAGCTGGCTCGCTCGGATCGTCCAGCGACCGAAGCACATCGATGATCGAGTCATCAGCGTCGCCGGCCTCGATCAAGGTGGCATCGCCGAGCCGCACGACACCGGTCCACCCAGCTGGACAGATGAACCGCGATCCGCGAACGACCGTCGTGGTGCCTGGCTGGAGAGCAGCCTCATCGGCAGCCAGGGTGCACCACAGCTGTCGCACCCCATCGGGGACCAATGATCGCCTCCATCGTCGACCGTGTGAGCAGGTCGCCATCGGCCGCGAGCCTACCGACGCCGACCACCGTGACTCCGGTAGTCGCCCTGGTAGGCCGTAGCGGCGGCGTGTCGAATGCGGGCGGCGATATCTGTCGGTCCAGGCGACGTGTCTCCGGGTGTTCTGGAACCGGTGGCCTGCTCCTGGCATGCAGCGTGCGAGGCGAGATGTCGGCCCCGTTCGGCCACACGATCGTGCCGGCTTCAGGATCCACCCCTACCTGTCTGAACAGCTCGTAGTCGGCCGTGAGCGGCTCGAACACCGGCCCGCTCAACAGCGGCTCCAGGTCGAGCACCCGCACGTCACCGCTCTCGAAGGTGAGCTCGACGACGTAGCGCGACAGCACGCGCACCGCGACAACGATCGTTGATCGGTTCCATGGCGCTCACCCCCTACGACAGGCCATCGGGACGCTCTCGCCGCTGCGTGGCGAACCAGGCGGCGAACGCCTCCTCGCGGTGCTCGACCAGGAACCGGCGCACAGCCCGATGCACGTTCACCGGCAAGGAGCCGGCGAGGATCGCCCCATCCTGTAGACGCACCGTCGCCCGATGCTCGCCGCGAACGGCGACGTGCGGCAGCTGGTGCTCCTCGTGGTAGTAGAATCACCGTCCATGCCCGGCCACCGTCGCCCATCGGGGCATGCATCCGCCTCCTCCTCTCGACCGCAGAGACGAACGTAAGCCACGGGTGCGCCATCACTACGGCCGGTCGCGGCCAACCAGGGGATAACCGCCGCCGTTTCCCACATGCTGGGACCAACGCGCGGCCGAACCCGTCACCGGTTGAGGACGTCGCGTGGCGGTCCAGCGACATCCGGACGTGCGGGTGGTCAGCGGGCCGACGTGTCACCGGGGAGACCGATCGGTGGGGACTGCCCGGTGAGTTGCGGCAGGAGCGCGGTGGCGAGGGCATGCCCAACCCGGGCGTGGACGTCCGCGGGCCAGTGGATGCCGTCGACGTTGAGCCGGTGGACGGCGGGCCGGACCAGCGGCCAGCAGGCCACCGCCGCGAACCCGTGCTCTCGGGCCAGCGCGAGCTGCCGTCGCTCGGCCGCCGGGTGTCCGGGATGCCGGTGGCCGTAGTAGGCCGACGCGTGGCTGGTCGGACCGAGCACCACGCCGGCCGCGCGGCCCTGGGTCAACCCTCGGATCTGCGTGAGCAGCAGGGAGAACCGTCGGTCGAACTCTGACGGAGGGGTCCGCGCGAACCGGCCACCGGTGCACCGCACGAGGTGTGGGTACGCCGCTCGCAACATTCCGCGCACCCGGCGACGACGTGCGCTGGGCCGCAGGTAGGGCACGACCGCCTCGATGCTCGGTGGGATGCCCGCGGGAGCGTGGTCGAAGCTGCCGAGCCCGACCACCACCGCGTCTGCCCGGGCCAGGACCTTGAACTGCAGGTGCTGCTCCTTGGTCACCGCCCGGGCGGCGTCGCGGACGGTCTGTCCCGGCTGTGCCACCACCTGGAGGTCGACCTCACGGTCGAGCACCCCGGCGAGCTCGGCAGCGAGCACCGTCGGGTACAGCCCGGGGTGCCCGGGGAGCTGCGGGCCGCGGGCGTCGGTGAACGCCGTCGAGTCGCCGAGCACCACCAGGCGCAGCGGCATCTGCGCAGGGGACGGTGGGTCGCCGGCCTCCCCGGCCCGCGCATCGCCCGTCCCTCCGGTCACCGGGGCGACGCCACCTCGTCGCTCGCGGCAGCGGACGGACCCGCGTCGGCGACCGACTCCGCGTCATGGTCCCGCCGTCCGGCCTCGTCGGGCTCCGACCAGCCGCTGACGTCCGGCCGTGCGCCGAGCTCGGGGCGCGCCCGGATCCAGGCGGCGGAGGCCGTCGCCCACATGGCGGCGGCACCGGCGACGTGGAGGATCACGAGCGGCTCGGGGACACCGAGGGCGTACTGGGTGTAGCCGATCGCCCCCTGGAGCAGCACGATCGCGAGGAGCGCCCGGGCTGCGGCGCGCAGCCGCGACGGACCCAACCGCCACGTGACGAGCACCAGCGCGACGGTCAGGCCGAGCAGCAGCCACACCGCGTCGGCATGGGCCAGCGCGGCGAGCCGGATGTCCAGGTCCAGTCGGGGCGCGTTCACGTCGCCGCCGTGCGGCCCCGCGCTGGTGGTGACGGTCCCGAGGACCAGCACGATCAGGCCGACGATCGCGACCGCGGTCGTCAGGTGGCGCAGGGACGGACCGACGCGCGGCTCGCGTTCGCGTCCCGGTCGGGACATCTCGTGGACCGTCACCGCGGCGAGGATCAGCACCATCGAGAGCAGGAAGTGTCCGGCCACCGTGATAGGGGTGAGCCCGGACAGGACCGTGATGCCACCGAGCAGCACCTGCCCGGCGACACCGATCGGGAGCACCCAGGCGAACCGCATCAGTGCGGGCGGGTGGGGGCGGGTGAGGTACAGCCACACCACGACCGCGACCGCCGCCGCGAGGACGGGGAAGGTGAGCAGGCGGTTGCCGAACTCCAGCGCCCCGTGCCAGCCGTGCTCCGCGCTCGGCACGAGGCGCTCGCCGTCGCAGCTCGGCCAGGTCGGGCAGCCGAGGCCCGAGCCGGTCACCCGGACCGAGGCCCCGGTGACCACGATGATCAGGTTGGTGACGACCGCGGCGAGCGCGAAGCGGCGGAGGCGGCGCCGCGCGGGGGTCTCGGGGAGGGCGGACATGCGCGCAGCGTACCCGCGGACCTGTACCGCCCCGCCCCGGTCGCGGTCCCGACCGAGGTGCGCGTACCCTCCCGGTCGCCCCCGACCAGCGAGGACCCGGCGGTGATCGATCTCACCTCCCGAACGGAGCCCACCGACGTGCGCCTCCCCGCGCGACGTCACCGGCGCCGTGCCGTGGTCCTGCTCGCCCTGGCGGCCTTCCAGTTCTGGCTGTGGGGGACCCGGATCGTGAACCTCGTGCAGGGCGCCGACGGGTTCTCGACCGCCTTCGTGGCGGTCCACCTCGGCCTGTACGCGGCGGCGATCGGAGCGGGGCTCGTGCTGACCGTGCTCGGGGCGCGGATGTGGCGTGAGGCCCGGACGGAGCGCCGGTGACCGCGGTCCCAGACGACGCCACGCCGCGGCCACCGGTGGTGACCCCGACCGGACCCGCGTCGTCGTCCGTGCCCGTCCCGGCCGGGGACGCGGTGGTGCCTGCCGACCGGAGGGCCGAGGACGTCGAGGTGGTGGCGACCGACGGGAGCGTCGTCGCCGACCTCGGTCCGATGCACACGACGGGGCGGTACGAGCGTGCCGGCAGGTGGCTCGGGTCCGTGCGGCGTTACGTGCTGGTCACCAAGCCGCGCATCATCGAACTGCTGCTGATCACCACGCTGCCGGCGATGGTGATCGCGGCCCAGGGCTGGCCCGGGACGTGGCTGGTCCTGGCGACGTTGATCGGGGGCACCCTGTCGGCGGGCAGTGCCAACGCACTCAACAACCTCGTCGATCGGGACGTGGACCGGCGGATGGCGCGGACCTCGGCACGGCCGACGGCCCGCGACGAGGTCGGGCCCCGGGGCACGCTGATCCTGGGTCTGGCCCTGGGGGTCACCGGGTTCGCGTGGCTCACCGTGTTCGTCAACCTCGTCGCCGCGGCGCTGGCCACCTCGGCGATCCTGTTCTACGTGTTCGTCTACACCCTCGGGATGAAGCGACGGACCAGTCAGGCCGTCGTGATCGGCGGTGCGGCGGGATGTGTCCCGGTCCTGACCGGCTGGGCGGCGGTGACGGGAGGGTCGCTCGCGGACGTGCGGCCGTGGCTGCTGTTCGCGATCGTGTTCTGGTGGACGCCCCCACACTTCTGGGCTCTCGCGATGAAGTACCGCAAGGACTACGCCTCCGCCGGGCTGCCGATGCTGCCCGTCACCCACGGGCAGGACGAGACCACCCGGCACATCCTGCTGTACAGCTACCTGCTCCTGTCGATCGTCCTGCTCTACATCGCCGGCGGTGGGGTCGGGTGGCTGTTCGCGCTGGTCGCGACGGGGCTGACCGCGGCGTGGCTCGCGCTCGCCCACCGGCTGCGTCGCACCCGCGACGTGGCCGACGCGATGCGGCTGTTCCACTACTCCACCGTGTACCTCGGGCTGGTGTTCATCGCCGCCGCTGTCGACGCTGTCGTCTAGGAGACGACCGTGGCGAGCCGGATCGGGATCCAACTGCACCCGCAGGCCACCACCGTCGCCGATCTGCGGCGGGCCGCACGCGAGGTGGAGGAGGCCGGCTTCGACAGCGTGTGGACCTGGGACCACTTCTTCCCGCTCTCCGGCGACCCCGATGCCACGCACTTCGAGGGCTGGACGCTGCTCACCGCGTTCGCGGCGGACACCAGCCGGGTGCAGCTCGGCCACCTTGTCACCGCGTTCAGCTACCGCAATCCCCACCTGCTCGCCGACATGGCCCGCACCGTCGACCACATCAGCGGAGGGCGCCTCGTCCTCGGGCTGGGTGCCGGGTGGTTCCAGCGCGACTACGAGGAGTACGAGTACCCCTTCGGGACCCCCGGGGGCCGGCTGCGTGACCTCGAGGCCGGGCTGTACCGGATACGGCGCCGGCTCGCGGCGCTGAACCCGCCACCGCTCGGTGACCTGCCTCTGCTGATCGGCGGGGGCGGCGAGGACGTGACGCTGCGGCTCGTGGCCGAGCACGCCGACCTGTGGAACGGGTTCGGGCCCCTCGACCGCTGGCTGCACAAGCGTGACGTGCTGGACCGCTGGTGTGAGCGGGTGGGGCGGGACCCGGCCGACATCGCGCGCACCGTGCTGCTCCCGATGCGCCAGGCCGACCAGGTTGATGGCTACCTCGAGGCCGGGGTCGACCACGTGATGATCAGCGCGGGACACCCTTTCGACCTCGCCCCGGCCGTAGAGGTGCTCGCGCGGGCCCGCAGCTGACGCCGCCGGGTGTGGACGCAACCTGTCTCCCCGCCCCGGACGTGGCAGGCTTGCGCCCGAGGCGCGGGGACGACGGACCGGGAGGGGCCGCAGTGACCGCTACGACACACCGTGAGCGTGAGGAGATCCTGCAGCGGATCGACGGCCGGACGCTGATCGATCTGTTCATGGCGACCTGCGACGCAGGGGGGAAGCCGGCGCTGGTCGTCAAGGACGGCGACGGGTTCACGACCCACACCTGGTCGGCGTACCGTCACCGGGCCAGTGCCGTCGCGATGGCCCTGCGCCGTCACGGTGTCGGCCGCGGCGACCACGTCGCGTTGATGATGGCCAACCGGCCCGAGCACGTGATCGCCGACGTCGGAGCGCTGCTGGCCGGCGCGACGCCGGTCTCGATCTACAACACGCTCACCGCCGAGCAGCTCGCCTACATCGTCGGCAACTGTGACGCCAAGGTCGCGATCGTCGAGGACGCCGCGCTGCTCGAACGCTGGCTCGAGGTCGCCGACGACCTGCCCAGCCTCGAACGGATCGTCGTGGTCGAGCCCGACGGTGTCGACACCGACGACGGTCGGGTGATGACCGCCGACGAGCTCCTCGCCGCCGGCGAGGACGCCCTCGTGGACGGGCGTGACGAGCTGGAGGAGAGCTGGCGTGCCGTCGCCCCCGACGACGCCGTCACGCTGATCTACACCTCGGGGGCCACCGGCCCCCCGAAGGGCGTCGTGATCACCCACCGCAACCTGCTGTACCAGCTCGAGTTGGTGCAGCGGATCCTGCAGGTCCAGCCGGCGCAGCGCGGCCTGTCCTACCTGCCCCTGGCCCACGTCGCCGAGCGGATGACGACCCACTACGTCGGGATCAGCTCCGGCGGCACGATCTACTTCGTCCGGGACCTCGCCGACGTGCTCGAGACCCTCCAGGAAGCGCGCCCGCACCTGTTCATGGCGGTGCCGCGCGTGTGGGAGAAGATGCAGGCGGCGCTGCTGGCGCGGATCGACGCCGATGGACGCAGGGGCAAGCTCGCGCGACGGGCGATCGACGCAGGGGTCGCCGCGGAGAAGGCGGAGATCGCGGGCGAGACGCCGCCGCTGCGCCTGCGGCTCCAGCTGCCCGTCTGGGACCGGCTGGTGTTCTCGAAGATCCGCGACGGGCTCGGCCTCGACGCGCTGCGCTTCGCGGTCTCCGGGGCGGCGGCCATCAGCGTGGACCTGCTCGCCTTCTACCGGGCGGTCGGCATCGAGATCCTCGAGGTGTACGGGATGACCGAGTCCACGGTGATGATCACGGCGAACCGTCCGGGTGCGCTCCGGCTCGGCACCGTCGGCACCGCGTTGCCCGGCATCGAGGTCCGGCTCGCCGACGACGGCGAGATCCTCGCGCGCGGCCCGATCGTCACCCCGGGCTACTGGCGACGCGACGACGCCACGAAGGAGGCGATCGACGGGGACGGCTGGCTGCACACCGGCGACCTCGGCGTCATGGACGAGGACGGGTACCTGCGCATCGTTGGACGCAAGAAGGAACTCATGATCACCGCGGGCGGCAAGAACCTCGCGCCCACCAACATCGAGGAGGCGATCAAGCAACGCTCGCCGATCATCGGCCAACTCTGCGCGGTCGGCGACGACCGGCCGTACGTCGCGGCGCTGGTCGTGCTGGACGCCGAGCTGCTGCCGAGCTGGTGCGAGGCCCGCGGCATCGCGGCCGCCTCGGTCGCGGAGGCCGCCGAGCACCCGGAGGTCCGAGCGGAGGTCCAACGTGCCGTGGACGAAGGCAACGCCCACCTGTCCAGGGTGGAGCAGGTCAAGCGGTGGCGTATCGTCCCGTCTGAGTGGACCGCCGGATCCGAGGAGCTGACCCCGTCGCTGAAGCTGCGCCGCAACGTGATCCACGCGCGGTACGCCGACGCGATCGACGCCCTGTACGCCGAGCCGGGATGAGCCACGTGGACCGTCGTCGCCGGACGTCGGGGTGCAGCGCCGCCGTGGCGCTGGCCGTGCTCCTCGGCGTCCTGACGGCACCGGTCGTCGCCGTGGCGCACCCGGGCGGTGGCCTGATGCCGCCACACGCGCGGTTCAGCGCCGACGACGAGGTGGTGACGATCGAGTGGACCGCGCCGCCCGACGACGCTGCCCACATCGGCGAGGCGGTGGGGATCCTCCCGGCCGGGACGATGGAGGCGTTCCTCATCGGACCGCCCGAGGCGCTGCCCACCGACGACGAGGTGCGTGCGCTGGCCGCGTCCGCGGAGCTCGAGCGCTACCTGCTCGACCACGTCGAGGTGCGGCAGGACGGGCGCCGCTGCGACGGTGCGGTCACGCCGTCCCCGGCGTTCCTCGACGCGGGCGCGGTGTTCACCTTCCGGTGCCCCGAACGGGTCGCCGAGGTGGACGTGCGCATCACGATCCTGCAGGACCAGGATCCGCGGTACGACACCTTCGGGGTCGACGGCACCGTGTGGACGGTGCTGTTCACCGCCGCACAGCCGGAGCACCGGTGGGACGCGACAGCCGCCGCCGGCGATGAACCGACGGTGCCCCTGGCGCTGCTCGCCGCTGCCGGGGTGCTTGCACTGCTGCTGGGGGCCTGGCTCGTGCTGCTCCCACGGCTCCGGCGGGTCCGCCGGGGGCCGCGGACCTACGGGGTCACCGGCGTTCGCCGGCGGGCGCGGCGCTCCCGGAGCGCCCGTCGGCGGTCCAGGCCACCGGTGAGGGTCCCGTGATGGCGGGGACCGTTGCCTGGGCCGCGATCCCCGACGACGAGCAGCTCGAGTCGGTCCTCCTCGGTCTGCTCCAGGACCAGGTGTGGTGGCTGGGGCTGCTCGGCGCCGTGGTCGCCGGCGCCCTGCACGCGCTCGGACCGGGGCACGGCAAGACCCTCGTGGGCGCGTACCTGGCCGGCACCCGCGGCCGTCCGGGTGACGCGGTCGCCCTCGGCGGGATCGTGGCGATCATGCACACCGGCTCGGTCCTCGCGGTCGGGCTGCTGTTCCTCGGCGCGCAGAGGGCACCGGTCGGGGCACAGCTCGAGGGGTGGCTGCGGTTGATCTCGGCGGTCGCGGTGACCACGGTCGGCGTCTGGCTACTGGCGCGTGCCCGCCGGCGCCGGCGCGCGTCGGTGCCCGTCAGCGACCCGTCGGCAGCCACCGCGACGCGCGTCGAGATCCGGGCAGCACCGACCCGCCAGCCCCAACCACACGACCACGACCTGCCCGACGGGGTCGCCCCGCTGTCCCGAGCGGGGCTGGCGGCGATCGCGACCTCCGGTGGCCTGCTCCCGAGCCCGGCGGCGTTCCTGGTCCTGGCGACGGCGGTCGCGATCGGGCGGACGACCTACGGACTGCTGCTGGTGGGTGCCTTCGGCGTCGGGCTGGCGGTGACGCTGACGGCCGTCGGGCTGGCCGTGCTGTGGGGGCGGGAGCGGCTCGGCCGGCTCGGTGCGGGTCGGGTGCGGCGCACCCTGGACCACCTCCCGTCCCTGGCGGCCCTGCTGGTCATCGCCGGGGGCCTCTGGCTCGGGGTGCTCGCGGTCCGCAGCCTCTGACAGGTCGGTCAGCGTCCCGGCTGGGCCATGATGCGCTCCACCGGACGCAGCGAGAGCCACTGCTGCTCGAGTGGCCGCTGGACCCCCTCCTGGCGCAGGCCCGGGAACGCGGCGAGCTCGGTGAAGTGGACCCGCCCTCCCTGCAGGCCGATCATCGCCCCGGTGCGGGACTCGGCGTGCTCGATCAGGTAGTTGACGCAGCGTCGGGCCAGCCGGGTCGCCTGGATCCGGTCGAAGGGGCTCGGGGAACCACCCTGCTGCACGTGACCGAGCACCGCCTGCCGGACGTCGAACAGGTCCTCGGCCTCGCGCTCCAGCAGGGTGCGGACGAACTGGGACGTGTAGACCCGGTCGGCACCCTCGCCGTGCACCACCAGCCCCAGACGTTTGCCCGCCCGGAAGCTGGCCCGGAAGGTCTCGACGTCCTCGAGGAGGTCGTCGAGGCTGACGCCCTCCTCGGGGAGGTAGACCCGTTCGGCCCCGGTGGCCAGCCCGCTCATCAGCGCGAGGTAGCCGCAGTCCCGCCCCATGGTCTCCACGACGAAGCAGCGGTGCCACGCGACGGCGGACTGCTTGATCTTGTCGACGTCCATCACGATGCTGTTCAGCGCCGTGTCCGCCCCCACGCTCAGCTCCGAGCCGGGTAGGTCGTTGTTGATCGACGCGGGCAGGCACACGATCGGCATCGCGAGTTCGGGGTGCCGCGAGCGCGCGGTCAGCAGCGTGTGGGCGGCCCGGTACCCCGCGAAGCCGCCGATCATCAACACCCCGTCGATGCCGAACGCGACCACCTGCTCGGCGATCCGGGCGAGGTCGTCCTCGTCGGGGATCCGCCGGCTCGCCCCCAGTTCGGCACCGCCCTCGGCGGTCCAGCCGGTGACGTCCATCCAGGACAGCTCGTCGATCCGCCCGTGGATCAGGCCGTCGAAGCCGCTGTGCACCCCCAGCATCACGTGCCCGGCGTCGGTGCCGAGACGGACCGCGGCACGCACCGCGGTGTTCATCCCCGGTGCCGGGCCGCCGCCGTGGAGGACCGCCAGGCGAAGCTGGCGCTGCCCCGGCGGCGGCGCGCTCGGACGGGCCTGCACCACCGTGTGGAACGTCTCCCAGGACTCCGTGAAGCTGCCCCCGCGCAGCTGCATCGCGCGGCTGTAGTCCTCGGCCCCGATCGCCTCGGCGACCTCCTGCGTGCGCTCGACGTTGGCCATCAGGGGCGAACTGACGATGCGGTTCTCCCGGATGCCGATCAGCTGCGCCTCGTCATCGGGACCGGCATGCAGCAGCAACCGGACCGCCTCGTACCCGCAGAGCGTGCCGAGGTTGCGGTCGAAGGCGCTCGGGACCCCGCCGCGCTGCACGTGCCCCAGGATCGTCACGCGGGTGTCCTCACCGAGCTGCTCCTCGAGGACCTCCTTGATCCGCTGCGCGGTGATGGGGTTGCCCGCCGTGTCGTGGGCGCCCTCGGCGACGACCACCATGTTCTGGCGTCGTCCCTGCGCGCGGCCGCTGGCGAGCGTCTCGCACATCTCCTGCTCCCACGTCGCGGCGTCGGCCGGCCGCTCGGGGATGAAGGTCCAGTTCGCGCCCGCCGCCAGCGCGCTCATCAGGGCGAGGTAGCCGCAGTGGCGCCCCATCACCTCCACCACGAAGCTGCGCTGGTGGCTGGACGCGGTGCTGTGCAGCGCATCCATCGCCTCGGTGATGCGGTGGAGGGCCGTGTCGGTCCCGACCGTCATGTCGGTGCCGAACATGTCGTTGTCGATCGACCCGACGATGCCCGCGAGCCGGAGCGTCGGGTGGGTGTCGGCCTGCTCCCGGGTGATCTCGCCGGCGTCGGCGAGCTCCTCGATCAGTTCCGGCCACTGGCGTCGGAACAGGTCCGCACCAGTGAGGCTGCCGTCGCCGCCGATCACCACCAGTGCGTCGATCCCGCGCTCCACGAGGTTGCGTGCCGCGGTGCGCCGCCCGTCACGCTCGCGGAACTGGGGGCACCGCGCGGTCCCGATCACGGTGCCGCCGAGATGCATGATCCCGCCGACGTCGACGCTGCGCAGCGGGCGGATCGCGTCCCCGCCGTCGACGAGGCCCTGGTAGCCCTCGTACACGGCATACACCGGCAGCTCGTGGTGGATCGCGGTACGCACGATGGCGCGGACCGCCGCGTTCATCCCGCAGGCGTCCCCGCCGCTGGTCATCACCGCGAGGCTCGTCGGTCGCTCACCTGCCACGTGGATCGTCCTGTCGTCCGGCAGGGTCAACGCTAGTGCCCGCCGGTCCCTTGACGGGAGCTGAACGATCGTTCAAACTCCTGAACATGCGTTCAACCCCCGCACCTGGCTCCGCCGACCTTCCCGCTGGGTCCACCGAGCCTCCCGGCGTCGCAGCGGCGTCGACGGCGCGGAGCGACCGCACCGCCCGGGCGCGGATCCGTGACGCGGCGATCACGCGCTTCGCGGCGGACGGGGTGGCCGCCACCTCGATCCGGGCGATCGCCGCCGAGGCGGACGTGTCGCCCGGCCTGGTGATCCACCACTTCGGGTCCAAGGACGGGTTGCGCGCGGCCTGCGACGCCCACGTGGCGGCACGGATCCGGCAGGCCAAGCAGCAGGCGGTCGCCGCGGGGGCGGCGCTCGACCCGATCGGGGCGCTGCGCGCGGCGTCGCAGGGCCCGCCGGTCCTGCGCTACCTCGCACGGACCCTGGCGGAGGCGTCCCCGCAGGTGGCTGCGCTGGTCGACGAGCTGGTGGATGACGCCGTCGCCTACCAGGCCGACGGGGTCCGCACCGGGATGCTCACCGAGAGCGACGACCCCCGCGGGCGCGCGGTCGTGCTGACGATGTGGTCGCTCGGCGCGCTGGTGCTGCACGAGCACGTCGCTCGTCTCACCGGGGTCGACCTGACCGAGGATCCGGCCACGTCCGGTGCGTGGGTCGTCCCAGCGACCGAGGCGCTGGCGAGGGGGGTCCTCGCCGAGGAGATCTACGACCGGGTCCGCGACGGCTTCGCGGCCGAGGAGGACGGTCATGACGGCCGCTGACGTGGTGATCCGCACCGAGGGGTTGATCAAGGACTACGGCCGGGTCCGTGCGCTCGACGGCGTCGACCTCGAGGTCCGTCGTGGCGAGGTGTTCGGGTTCCTGGGGCCGAACGGTGCCGGCAAGTCGACGACGATCCGGGTGCTGGTCGACCAGCTGCGACCGACCGCCGGTGCGGCCACGGTGCTCGGGGTCGCTCCGGAGGTGGGCGGGCCGGCCCTGCGGGCCCGGATCGGCTACCTCCCCGGTGAGCTGGCGATGGCCGCGCGGGCGAGCGCCGGGGACCTGCTGGGCTACTACGCCCGCCTGCGCGGAGGTGCCGGCCAGGCGCGGATCCCCGTCCTGGCCGCGCGCTTCGGGCTCGACCTCACCCGACCGGTGCGGGCCCTGTCCAAGGGCAACAAGCAGAAGGTCGGCGTGATCCAGGCCTTCATGCACCGCCCGGAGCTGCTGATCCTCGACGAGCCGACCAGCGGCCTCGACCCGCTGCTCCAGCAGGAGTTCCGGGCGCTGGTGCGCGAGGCCCGGGCCGACGGGGCCACGGTGTTCCTCTCCTCCCACGTCCTGTCCGAGGTCGAGGTCATCGCCGACCGGGTCGCGATCATCCGCCAGGGCACGATCGTCGACCTCGACGACGTCCGGACCCTCCGCCATCACGCCGGGCAGCGGGTCGAACTCACCTTCGACCGGCCGGTGGCGGCCGACGCGTTCCGTGGCCTCCCCGGCGTCGAGGACCTCGAGGTGACGGACACCACGGTCCGGTGCGTGCTGCGGGGTGAGCCGGACGCGTTGCTGAAGACGGCGGCCGCCCACCGCGTGGTGCGCTGGTCCGCCGAGGACCGTGAGCTCGAGGACCTGTTCCTCGACCACTACCGGGTGCCGGTGGGGGAGCTGCGCACCGACGAGGAGGTGCCCGCCGATGGCCGCTGAAACACCCCTCGGTGAGACCCGCGCTGGCGCGATCGGCGTCCGCGCGACCGTGGCGCGCGTGGGCCGACCCGGCAGCGTCCTGCGCTGGGTGCTGCGTGGCCAGCGTCGGGCGCTGCTGCTGTGGGCCGTCGCCGTCGCCCTGGTGAGCGGGATCTACGCCGGCTTCTACGAGCTGCTGGACGTGGCCGAGATGGAGGCGCTCGTCGACAGCATGCCGCCGGGGTTGGCGGCGGCGATGGGCTACGACCAGCTCGGTACCGCCACGGGCTACCTGGAGTTCACGGTGTACGGGCTGCTGGGACCGATCCTGGTGCTGGTGTTCGCGATCGGGTTCGCCGCCCGGACGCTCGCCGGCCAGGAGGAGGACGGCAGCCTCGAGCTCGAGGTGACCGCGGCCGTCGGACGGCGCCGGGTGCTCCTGGAGCGCTACGCAGCCCTCGTCGTGCAGGTCGCCGTCCTGGTGGCGGCGATCACCGCGGTCGTCGGGGTGCTGGTCGCGGCGATCGACATGCCGGTCGGTGCCGTCGGGCTCGCCGCCGCCGGGCTCGGCATGCTCCTGCTCGTGCTCGCGATCGCGAGCGTGACCTTCGCGACCGGGGCCGTCACCGGACGGCGTGCCATCGCGCTGGCCGTCGGGGCGGTGGTCGCCGTCGGGGGGTTCGTCGCGGACGCCCTCGCCGACCTGCTCGACGACGGTCGGTGGATGGAAGCGCTCAGCCCCTTCTCCTGGTACCTCTCGGGGGACCCGCTGGCGGAAGGTGTCGACGTGGTCGGGTTCGCAGCCCTGCTCGGTCTGAGCGTGGTGGCCGTGGCCGTCGCGGTGCCCGCCTTCGAGCGTCGCGACCTCGGGGTCTGAACGGGTGCCGACGCGACGTCCACCGCACGCGGGCGTTCCCGGGGCCGATGGCCCCGAGGGGTAGGGCGGTGCGCCGGGTGGTCAGCTTCGTCGTCGTGGTCGCGGTCGGGTGGGCCGCGCTGGTGGTGCTCGCGGCCGTGTTCCAGCGGCAGCTGATCTACCTCCCGATGGGCGGCGTGCCCGAACCGCCCCCCGGGGCCGAGATCGAGCCCCTCCGCTTCACCACCCACGACGGGCTCACCCACGAGGCGTGGTTCCTCCCAGCCGAGGAGGACGCCGCGAGCACGATCGCCGTGGCACCCGGCAACGCCGGGAACCGGGCGATGCGGGTGCCGATGGCGCAGGGGCTCGTCGCGCGCGGCCACGCCGTGCTCCTGCTCGACTACCGCTCCTACGGGGGCAACCCCGGGCGGCCAACGGAGGCGGACCTCGTCGCCGATGCGCGCGCAGCGATCGACGCACTCACCCGCCGCGACGACGTGGATCGCTCGCGGCTGGTGTACCTGGGGGAGTCGCTCGGCACCGGGGTGCTCGCCGCGGTCGCGGCCGAGGCGCCGCCGGCCGTCCTGGTGCTGCGCTCACCCTTCCCCGAGCTCGCGGACGTCGGCCGCGCCGCCTACCCGTTCCTGCCCGTGCGGACGCTGCTGCGCGACCGCTACCCGGTGGTGGACCACCTCGCCGCCTACGAGGGCCCCGTGCTGGTGGTCGCCGGTGATCGCGACCGGATCGTGCCGACCCGGCTTTCCCGGGAGGTCGCCGAGCGTTCGGGCGCCACCCTCGTGGAGGTGGAGGGGGCCGGCCACAACGATCCGGCGCTGTTCACGGGGCAACGGTTCCTGGACGCCGTCGACGGGTTCGTGCGGGACCACCTCGACCCGCCGGGCGCGGATCAGGGCCGGCAGCAGTAGTCCGCGAGGGCGTCGCGCGCCGCGTCCGCAGGGTTGTTGCGCAGCGCGTACCGGGTGGACCGGCCGGTGCCTCGCATCGACACCAGCCCGGCCTGTCGCAGGATCGACAGGTGGTGATGGGCGGTCGCCTTGGTGACGTCGAGCGCCGCCGTCGCCTCCGTGAGGCTGATCGGACCCGACGCCATCCGTCGCAGCAGGCGGAGCCGGCTCTCGTCGGACAGTGCCTTGGCGAGCTTGACCAGCGCGGGCGGCGGTGCCTCGGAGGGCAGCACGAGGAACTCGTCCCCGACGACGGTCGAGATCACCTCGAGGTCGGGACCGTGGCGGCCGACGACCAGCCAGGGACGCATCCAGTAGCTCGGGAGCAGCACGATCCGGCGCAGCCCGACGTCGTCCGGTGGCTCGTAGCCGTTCGTGGCCTCGACGATCACGGTCGTGGGGTCCTCGCCTGCGGCGAGCCGCTCGTGGTGGTGGGCGGCGTCGCGGCGGATCGGCCCCATCGCCTCCTCCTCGAGGGAGCGCCACACCGCCACGTCGAAGCGTTCGATCACCCCGGCGAGGCGCCGGCCGTGGTCCTCCGGGTCCATGTCCAGCAGCCGGGTGAGCTGCCGGATGCTCTTCTCGTCGTCGCGGCCGTCGGCGACCAGCCGTTCGAGCCGTGCGTACGCCTCGCGGTCGCCCGCCAGGAGCGCGATGCCGAACTCCGGGTCGACCGCGTCGAGCCCCTGGGCCTCCTGGCCGACCAGCAGCCGCCAGCTGAGCGCCGGATCCTCCTCGAGCGCGGTGAGCAGCTCACCCACCCCGCTGGGGTCGGGGAGGGTCGCGGCGAGCAGCGCGAGGATCAGGAAGTCCTTGCCGTCGTCGGCGAACCGGAGCGCGTCGATGTCCCGGTCGAGCTCCTCGGGCAGGTGCGCCCGGATCGCCTCGATGCGCTCACGGCCGACGTCGAACCCGTCGGGGTCGTCGTTGTAGAGCACCCCGATCAGGCGGAGCAGCTCCGCCGCCGCCGAGGCCTGGACGACCACCTCGAGGCGCGGCGGCGCGGTGGTGCTGCGCAGGTCGACCAGCCGCACGGGAACGCTCCCTCGCTCGGCGTTCGTTCGATGTCTATCCGACAGTGTAGCCCTAGGCGCCGGGAACGGTCGCAGGACGTCGAACGACCTCGAACCGCTTCCGTTGCACACATCTCGAACCTCTCATCGATCCTGTCGTCGGACAGTGAACGAACGGACGACATCAAGAGGTTTGACAGATATCAAATCCATCTGTACGATAGGCATCGAACGAAAGGACGCGAGGTGATCGATCCGCGATCGACCCGCGTCCAACCCCCAGGAGGTGGTCGACCATGATGACCGTGACCCAGGCCCAGGCTGAAGCGCGGTACCGCATCGACCGGGCGACCCGTCGGGCGGCGTCGCACCGTCGTCCACCCCGCTGGTCGCGTCGCGGCCAGCGGCCCCGGTCGGCCGACGTCGTCGGCCAGGCTCCGGCAGCCTGGCCCGCGGCGAACGAGGCCATCGAGCGTCCCATCGAGGACGCACGCGTCGCGGCCTGATCCGGCGCGGCGACGTCGCGCGACGGGCCGCGTCCCGCGTCGCCGCCGCGTTCGGTCCACGCCGGTGCGTCTCCAGGACGCGCCGGCGTGATCGTTCACCGGGCCGCGAGCTCCCCGAGCAGGAAGGCCTCGCCGAGACACGCCCGCACGAAGTCCTCGAGGTGCAGGGACTCGTCCTCGCCGTGGGCGTTGGAGGCCGGATCCTCGATCCCGACGAGCAGGCAGGGCGCACCGTCGAAGGCGGCGCTGAAGGGCTCGACGAACGGGATCGACCCACCGCAGCCGAGCACCGCGGGTTCCCGCCCGTAGGCGGCGGTCATCGCGGCCACCGCGGCGTCCCACGCCGGGCCTCCGGGCTCCATCACCCAGGCCGGGTTGCGCTCCCCGAGGGCCACCTCGACGTGCAGCCCCCACGGCGCCTGCGCGATCAGGTGGTCACGCAGGGCTGTCATCGCCCGGTCCGGGTCCTGCCCCGGCGCGAGCCGGCACGACAGCTTCACGTCGACCCGGGACAGCAGGGTGTTGGACGCGTTGGCCACCGAGGGCACGTCCATGCCGACCGGGGTGATCGTCGGGCGTGCCCATAGCCGTTCGAACAGGCTGCGGTCCGGGTCCCCGACGAACCCGACCCCGTCGAGCATGCGTACCTCGTCACGCAGCTCGTCAGGGTCCTCGTGGAGGGCGGCGAACCGGGCCCGCTCCTCCTCCGACAGTGGGCGGACGTCGTCAGCGAACCCGGGCACCGCGATCTCCCCCCGCTCGTCGTGGAGCGTGGCGAGCAGCCGGATCGCACCGGTGAAGGCGTCGGGGACGGCTCCGCCCCACATCCCCGAGTGGACGGGCTGCTCGAGGGAGCGCACGGTGACGGTGGCCTCGGCCATCCCCCTGAGCGTGGTCGTCAGCCCGGGCCAGCCGACCTTGTGGTTGACCAGGTCGGTCAGGACGATCACGTCGGCACGCAACCGGTCGCCGTACCGCGCGAGGAAGGCGGTCAGGTTCGGGGAGCCGAGCTCCTCCTCGCCTTCGATGATCACCTTGACGTTGACGGGGAGGGACCCTCGGGCGGTGAGCCACGCGCGGATCGCGGCGAGGTGGGCGAGGATGCCGGCCTTGTCGTCGGCGCTGCCCCGCCCGAACAGGCGGCCCTTCCGTTCGGTCGGGGTGAAGGGCGGCGAGCTCCAGCGGTCTGCGGTGCCGACCGGCTGGACGTCGTGGTGGGCGTAGAGCAGGACGGTGGGGGCGTCGGGTCCCGCGTGCAGCCACGACCCGGTCACGTAGGGATGCGCACCCTCGAGCTCGAGCAGTTCGACGTCCTCGAGCCCCGCGTCGCGGCAGCGGGCGGCGGTCCGTTCGGCGCAGGCACGGACGTCGTCGGCGTGCTCCGGGAGGGCGCTGATCGACGGGATCCGCACGAGCTCCTCGAGCCAGGTGCGGGTCTCGCCGATCTGGTGCACCAGCGTCTCCGCCACGTCGGTCAACGTCGCAGGTGGGCGGGTCTCGGGTGGCAGGGTGGCGCTCACGGTCACCTCGGCGTGGGGTCGGGGTCCGCTCGGGTTCCGACCGGGGAGTCTGCCCGACGCGCCGGGCAACCGCCCGTCGTGTGATCCTGTTGAGAGGAACACGGCACCAGGAACCAGACGAGCGTGAGGGCGTTCGGGGCGGTTCTGAGCCCAGGGTCGAGGGCTGCGGTGATAGCTCGACGTGCCATGCGGACCATGCCGTCGTGTGACCCGAGGTAGCAGGGAAGAGCGAGCGGTCCCTGGGAGAGCGCCCAGCCGCGGGCGCACAACTGGGTCGCCGGGTCGGCACCAACGATGCGTACGGACGTCGGGCGGTGTTCGGCCGGGAGCACGTGCCAGGGCGCCATCGCGTTCCCGTCCGGATCACCCACGACCAGTCCTCCGAGGTCGATCACACCGCCCAACTGCCCGCGCGTCGCGACCAGGTTGTCGGCATCCAGGTCCCGGTGCAGCCAGACCTCCTCGCCCTGCCATCCGGGCGTATCGACCGCGGCGCCCCACAGGGCACGTGCTGCCCCCGGGTCCACCAGCGCGCGCTCCACCCGCGGCAGCGCATGAACGCGGCAACCTCGTCCAGGGCGGCCACGAGCGACCGGGACGGACACGGGTAACGGCAGGTGCGGCGCGAGACGGGCGGCCGGTGCCGCATCGATGTGCACCTCATCGTGATGCCGTCGCTGCACAACCCTCCGATCCAGCCGACCGTCGCTCGCCGCGGCGCTCCTCGCCGGCGCTGTGCCACTCCCAGTCGCGTTCGGGCTCCGAGCGAGCGACGAGGGGACCGAATGACAGCTCCGCCAGCGTGATGGTCAAGATGAGCGGTTCGACCGGCAGCGCCGTGGCCTCCTGGAGCTGCGGGAGCACGATCAGCGTGCTGGTGTCCAACAGGCCGCGCGCCGGCCGGTCCTCCGGCGTCGTCACCGCGATGGGTCGAGGAGCTCGTCGAGATCCTCACGAAGCCGGTCCGGTGCGAGGTGAGGAAGGTGGCGCCACCGCATGAGCAGGACCTCCGCCTTCACGGCAGGTCGGCCCACCGGATGGAGTTCAGCGACCGGCTTGCCTGACCGGGTCACCGTAAGACGTTCTCCGGCCGCGACACGATGACCACGTCTCCGCCGTGGTTGCGGAGCTCACGGATGCTGACCTCGGGTGCGCTCATGCAGGGTGTGTATCACGGGTGATACCTCGGGGAAGGCGGCTTCCAGCGTGCCTGGACTGTCCTTCCCGTCCGGAGGGCGACCGGTGACGGGTTCCGGCGGGGCCGCAACGGCGGACTATCCTCGCGCGCACGACCGTGGACGTGGAGGCCAGAGTTGGGACACGCAGAGGAGGTCTGGGAGCGGCTGTCCGGCATGCTCACCAGCGGGGACGTGGCGGGGATCCCCGAGCTGTACGCCGCCGATGCGCTGTACCTCGAGCCCTACAACCCGCCGCACCGCGGCAACCTGCTGATCCAGGCCTACCTCAAGGACTGGCTCGCCGGCAAGGAGGACATCGCGGTCGACGCCAAGCGGGTGATCGTCTCCGAGGACGGGGTGTCCCTGGCCGTCGAGTGGACGATCTCCTACGCCGCCGCGGGTCGCCGCTGGAGCGACCTGCCCCGTGCGAGCTTCTTCGGGTTCGGCGAGGACGGGCGCGTCGAGTACCACCGCGACTACACCTGAGCGAGGACGCCGAGCGCGTCGGCGGATCCTGCTCGTGTCGGTCAGCGTCGTGACGACAGGCGCCACACCAGCACACCCAGCAGTGCCGCGCCGACCGCGCCGGCCGCCAGCTGTCCCCGCGGGCCGGGTACGTCCGGGAGCCGGTCACGTAGACGCACCGGCGCGTGGAAGTCGCGGATCTGCCACCCCATCGCCTCGGCGGCGGCCCGCAGCTCACGATCGGGGTTGGCGGCCACCGGGTGACCGACGATCGAGAGCATCGGCAGGTCGGTGATCGAGTCCGTGTACGCGTAGCAGCGGGTGAGGTCGTACCCGCGCACCTCGGCGACCTGCCGGATCGCCGTCGCCTTCGCGGCGGCGTAGGCGTAGAACTCCAGGGTGCCGTCGTACCGGCCCTCCGTGTCCAGGCCCGAGCGGGTGGCGATCACGTTGCGGACGCCGAGGTACTCCGCGAAGGGCTCCACGATCTCCTCTCCGGAGGAGGAGATGATCCACACGTCGCGTCCGGCACGGCGGTGCTCGGCGATCAGTTCCAGCGCCTCGCGGTAGACCAGTGGTGCGATGACCTGCTCCATGGTCTCGCGGACCAGGCGACGCACCCGATCGGCCTCCCACCCGCGGGTCAGCTCGAGGGCGGCGTGACGGGCCTGCTCCATCCGCTCGTGGTCCGCCCCGACCAACTGGTAGACGGCCTGCGCGTAGAGGGTCTTCAGCACCATCGTGGAGGACATCAGCCCGTCACGGAAGAACGTCCGACCCATCGCGAGGGTGGAGGAGCGGGCGATGACGGTCTTGTCCAGGTCGAAGAACGCCGCCTCCTCCGCGCCGGTCGACCGCCGACGGATCTCGTCGAGCATCGTCTGGGAGAGCCGGTCCGCGTCGGGGCGGGCGTACCGATCCTCGGTGACGGCGCCTGCCCCGGAGCGGTCCTCAGCGGCCCGTGCGACGTCGGCGAGCTCGGGTCCGGTGGGGTCGTCGCTCACCCTCGATCTCCTGGTCGCCGCCGAGACGGCAGCGTACCCAGCGCAACCGCTCAGCCCCGGTCGGGCATCGCCCGGCCGGCGGGGGCCGCGGGGACATCGAGCGCTGCGGGCACGGCGGGATCGACGACGTGCAGCAGCGGGTCGTCGAGGGGGTCGTCGGGCGGTGGATCGGGGTCGCCGCCGGTGAGCAGGACCACCAGGAACATCACCGCCACCAGCACGAGCAGCAGGGTCAACCACCGCCGGCGCCGGGGTCGCTCGTCGTCGTAGGGGCGGTGCCAGTCGGCGTCCTCCTCGACCCGGAGCAGGGCGCCGCACCGGCCACAGAAGCGGGGGTCATCGGGCCAGATCTCCCCACAGGCGCGGCACCGCACGCGTCCTGGCACCTCACCCTCCGCTCGGTCCGGCTGTGCCGAGCCTACGGGGCCACCCCGGCTGCGTGCAGGGGGACCAAGCGTGCCGCCAGGACCTGACGACCCTGCGCGACCACGACGGGGTCGAGCGAGAGCACCTCGAGGTCCTCGGTGCCGACGACGCGGACCGTGCCCTCGGCGGCGAGCACCCCGAGCCGATCCTCCGCCTGCTGGATCAGCCGTCCCTCCGCCCACCGGGTGGTGTAGGTGCGTTCGGCGACGCCGACCGGGAACGGCAGGTGCGGCTGATCCTCCTCCGGGAGCTGCCGCAGGGTGCCGGCGGCCGCATCGACGGTGAACCAGCCCGGCGACGGTGCCGCCGGATCGAACACGGCGACCGTGCCGTCCAGCCAGGGGATCGGGGCGGGGCAGCAGCGCCCGTGGCGCAGCCCGGGCAGCCGGACCCGCCAGCGTTCCTCACCGTCGGCATCCGTCGCGACGAGGACCACCTGGGGCACGTCGGCCGCACCGAAGGTGCCCTCGAGCCAGGCAGCGACCCACAGGCCGTCGACGGGGGAGAAGGGGGTCAAGAGCGCCGACTGGGGTCGGGAGGTCTCCCGGCCGGTGACGGCGTCGACGAGGCGTACCCCCTCGGGGTGACCGAGCACCAGCCACGGTCCGGACGTCGCCTGGAACCGCTCCGACGGCGCGAGCTCCCGCCGCCACGCCGTCGTCCCATCGTCGAGGTGTAGCCGCTCGATCGTCCCCTCGGTCGCGCTCACCACCACGAGGTCGGCGCTCAGGTCCACCGGTGCGGCCACATCCCGTCGCCACCGTTCCGCCCCGTCGGAGAGGTCGTGGACCGCGACGCGGTAGGGGGCTGCCGTGGTGGTCGTGGCGCCATCCTCATCGGTCACGAGCCTCCGCGACCGCAACGTCACCAGGTGCTCCCCGATCACGTTGGCGAAACGCAGGGCCGTGTCCTCCTCGGTGTGCCGCCAGCGCTCCTCCCCCGCCGGGTCGAACACCACGAACCGGTGCGGCCACAGCACGACGACCGAACCGTCCGCCGCGACGGCGAGGCGGGTGGGACGGTCGTCCTGGGCGAGCTGCCCCGCGAGCCAGCGGGACAGGTCGAGGTCGTAGCCGCCGTCGACGGGGTCACCGCCCGTCGGTTCGCGCCAGGGCCGCCGGAACCCCCCGCCGCCGGTGACGTCGGCGGCAGGTGTGGGCCGGACGATCGCCTCGTGGGGGTCCGTGGTCGCGTCGTCGGGATCCGGGGTCGTGTCCGCGCCGGTTCCCTCCGGGTCGGCTGGTGCCTCCTCATGGTCCGTCTCGCCGTCGTGCGCCGGGAGCGCACGCACCCGGAGGGTCGTGCCGTCCAGCACCACGAGCCATCCGTGGCCGACCGCGGCCAGCGTGAGCTCCTCGTCGAGGATCAGGCGGGTCACCTCGCAGCCGTGCGGCTCGCAGCGCACCCGGTCGGGGTCGACGCGTTCCAACGCCTCGCGCTGCTCGGGCGTCAGCTCCGCCGGCGCCTCCGGTGGTTCGGGGAGGGTCACCGCGGCGTCGGGTTCGGTCGTGCCCGGGAACGGCGCGCGGATCGTGCCGGTGATCACCGCCGCGGCGATCAGCACGACGCCGGCGGCGCCGGCGACCACGAGGGCTGCCCGTACGGTGCGATGGCGGCGGTCATCGCCCGGGTGCCCGCCGTCGGCGCGACCCCAGGGGCGCCAACCGGACCCGGTGAGCCGAGCACCGCAGCGGCCACAGAACCGGGCGTTCGCCGCGTCCCAGGTCGCCCCGCAGCCCGTGCACCCGATCCGCCGCGTCACCCTCACGGGACCCTCGCCGTCGCTACCTCGAGCGTACGACCTCGGTCATCCACAGGCGCGGGGGGATCCGTGGCCAGGACCGAGCGTCGCGGCCGTACGGTCATGGCGACCCCACCTGTGAGGCCGCCATGACCTTGACGTTCCCCGAAGGGACGCTCCCGTCCCGGCATCGGTCCCGCGCGCACACCGGCGACGACCGCGGCGAGGGGCCCGCGATCCCCCACCCCGGAGACGGCGCACCGGCTGACGGAACGTCGGCGGCCCGTCCGGTCGCGATCGACGTCGATGCGCGCCACGACGAGCCGCTGCGCCGCTGGGTCGAGGGGGTCCTCGGATGGCAGGTCGTCGACCGGGCGACGGACGGTCTGGTGCCGCCCACGGTGCACCTCGTCGGCGCTGGCGCCGAACCGCCCGACGACGGGATCCCGCGCGTGCTCGTGCTCGGAGCCGGCGACGATCCCGCGGCGGCAGCGACGGCCGCGCTGCGGGGTCGCCCGGCCCTGGTGGTCCGCTGGCCGGAGGACCGCGACGAGCTCGCCCCGTGGGTCGCCGAGGTGGTGGACGCCCCG
>SKNO01000228.1 GCA_007120465.1 Nitriliruptoraceae bacterium
CCGGATGTTCTCCCGGAGCCCACCGCTCCGGATGTTCTCCCGGAGCCCACCGCTCCGGATGTTCTCCCGGAGCCCACCGCTCCGGATGTTCTCCCGGAGCACACCCCTCCGGTCGCCGAGCAGCGGCCCCACACCCTGACCCGCGCCGACGGCTCCACGGTCGAGGACCCCTGGTACTGGCTGCGCGACCGCGACGACCCCGCCGTGATCGGCTACCTCGAGGCGGAGAACGCCCACACCGAGGCGGTCCTGGCTCCGCTGGAGGACCTGAAGGGCACGCTGTTCGACGAGATCAAGGCGCGCGTGCAGCAGACCGACGCGTCGGCACCGGTGCTGCAACCGCCCCGCCTCGAGCGCGGTGAGGCCGCCGGCTGGCTGTACTACCACCGCACCCTGGAGGGGCAGCAGTACCCGATCCACTGCCGCCGTCCCGCGCCTGACGGTGTCACCGACCCGGGGGTGTTGCCGACCGAGCTGCGTGCTCCGGTGGATCCGGTGACCCCGCCGGGCGACGAGGTGGTGCTGCTCGACGAGAACGTCGAGGCTGCCGACCACGACTACTTCCGGCTCGGCGCGTACGCGGTCAGCCCGGACCAGCGGCTCGCCGCCGAGGCCATCGACACCAGCGGCAACGAGGTGTTCCGCATCCGGGTGCGGGACCTGACCACCGGCGAGCTGCTCGACGAGGAGATCCCACGGGCGGGGTACGGCATCGCCTGGTTCGCCGACGCGTCGGCGTTCCTGTACACGGTCCCGGACGACGCGTGGCGGCCCCACCAGGTCTGGCGGCACCGGCTCGGCACCTCCCACGAGCAGGACGAGCTGCTCCACGACGAGACCGACGAGCGGTTCTGGCTCGGTGTCGGCGCGATGCGCTCCCACCGGTACCTCGCGATCCAGGCGAGCAGCAAGGTGACCAGCGAGTGGTACCTGCTGGACGCCGACGATCCGGACGCGGCCCCGCAGGTGGTTGCCGCACGGGAGCACGGCGTCGAGTACGACGTCGACCACCGCGGGGACCTGCTGTACGTCGTCACCAACGCCGACGACGCCGTCGACTTCAAGCTGTGCGTCGCGCCGGTGGCCACCCCGGGACGGCAGCACTGGGTCGACCTGATCGCGCACCGGCCCGGGATCCGCCTGGAGGCCGCCGACGTGTTCGCGGATCACCTGATCCTGTCGGAACGCACCGAGGCCCGGACGCAGGTCCGGGTGTGCGACCCCGCGACGGGGGAGGGCGACGTCCTATCGATGGACGAGGAGGTCTACACCGCCGGTCTCGGCGCCAACCCCGCCTTCGAGACCGGCACCCTGCGCTACGCGTACACCTCGCTGACGACGCCGACGCAGGTGTTCGACCTCGACCTCGCGTCCGGCCAGCGCACCCTGATCAAGCAGCAGCCGGTCCGGGGCGGCTACGACCGTGACCGGTTCGTCACCTGGCGGGAGTGGGCCAGCGCACCCGACGGCACCGCGGTACCGATCAGCCTGGTGCGGCGCGCCGACGTGCCGCTGGACGGCACCGCCCCCTGCCTGCTCTACGGCTACGGCAGCTACGAGATCTCGATCGACCCGACCTTCTCCCCGGTCCGGCTCAGCCTGCTGGAGCGCGGCGTGGTGTTCGCGATCGCCCACGTCCGCGGCGGCGGCGAGATGGGGCGCCGCTGGTACGAGGACGGCAAGTTCCTCGCCAAGCCGAACACCTTCACGGACTTCGTCGCCTGCGCCGACCACCTCGTGGAACGGGGCGTCACGGCGCGGGAGCGGCTCGCGATCCGTGGCGGATCGGCCGGTGGGCTCCTGATCGGTGCCGTGCTCAACCTCCGGCCGGACCTGTGCGCCGCCGCGGTCGCGCAGGTGCCCTTCGTCGACATCGTCACGACGATGTCGGACCGCTCGATCCCGCTCACCGTGATCGAGTACGACGAGTGGGGCAACCCCGAGGACCCCGAGTACCTCGAGGTGATGCGGCGCTACTCGCCCTACGACAACGTCGGTCCGGTTGCGTACCCGGCGCTGATGGTGACCGCCGGGCTGAACGACCCGCGGGTCCAGTACTGGGAGCCGGCCAAGTGGGTCGCCAAGCTGCGCGCGACCGCGAGCGGCGCTGGCCCCATCCTGCTGCGCACCGAGCTCGGCGCCGGCCACGGCGGACGGTCGGGCCGGTACGACGCCTGGAAGGACGAGGCCGAGATCCTCGCCTTCGTCCTGCACCACCTCGGGGTGGTCGGCGAGGGTGCCCCGGCGTCCGCCGACGCCGGCAGCTGAGTCGAGGCAGCCCGATGCGGATCGTGGCGGGTGCGGCGCGCGGCCGGC
Organism: Nitriliruptoraceae bacterium; assembly: GCA_007120465.1. Lineage (GTDB taxonomy): Bacteria > Actinomycetota > Nitriliruptoria > Nitriliruptorales > Nitriliruptoraceae > CSSed11-175R1. Next base: position 2,317 of record SKNO01000228.1, read on the forward strand.
GGTTGGTGGTCCCCAAGGGGACCGACGTGCGGCCCACCCCCGACCGGGTCAAGGAGGCGCTGTTCTCGTCCCTCCAGGCGCTCGTGCCCGGCGCGCGGGTGCTGGACCTGTTCGCCGGCACGGGGGCGCTCGGCCTCGAGGCGCTGTCGCGGGGCGCGGCGAGCGTCACCCTGGTCGAGCGAGCCCGCGCGTCGCTGGAGGCGCTTGAGGCGAACATCGCTGCCGTCGGCCTGCCCGGTGCCACCGTGGTCCGCGGCGACGTGCGTACCGCCCTGTCGGGCGAGCTGCCCGGCGGTCCCTTCGACCTGGTCCTGATCGACCCGCCCTACGGGCTCTCCGACGCGGCGCTGACGACGATCCTCGAGGCCCTGGTCGACCACCTCGTCGCCGGCGCGACCGTCGTGGTCGAACGGGCCTCCCGCGACGCCGCACCCGCGTGGCCACGTGCACTGCTGCCCGGCGAGCCGCGGCGCTACGGTGCCACGACGCTGCACCGCGCCGAGCACCGGCCGGTGGGGTCCGCGTCGGCAGGGAGGGAACCGCGATGAGCGTCCGGGTGGTGTGCCCTGGCAGCTTCGACCCGATCACGATGGGCCACCTCGACATCATCGAACGGGCTGCGGAGCGCTTCGACGAGGTGGTGGTCGCCGTCGTCGACAACCCCAACAAGCGCGGACTGTTCACGATCGAGGAGCGTCTCGCCCTGATCGAGGCCGAGACCGACCACCTGGCGAACGTGCGGGCCGACCACTTCCGGGGGCTGCTCGTCGACTTCTGTCACACCAACGACATCCAGCTGATCTGCAAGGGGCTGCGCGCCGTCAGCGACTTCGAGTACGAGCTGCAGATGGCCCAGATGAACCGGCGCATCGGTGGGGTCGAGACGATCTTCATGTCCACCAGCCCCGAACACTCCTACCTGTCGAGCTCGCTGGTGAAGGAGGTCGCCCGCCTCGGCGGCAGCGTCGACGGCACGATCCCCGTGCGGGTCGCCACCGCGCTCCAGGCCAAGCTCGGCACCCCCGCCGACGAGGGCTGAACGGCCAGTCCGCCTACGCCGGCCGGTGCAGCCGGGCCGCTACTCTCCGCGAGAGAAGCTGCCCCACCTCCACCCGAGCGGAAGCCAGATGTCCGAGCAACGTGGCGTCCCCCTGGACGTCGAGGCGAAGCTGCACCAGCTCGAACGCCTGGTCGCCGAGGCCAAGGCGGTGCCGCTGTCGGCGTCGATCATGCTCAACCGTGCCGAGGTCGACGGCATCATGCACGACCTCCGCGAGGCACTGCCCGACGAGCTCACCCAGGCCCGGTGGGTGATCCGCGAGCGCGACGAGATCCTCGAACGCGCCCAGGCCGACGCGGACCGGCTGATCAGCGACGGCCGCGCGGAGCGTGACCGCCTGGTGTCCGAGCAGGAGGTGGTCCGCACGGCCCAGAGCGAGGCGGAGCGGATCGTGGAGGAGGGACGGGAGCACGCTCGGCGGATCCGGCTCGAGGCCGAGGACTACGTCGACGCCAAGCTCGCCAACTTCGAGGTGGTGCTCTCCAAGACCCTGAGCGCGGTCGAGCGCGGGCGGGCCAAGCTGCGCGGTGCCTCTGACGCCGACGAGTTGGCCGACGACGAGGTCGACCTGGACGTCGAGTTCGACACGCCGGAGCAGCGCCCCGAGAGCGCCTGACCGCCGCGCAGGTGCCCACCCACCGGCTCGGAGGACGCCCTGCGGCCTGTGGTACCGTGCCCCGTCCGCACGGTGCCGCCGGTCGCGCCGCTCCGGGCAGGCACCGCATCTCGGGCCCGGCCGGACCGCTGCGGCCGGGCGTCGGCGGGTGGCGTCGACGCCCTCCTGCACCGTCGGGCACCCTCGCACGACCACGCCCCGCCTCGCGGCCTGCCGCGCTGCGTCCCGTCGCGGAGCCGTCCGTCATCCCCCGTCTCTCACCCTGTCTCTCACCCCCGCCTCTCACCCCCGTCTCTCACCCTGAGGGAGCTGGTTGCCATGCGTGTCAGCATCACCGACATCGTCGACCAGCCGGGCGCGACCCGGCCGGTCCAGGTGGCGGTGGGCGTGGCGGAGTTCGGTCCCGAGCCGTGGGGCAGCGCCGAGGGCGCGATCCAGGATCCGGTGGAGCTGGACCTGCACCTCGACAGCGTGGTGGACGGCATCCTCGTGCGCGGGACGCTCGCGTTCACCCTCGTGCTCAGCTGCGCACGCTGCCTCGAACCGCTGACGGTCGTCCGCCACGTGACCGTCGCGGAGCTGTTCCTTGACCCCGCCAAGCGGGTCGAGGAGGAGGACGAGGAGGAGCCGGGGTACGAGCTGCTGGACGACGCCACGGCGATCGACCTGTCGACGATGGTGCGGGACGCGCTCATCATCGACCTCCCGGTGCGTACCCTGTGCGCCGAGGACTGCCAGGGGCTGTGTCCGACCTGCGGTGCCAACCGCAACCGGACCGACTGCGGTCACACGCCGGAACGACCGATCGACCCGCGCTGGGCCGCCCTCACCGACCTGGATCTGCCCAACGACTGATCACCGACCCACGTCCCGCTCCGCGGGAACGACAGAAGGAGGAGCCGACGATGGCCGTCCCGAAGCGGAAGCTGTCGCGCTCGCGCACCCGCCACCGCAAGGCGCAGTGGCTCAAGACCGGCGCGCCGACGTACGCCACGTGCCCGCGATGCAAGACCCCGACCCGTCCGCACACGGTGTGCGCGACCTGTGGCACCTACCGCGGGCGCGAGGTGCTCGAGGTCGACTGACGCTGGACTGACGCTGACGGAGATGTCGGGGACGCCGAGGCCGGCCGCGGAGCTCGCGGCCCGGTTGGACGTGCCCTTCGACGATCTCGACCTGCTCGACCAGGCGCTCACCCACCGCTCCTGGGCCTTCGAGCACGGCGGTCGTCCCACCAACGAGCGGCTCGAGTTCCTCGGTGACGCCGTGCTCGGGCTGGTCGTCACCGACGAGATCTACAGCGCCCATCCCGACGAGCAGGAGGGCCGGCTCGCCAAGCTGCGGGCTGCCGCGGTACGCAGCGAGTCCCTCGCGGAGGTCGCGCGGGGGATCGGGGTCGGTGGGTACATCAAGCTCGGCCGCGGGGAGGCCGCGACCGGTGGCGCCGACAAGGACTCGATCCTCGGGGACGCGCTGGAGGCGATCCTCGGGGCGGTGTACCTCGATCAGGGGTTCGCGACCGCCTACGACCTGGTCCAGCGGTTGTTCGCCGAACTGCTCGGCGAGCTCGCCGAGAGCGACACGGCCCTCGACTACAAGACCAGCCTGCAGGAGCTGAGCGCGGCCCGCTTCGACGCGCTGCCCCGCTACGAGGTCACCTCCGAGGGGCCCGACCATGCCAAGACCTTCACCGCCGAGGTGCACCTCGACGGGCGGCTGCTCGGCCGTGGGGAGGGGCGCAGCAAGAAGCAGGCGGAGCAACGTGCCGCCCGGGAGGCGCACCGCGCCCTCGACGCGACCGACGAGGACGTGGGATGACCCGGGCGGTCGGGGACATCGACTAGCGTCCCCGCCCTGCGTCGCCTCGACGCGTGTCGGTTGTTGATGGAAGGTCGATCCGGTGCTCGAACTCCCCGAGGTCGAGGTGCTGCGCAGGGATCTCGAGAAGGAGATCGTCGGCAAGCGTGTCAAGGGTGTCACGGTCGCGACGGCCAGCGTCGTCCGCCCCTTCCACCGCAACCGGCCCGAGTTCGTCAAGGCGCTCGAGGGGCGCAAGGTCGAGGCCGCCCGGCGCCGCGGCACCGTGATCCTGCTCGACCTCGATGAGGACCGGACGTGGGTGATCGACGCCGGGGACGAGGGGTCGCTGCACCGGGAGACGGCCAGCGCGACGCCGGGGCCCGACACCCACGTGGTCGTGACCTTCACGATCGGCGGGGCGATCCACCTGTCCGAGGCGGCTGCCGAGCCGTCGATCTCCACGGGCGTGGTCCTCACCGATGAGGCGCTGGAGGCCGCGGGCGTGTCCCCGGACGCGCTCGATCCGCTCGACGACAACCCGACGTGGATGGAGTTCGGGCGCTTCCTCGCCGACGCCGACGGGCCCCTCAAGCTGGTCCTCACCGACCCGACCAGGATCGCCGGGCTCGGCCCCGTGTACAGCGACGAGATCCTGTGGGAGGCCGGGCTCCGGCACGATCGGGCGTCGGCCTCGCTGTCCACCCAGGAGATCCGCCGCCTGTACCGCGCGATGCAGGAGGTGATCGTCGTGGCGATGAAGGCGGCCGGCTCGTCGCTGGACGAGGCGGAGGCCGAGGCGGCGATCGACGAGGAGGGCGAGGCGGCCGAGCACCTGCGGGTCTACGGCCGTGAGGGGCTGCCGTGCCCCCGCTGCCGCAAGCCGATCGTGCGCACCCGGATCAGGAAGGGCGTGTACACCTACCACTGCGACCAGTGCATGATCTGATGGTCGCGCAGGTCGCCCGCCGGCTGACGGTCCGCGGTCACGTCCAGGGGGTGTTCTTCCGGGCGACGACCCGCCGCGTCGCACGGGAGCACGACGTGCGTGGTTGGGTCGCCAACCGCGGGGACGGTGCCGTCGAGGTGTGGCTCGAGGGGCCGCCCGTCGCGGTCGCGGCCGTCGAGGCCTGGATCGAGGCCGGGGGTCCCTCCGCCGCCGAGGTCTCCGACGTCGAGGTGCGCCCGGTGGAGCCGGCCGGTCACCAGCGGTTCGAGGTGCGACCCGACCTGCCGTGACACGGCTGACCGGGAGCTCGCGGGGACCGGAGCACGGCCGTGGCCGGCCGGGTCCGTGCGGTGGGTGGCGTCGCATGTGCGCGCGGCAGGGGACGGGTGGGCCTTTCCTCCCCCTGACCCGGGACCCCGGCGCCTGGACGCGCCGGTGAGCGCTCCGCTAGGCTCACGAGCGAGTCGGCGCCTCGCGGTCCGTCCGCGCCCGACGATGTGCGCACCGCGCGCCATCCCAACGGCGCGGGGGCCGCCGACCGGTCCGCCAGCGTGCCAGCCAGCGTGCCACGACGGACCGTGGCGCAGCGGCAGCGGCCGAGCACCGACCGGCTGCTGGTGTCCCGACCCGCACCGTCACCGTGGAGGAACCAGGATGGGCAAGGCCCTGATGGGCGCCCACGTCCCGCCGTCCAGCCTGCGCCTGCTGGAGGAGGTCCGCGTGCTGCGGCAGCGGGTCGCGGAGCTCGAACGAGCCCTCGCGGAAGCCGAAGCGGCGCGCGACCAGCGCGAACTCCCGACCGACGAGCGGGAGCCCGCCCACAGCTGAGACGGGAGCGCCCGACCGGTCGGCGCCGACGAGCCGTCTCGCATCGCTAGGCTGCGCGCGTCCGAAGCACCGACCGTCGATGCGCCGTGCGCGCCTGTGGAGGCAGCGTGTTCCTCAGGTCCCTGTCGATGCGGGGCTTCAAGTCCTTCGCCGACCGGACCGTGCTCGAGGTCGAGCCGGGGATCACCGTGATCGTCGGTCCCAACGGCTCGGGCAAGTCCAACGTCGTCGACGCGCTGTCCTGGGTGCTCGGGACCCACTCGGCGAAGAAGGTCCGCGGCGGCTCGATGTCCGACGTGATCTTCGCCGGCTCACCCAGCCGCAACCCGGCGGGACGGGCCCACGTCGAGATCGTGATCGACAACTCGGAGGGGCAGCTGTCCGCCACCGGCGTCGGCACGGCCCACAGCGCCGCACAGTTCAGTGAGGTGCGGGTCTCGCGCACGATCCACGCCGACGGCGAGACCTCCTACCGGATCAACGGCCAGGAGGTCCGTGCCCTCGACGTCCAGGAGCTGCTGTCCGACACCGGGCTCGGCCGCGAGCTGCACACCATCGTCGGGCAGGGCCAGCTCGACGAGATCCTGAACGCCAAGCCCGAGGAACGGCGCCGCTACATCGAGGAGGCGGCGGGGATCCTCAAGCACCGTCGGCGTCGTGAGCGGGCGCTGCGCAAGCTCGAGCAGGTCGACGGCCACATCGACAAGCTGCGCACCGTGCTGCGCGAGCTGCGACGGCAGCTGCGCCCCCTGGAGCGGCAGGCCGAGGCGGCCGACCGGCACGCCGCGCTGCAGGCGGAGCTGCGCGAGGTGCGCGTCAAGCTCGCCGCCCTCGAACTCGCCGAACTCGACCGGCGAGCCGCCGCACAGGGCCGTGACGACGACCACGTCGCCGCGCAGCTCGCGGAGGTCACGGCACGGCGCGACGCCGCGCAGGCCGACGTCGATCGGCTCGAAGCGCAGCTCGGGCGACTCGGCCCCGAGGTGGACCGCGCCCAGTCCGACGTCTACGGCCTGACGTCGCTGGCCGAGCGGTTGCGCGGCACCGCCGACCTGATCGAGGCGAAGCGCCGCCACCTCGTCGAGTACGTCGAGGAACCGCTCGCCGGGCGCCCACCCGTGGAGCTGCGTGCCCAGGCCGACCGGGTGGCCGAGGAGCGTGCCCGACGGGCCCAGGACCGTGACGCCGACCGCCAGACCCTCGAGGAACGCGTCGCCCGTCGCCGCGAGGCCGAGCAGGCGCGGCGGGCACACGAGCAGCAGCTCCAGGCCGAGCGCCGCCGTCGTGCTGAGCAGCGTGAGCGGGTGCTGCGCTGGGAGGGCGAGGTCTCCGCCCTCCGCGGCGCGATCGCCTCCGCCGAGGCCGAGCTCGGCCGGGTCAGCTCCTCGCTCGCGAGCCTCGACGGCCGCACCGAGGAGGCGGAACGCGACGTCGCGTCCGTCCAGGAGGAGATCCACCACCTCGACGTCTCCGAGGTGGAGCTCACCTCCGCGCTGGAGGCCGCCGAGGCCGAGGTCGCCGCGCGCACGGCAGCCGTGGAGGAGCTCGCGTCCCGTGCCCGCGACGTCGACGCGCAGCGTTCCTCACACGCGGCACGGGCCGAGGCGCTGCGGGCCGCGGTCGCCGAGGCCGACGGCGGGATCTCGGCGCTGCTGGACGGCGACCTCGACGGTGTGCTGGGTCCCGTGGCCGATCACGTCCGCGTCGATGGTGGACACGACGGCGCGGTCGCTGCCGCGCTCGGGCCCCTCGGCGAGGCCGTGGTGGTCACCACCCCTGAACGGGCGCGTCGGGCCATCGCCTGGCTCCGCGAGGTCGAGGGCGGTCGCGCCGTGGTGCTGGCCGCACGGCAGGAGCACCGCCCCGTCCCCACCCCCGACGAGGAGACCGCCGAGCGGCTGGCCGCAGCCCACGCCTCGCCGGTCGCCGACCTGCTCGGACCCGCCGACGACAGCGGGACGGCCCACGGGGTCGTCGCCGCCCTCCAGCGCCTGCTGGCGGGGACCTACGTCGTCGCCGACTGGGACACCGCGGTGCTGCTCCACGGCCGCGACCCCGACCTGACCTTCGTCACCCCCGACGGTGACCTCGCGGGTCCCCACGGCTACCAGGCCGGCGGCGCCGTCGAGCGGTCCTCGGTGCTCACCGCGACCGCCGCCGACCAGGCCGAGGAGCGGGCGAGCGCCCTCGCCGCCGAACTCGAACGCCTCGCCGAGCAGCGGGCCGCAGCCGACGAGGCGCTGGCGCAGGCGAAGGCCACCCTGGCGGAGGCCACCGAGCGGATCAACGAGTCCGACGCGCGCATCACCGGCGCCGCCGAGCGGCTGGCCCGACTCAACAAGGAACTGCACTCGCTCCGGACCCAACGCGAGGTCGTGGCCGCCCAGCAGACCGAGCTCGAGAGCGTCCTCGAGCGCGACCGCGCGGCCCTCTCCGAGCTGCACGGCCGCGGACCGCAGGTCGAAGAGGAGCCGACCGACGAGGACGCGCCCGACGAGGTGGCGGCCGAGCTCGACGACGCCGTCGAGGCCGGCCGCGAGCGCGAGCTCGAGGCGCGCGTCAAGCTCGAACGCACCACCGAGCAGGTCCGACACCTCGAGCTGCAGGAGGAGGAGCTGCGTCGCGAGGCCGACGAGGTCGAGGCCGCCCTCGAGGAGGCTGCGCGGCGACGGGAGGCCCGCCGGCGAGGCATCGAGCGCTGTGGCGAGCTCGCGGTCGTCGCCCGCGCCGCCCTCGAGGAGCTCGAGCGCACGATCGAGGAGGCCGCAGCGCGGCGCGACGGGCTCCAGACCGAGCACGCCCAGGTCCGCGAGCAGCTCGGTCAGGCGCGCGAAGCCCTCACCGCCGTGGGCGGCGAGCTCGACGAGCTGCGTGAGCGCCGCCACGCTGCGGAGCTGCGCCGCGCCGAGGTCGAGTCGCGGCGCGGGGCGCTCACGGCCCGGATCCGCAACGAACTGTCCCTGACCCCTGACGACCTCCGCTCCGAGCACCCCGAGGCGCACACCTACGATCGCGACGTCCTCACCGAGCGCGAGGACGTGCTGGTCCGCAAGATCGGGCTGCTCGGCCGGGTCAACCCCCTCGCGCTCGAGGAGTTCAAGGCGCTCGAGGAGCGCCACGCCTTCCTGTCGGACCAGCTCGACGACCTGCGCCGGTCCAAGCGCGACCTCGAGGAGGTCGTCGTCGCGGTCGACGAGCGCATCCGCGAGGTGTTCAGGACCGCGTTCGAGGACGTCGCCCGCGAGTTCGAGCTGACCTTCTCGACGGTGTTCCCCGGCGGCCATGGCCGGCTGGTGCTCACCGGTGACGACGACCTGCTCACCGCAGGGATCGACGTGGAGGCTCGCCCGCCGGGCAAGAAGATCACCCGCCTGTCGCTGCTCTCGGGTGGGGAGCGGTCCCTGACGGTCCTCGCCTTCGTGTTCGCGATCTTCCGCGCGCGCCCCTCGCCCTTCTACGTCCTCGACGAGGTGGACGCCGCACTGGACGACGTGAACCTCCAGCGGCTGCTGAAGGTGATCCGCTCCTTCCGTGGGCACGCGCAGATCATCATGGTGACCCACCAGAAACGTTCGATGGAGATCGCCGACGTCCTGTACGGCATCACGATGGGCCCCGACGCCGTCACCAAGGTGGTCGCCGAGCGGCTGCGTGACGGCGAGGTGACCCGTGGCGCCCACGAGGCGCTGGAGGACCGCGCCAGCGACGCGCCGACGGAGGCCCTCGCGGAGGGCGACGGGTCCGAGGGGGACCGGGAGGAGGGCACACTCGAGGGTGCCGACCTCGACGACCACCAGCCCTCACCGGTCGGCTGACCCGCCGGTCACCTCCCTCGAAAGGCCACACCTGTGTTCGACGTCCTCGACACCGCGCAGCTGGTCGGTGTGCTCATCGCCGTCGCGATCCTGCTGGTCGTGCTGCTGGCGTTCGTGGCGGTCCGTCGGCGCGGTGACGACCGCACCGTCGCACCGCCACGCCCCGACGAGGAGGTCGCGGCCAGCGACGACGACGTATCGGCCGACCGTGACGAGGGCGGGGTGGCGGCGACCGACGTCATCGCCCCGCCGGAGGTGCCCGACACGCCCGCGGCACTGGTCGAGGAGGTCGAGGCCGAACCGCTCCCGCTCGGTGAGCGGTTCCGCCAGCGGCTCGCCCGCACCCGCAACGTGCTGGGCGTCTCCGTCGCGGAGCTGTTCGGCCGCGGGGTGGACGAGCAGGCGTGGGAGGGCCTCGAGGAGGCGCTGATCACCGCGGACGTCGGGGTCACCGCCACGATGGAGATCGTCGAGGAGCTCCGGCGCCGCAGCCGTGAGGAGGGGGCGACCACCGCCGACGCGGTCCTCGACCTGCTCAAGCAGGAACTGCGGGCGGCCCTCGGCACCGCCGACCGCACCCTCGCGCGGGCCGACGACCGCGACCCGACCGTCTGGCTGGTCACCGGCGTCAACGGCACCGGCAAGACCACCTCGATCGGCAAGCTCGCCGCCGTGGAGCGCCGGGGAGGACGTTCGGTGGTGCTCGCCGCCGCGGACACCTTCCGCGCCGCGGCGGCCGAACAGCTCGGCATCTGGGCGCAGCGCACCGGCGCGCACCTGGTCCGCAAGGACGAGGGTGCCGACCCGGCCTCCGTCGCCTACGAGGCCTACGACGCCGCGACGACCCGGGATGCCGACCTGCTGATCGTCGACACCGCCGGCCGGCTGCAGAACAAGCGGGAGCTCATGGACGAGCTCGGCAAGGTCAAGCGGGTGCTCGAGAAGCAGGCGGGCCCGCTCGAGGAGACCCTGCTCGTGCTCGACGCCACCACCGGGCAGAACGGGATCTCCCAGGCCCGCGCCTTCCTCGACGCGGTCGACGTCACCGGCATCGTGCTCACCAAGCTCGACGGGTCGTCCAGGGGTGGGATCGTCGTCGCTGTGCAGCGTGAGCTCGGGCTGCCGGTGAAGCTCGTCGGGCTGGGGGAGGGCATCGACGACCTCGCCACCTTCGATCCCGAGCTGTTCGTCGCGGGCCTGTTCAGCGACGTCGCCAGCTGAGCGTCCGGGCGGCGGCCGGCGCGCGCCGGCGGGAGCGCGCAGCCGGCCACCTCGGCGCATCCGAGGGGGCCGCTACCCTCGACGTCCACGTCACCCGCCGTCCACAGGGAACCTGCTCGTGTTCGATCAGCTCAGCTCGAAGCTCGAGGCCGCCCTCGACCGCGTCAAGGGACGCGGTCGGCTCGACGAGCGGACCGTCGACGCGACCCTGAAGGAGATCCGTCTCGCGCTGCTCGAGGCGGACGTCAACTTCAAGGTCGTCAAGGGGATGGTCGAGCGGCTGCGCGAGCAGCTCGTCGGCGAGGAGGTCTCCAAGGCCCTCAACCCCTCCCAGCAGGTCATCAAGGTCGTCAGCCAGGAGCTCGAGCGCGCCCTGGGTGGTCCGGCCGAGGGGCTCAACCTCAAGGGCAAGCCGGCCGTGATCATGCTCGCCGGCCTCCAGGGGTCCGGGAAGACCACCGCGGCCGGCAAGCTGGCCACGCTGCTCAAGAGCAAGGGCCGCAACCCGATGCTCGTCGCCTGTGACCTGCAACGTCCCGCCGCGGTCGAGCAGCTGAAGATCAACGCCCGGCAGGCCGGCGTCCACGTCTACGCACCCGAGAGCTCCGGCGACCCCGTCCCGGTCGCCCGCGCATCGATCGACAAGGCCCGCGAGACCGGCTGCGACGTCGTGATCGTCGACACCGCCGGCCGCCTCTCGATCGACGAGGAGATGCTCGAGCAGGCCCGCCAGATCCGCGAGGTCATCGCGGCCGACGAGACACTGTTCGTGATCGACGCGATGATCGGTCAGGACGCCGTCAACGTCGCCAAGGCCTTCGAGGACGGCGTCGGGTTCGACGGGGTGATCCTGTCCAAGCTCGACGGCGATGCACGCGGTGGGGCCGCGCTGTCGGTCCGCGAGGTGACCGGCAAGCCGATCAAGTTCGCGTCGGTGGGCGAGAAGCTCGACGAGTTCGAGGCCTTCCACCCCGACCGCATGGCGTCGCGCATCCTCGGCATGGGCGACGTGATGACGCTCATCGAGAAGGCCGAGGCCACCTACACCGAGCAGGAGGCCAAGACCGCCGAGGACGCCCTGCTCAAGGGCGAGTTCACCCTCGAGGACTTCCTCCAGCAGATGCAGATGCTCAAGCGGATGGGCTCCCTGCAGGGACTGCTCGGGATGATGCCCGGCATGGGCAAGCAGCTGAAGGACCTCGACGTCGACGACAGGCAGGTCGCCCGCGTCGAGGCGATCATCCGCTCGATGACCCCCGAGGAGCGCCAGAAGCCCAAGGTGCTCAACGGGCGTCGCCGCAAGCGGATCGCCGCCGGATCGGGAACCACCGTCACCGAGGTGAACCGGCTCGTGAAGCAGTTCGAGCAGGTCCAGAAGATGATGAAGAGCGCATCGAAGATGGCCGGCCAGCAGGGCAGCAAGCCGCAGGGACGAAAGGGCCGCCAGGCCCAGGCCGCCGCACTCAGGCAGATGCAGCAGACCGGCGGGCTCCCCGGTGGCGCGGGCGGGCTCGGCGGCTTCCCGGGGCTGCAGCCTGCGCCGAAGCGCAAGGGCCGCTGATCACGGCTGGCCGCCCGGGTCACCCCTGCGGTAGTCTCCGCACCATCTGCACCCGGATCCCGCGTCCCCGTGCAGGCACGTCCCCGCCGATCCCCGCCTCACCGTCACCGCGCCACCTCGCCGTCCCACGGTCGGCACCGCGGAGGACCGTGCAGGTACGGCTCGGCCCATCCCGCCGGCGCGGCACGTCACCGCCCCGGCCAACGTCGAGAGAGACCCCCATGGCTGTCAAGCTGCGCCTTCGTCGCGAAGGCACCGTCAAGCGTCCGACCTACCGCGTCGTCGCCGCCGACTCACGCTCCCCTCGCGACGGTCGCTTCATCGAGATCTTCGGTGAGTACCGTCCGCTGGAGGACCCCTCCTATGTGCGCATCGACGAGGAGCGGGCGCTGCACTGGCTCAACAACGGCGCCCAGCCCACCGACGCGGTCAAGCACCTGCTGCGCATCACCGGCGTCTGGGAGCAGTTCAGGCCCGACGACACGCCCGTCCGTGAGCGGACCCGGGAGAAGGTGAAGCTCTCCAAGAAGGCCCGGGCCAGGGCGGCCGAGGCCGAGGAAGCGAAGGCGGAAGCGGCCGCGAGGGGCGAGACCGACACCGCGGACGAGACCCCCGACACGGGCGGTGACGCATGAGGTCCGAGGACGTCCTGGAGTTCGTCGCGAAGCAGCTCGTCGACCACCCCGACGACGTGCGCATCGAGGTCGACGAGGACCCGCGCGAGACCGTGCTGGAGCTCCACGTCAACCAGGAGGATCTCGGCAAGGTCATCGGCAAGCGGGGCCGCACCGCCAAGGCGCTGCGCACCCTCGTCAAGGCCGCCGGGTCCCTCGACGACGAGAACGTCACCGTCGAGATCGTGGACTGATCCGTTCAACCCCCCATCGGCGGCCCGGGTTCGGATCAACCCCCATCGGCGGCCCGCCTGGTTCGGGCCGCCTCGCTCCCCCCTCTGCTCGGGGGGAGCGTCGTACGGTCGGGGCGTGGCACGGGTCAGTGGGCACTACCGTGGGCGTCGGAGGTGTGCATGCGTGCCGAGCTCGTGACGATCGGCCGGATCGTCAAGCCCCACGGCATCCGCGGCGAGGTGGCCGTGGAGGTGCTCTCCGACGTGCCCGGACGGTTCGACGCCGGTGTCGCGGTGCAGGTCGCCGGCCGCACCGTGCGGATCGCCACCAGCCGTCCACACCAGGGCCGGATGCTCGTGCGCTTCGAGGAGGTCACCGACCGCACCGCCGCCGAGCTCCTGCGTGGCCGCGACATCGAGGCACCCCCCGTCGACGTCTCCGAGAGCGAGACCTACTACGTCCACGAGCTGGTCGGGATGGCGGTGGTCGACGGGGGATCCACCCGGCTCGGGGTGGTCACCGCGCTGATCGAGCTCCCCTCCGCAGCCGGCTACGACCTGCTCGAGGTCACCCGTGACGACGGCGCGACGTGGCTGCTCCCCGCGGTCGACGACCTCGTGGAGGTCGACGAGGACGAGGACGGCACGCGCCGCCTGCGGGTGGTCGACGCACCTCCCGGGTTGCTCGACCTCGACGCCGCCGAGAGCGCACCGGACGACACCGTCCCGCCGGACGGCACGGACCCGTCGGACGACACCGTCCCGCCGCACGGTCGGGCGGCCCCGTGACCGCCCCCCGCATCGACGTCATCACGATCTTCCCCGCGTGGTTCGCGGGGCCGCTGACCACGTCGCTGCTCGGCAGGGCGATCGCGGACGGGCGGCTCGACCTGCGGGTCCACGACCTGCGCGCGTTCACGACCGACCGGCATCGCAGCGTCGACGACACCCCCTACGGGGGCGGCGCCGGCATGGTCATGCGACCCGACGTGTGGATCTGGGCGGCTGAGGCCGTCTGGAACGACCTGCCGCCCACCGCCACCGTCGGGTGTCACGCGCCACCCGAGGGCGCCAGCCACGTGGCCGGCGGGTCGCGCCCCCGCACGCTCCTGCTGACACCACGCGGCCGACCCTTCACGCAGGATCTCGCCCGCGAGCTCGCCGACGAGGAGCGGTTCGTCCTGCTCTGCGGCCGCTACGAGGGCATCGACGAGCGCGTTCACGACCTGGTCGCCACCGACGAGGTCTCGATCGGGGACTACGTGCTCTTCGGCGGTGAGGTGGCGGCGGCCGCGGTGATCGAGGCGGTCACCCGCCTCGTGCCCGGGATCGTCGGCAACGTGGACTCACCGGCGGACGAGTCCTTCGCCGGCGGGCTGCTGGAGTACCCGCAGTACACCCGCCCCGCCGAGGTGCGGGGACGGGGCGTCCCCGAGGTGCTCACCTCCGGCGATCACGGCGCCGTCGCTCGCTGGCGCGAGGAGCGAGCACGCGATCTCACCCGTGCGCGGCGTCCGGACCTCCTCGGCGACGGCTGACGCGCGGTGGCCGACCCCGGCAGGTTGACCCCCCTGCGGGGTGCACCGTATCCTCGCCTCCTCGCAGCGTTCGCTGCCTCCCCGCCCATGCGTCGGTGCGGTCCCGCGTCCACCGCCCCGGTACCGAGCCCGCGTCGGAGCGACGTCTTCCCGCGGACCGGGACCGTCGACGTGCCGGCGCTGCGCGGGGGATCCCGAGCCCCGATCGTGACCAGGAAGTCCTCACCATGAACAAGGTCGACGTCGTCGAGAGGTCCCGCCTGCGGGACGACATCCCGGAGTTCTGGCCCGGTGACACCATCAAGGTGCACGTGCGGGTCGTCGAGGGCAACCGGTCCCGGATCCAGGTCTTCGAGGGCGTGGTCATCGGCCGCCGCGGCGGCGGGCTTCGCGAGACCTTCACCGTGCGCAAGGTCAGCTTCGGGGTCGGCGTCGAGCGGACCTTCCCGGTGCACAGCCCGGTGATCGACAGGATCGAGGTGGTGCGCCGCGGGAAGGTCCGCCGCGCCAAGCTCTACTACCTGCGCGACCGCGTGGGCAAGAAGGCGCGGATCAAGGAGAAGCGCCAGCCCACGCACTGAACCACCTTCCCGCCCGACCCGTTCGTGCCGGCGCGGATCCGGCGGCGCGCCCGCGGATCCCCGGTGCGTAGCGGATAGGCTCCGGTGCTCATGGACCAACGTGACGTCCCCCCGCGCGGCGGCGAGTCGCCTCCGCCGCTGTGGCCGCGGGCCGCGGGGTCCAGCCACCTTCCCGAGCACGGGGGGCAGGGGGCACACGGCTGGCATGATGACATCGCGCGGAGCGGTGCGGTCGACGATGCACACCCTGGCGTGCAGCAGATGGGCGGGTCGGATGACGGTGCGCCGGAGGAGGCGGGCGAACGTCGCCGGCGTTCCGACGACACGAAGGACCGGAGCGGCGGCGGTGTCAGCACCTTCCTGCGCGAGTTGCCGATCCTGATCCTCGTCGCCTTCGTGCTCGCCTTCCTGCTGCGCACCTTCGTGGTGCAGGTGTTCTTCATCCCGTCGAGCTCGATGGAGCCGACCCTGCAGGTCGACGACCGCATGGTCGTGGAGAAGCTGACCTTCCGGTTCCGTGAGCCCCGCCGTGGCGACGTGGTCGTGTTCGAGGAGAACGGCTCGCCGTTGACCACGCCGACCGGCAGCGACCGGGTCCTGCGCGGGATCGGGCAGTTCCTCGGCGTCATCCCGGTCGATGCCCGCGACTTCGTCAAACGGGTCATCGGGGTCGGCGGGGACGAGGTCCGGATCGAGGCCGGCCAGGTGTTCGTCAACGACGCCCCCCTGGACGAGCCCTACGTCGTCTTCGGGGACGCCGACGACTACGGGCCGGTGACCGTGCCGGCGGACCACCTGTTCTTCCTCGGGGACAACCGACCGAACTCGTCGGACTCGCGACGCTCCCTCGGGTTCGTCCCGGCCGACGCGGTGGTCGGGCGGGCCGTCCTGATCATCTGGCCACTGGAGCACTGGAACTCGCTCACCGGTGTCGAGCACGACCTCGAGGGCGTCCCGGTGCCTGCGAGCGACACGCCACCGGCGCTCACACCGCCACCGCTCGACGTGGCTGCCTGAACGGGGTCCATGCCCGGGCTCCCGGGCGGCGGATCGCGTCCCGCCGTGTCCTGACGAGCTCAGCCCGCCCGGTACGGGGTGCTCTCGAACAGGCGTGGGTGGTCGAGCGCGGCGATGGGGGCCCACGACCGCCGATGCAGGGGGCAGGGGCCGTGTTCCTCGAGCGCGGCCACGTGCACCGGTGACGGGTACCCCTTGTTGTCCGCGAAGGCGTAGGGGGGGTGGCGCGGTGCGGCCTCGATCAGCAGGCGGTCCCGGGCCACCTTCGCCGTGATCGAGGCCGCGGCGATCGACGCGCACCGCGCGTCGCCGCGCACCATCGTCTCGGTCACCACGGTGGGGTCGTCGAGGAAGTCCCAGTGGCCGTCGAGCAACGCGACGTCCGGACGCACGGGGAGCTCCGCGACCGCCCGATGTGCGGCGATGCCCATCGCGCGGCTCAGCCCGTACCGGTCGATCTCGTCGTTCGTGGCGTGCCCGAGCCCGATCCCGAGGGCGAAGGCCTCGAGCCGGCCGGCCAGCCGCTCCCGCTCCGCTGGTGACAGGAGCTTGGAGTCTCGCAGCTTGTACATCCGACGGTCGGGGGGCAGCACCACCGCGGCGAGCGTCAGGGGGCCGGCCCAGGCGCCGCGGCCGACCTCGTCGATCCCGGCGACGGTCGCGCCGTCCTGCCAGTAGCGCCGTTCGACGGCGATCCCGGGGACCTCGTCCCGTGCCGCGCGCCGCCGCCGCGTCGTTGGTGCAGCCATGACCGGCACCCTAGCGCGGGCCCCGTCCCCGACCGCGACGTGGCGCGACCGGGCAGCGACGGCCCTCGCTACCCTCGACCGCGTCCCGTGGCGGTCGGCGACGGCAGGGAGGTCCGATGGAGCCCGATGAGCTCGACGTGTTCGAGACCGACCTCGAACTGGCGCTGTACCGCGAGTACCGCGACGTCGTGCGCATGTTCCGGTACGTCGTGGAGACCGAGCGGCGCTTCTACCTCTGCAACGAGGTGGAGGTCCGCCCGCACGAGGGCGACGACCTGTGGTTCGAGCTCGAGCTCACCGACGCGTGGGTCTGGGACATGTACCGCACGGCTCGGTTCATCAAGCACGTGCGCGTGCTGACCTTCCGTGACGTCAACATCGAGGAGCTCGACCACGACGAGCACGATGTCCCCGACTTCCTCGAGGACTGATCGACGATGGGCTTCGACGCCACCCGCCGCTACCGCGACGACAAGCGCAACGACATCTGGCTGCTGATCGTCGCCGGCGTGCTGATCGTGGGTAGCATCCTGTGGGCCGTCGGGGTGTTCTGAGCCCGCGGACGTCGCCGACCGCCCGCGCCGCTCAGGTGACCTCGACGTCACGCCGTCGGAACGCCAGGAGCCCGACGGTGACCGTCGTGGCGGCGATCGCGGTGAGTACCACGACGGGCGCGACCTCGAAGGGCTCGAGGGGCACCCCGGCCGCGTGCTCGAACGGGGAGACGCCCAACGCGGCGGCGGGGAGGTCGAGCATCGCGCCGAAGGTCCCGGCGAACAGCCCGTACCCGACGAGCGCCCACGTCACGGGGATCGCGCGTGGGAGCAGGCCGAAGAGCAGGACCGCGACGCCGAGCACGACCAGGACCGCCGGCGCGTGGGTGAGGTGGGCGACCGCGAGCTCGCCGATGTGGGCACCGTCGCCGGTGACGATCGCCACCCCGATACCGGTCGCGATCCCGACCACGACCGACATCGCGAGCACCGCTCCGGCGGTGACCGCCAGGTTGGCGCCGAGCCACGCCCACCGGCTCACGGGGGTGGCCAGCACGGGTCCGGCGCGACCGCGGATCTCCTCCGCGCGCAAGCCCTGGACGGCGAGGATCGCGTACGCACCGACGAAGTACGCCATGTACACCGCCATGTAGGCGAGGTAGCCGGTGAGCAGGTCCTCCGCGCCGAACAGCTCGAGGAACACCTCGGGGAGGTCATCCATCGCCCCCAGCAGGGGATCGGCGTAGGCGCCGAACACCACCCCGGCGACCGCCAGGGACGAGCTCCAGCCGATCACGCTGGCTCGCTGCAGACGCCACGCGAGCCCCAGTGGCGTACCCAGCGACGCAGACGCGGCCGGTCTGCCCGGCCGGACCGCGACCAGGCTTGCGCTCAGGTCGCGGCGGCTGGCCAGGCGGACCCCGACGGCCGCGGTCAGCACCGCGAACACCAGCGGCAGGATCAGCGGCCACCAGCGGTCGAGCACGAAGGGCGCGGTCTGCTGTGCCCACGCCAGTGGCGAGAACCACGACAGCGCGTTGCCGCCGACCTCGGCCATGTCGCCGCCGGCGCGGATCACGAACGCGGCGCCGAGCATCGCACCCGCCATCCCGGCGGCGGCCCGGGAGTACTCGCTGAGCTGGACCGTGATCGTGGTGAGGCCGGCGAAGGCGAGCCCGGTCACGATGAGCCCGGCGGCGAAGAGCGCCGAGCCCCCGGCACCGAAGCCACCGACGCCCACCATCGACACGAACACCGCGAGCGCGACGGCGAGGTTGCTGATCGCCACGACGATCAACGTGGCGGCCAGCCCGGCGTGGCGCCCGACGACGTTGGCCAGCACCAGCTCGGCACGTCCGGTCTGTTCCTCCACGCGCGTGTGGCGGACGACCAGCAGGATGCTCATCAGCGCGGCGAGGATCAGCAGGTACAGCCCGTACCCGTTGGCGACGAAGCGTTCGAAGGTCGGGGCGTCGAAGCCGTAGCCGGGTCCGGTGAGCATCCGGCCGACGGGATCGTGGAACAGCTCGGTCGTGCCGCGGAGCTCCTCCTCGGTCTCGGCGACCTGGGGCAGCGCGGCGGCGAGGTAGACGATGAACAGGCCCAGCCCGATGGCCCAGGCGGGGAGCCGCGCACGGTCGCGCCGGAGCAGGAACCGCACGAGGGTCCACGTCCCGGTGAAGGTGCCACCCCGGTCCGTCCCGGTGGGTGTTGCGAGCGCGGGGGTCGCGGTCACGTCACGCCTCCGATGAGGTGCGGGTCCGGGTCGCCAGCTCGTCGCCGTAGTGGCGCAGGAGCAGCTGCTCGAGCGTCGGCGGGTGGACCACCAGCGAGCGCACCCCGAGCGGTGCGAGCGCCCGCACCGCCGCGTCGACCCGATCACCGTCCACCTCGAAGCGGACCTGTCCGTCCAGCCGCTCGAGGCCGTGGACGCCCGGCAGCTGGCGCAGCGGATCGGGTGACTCGGACGTCTCGACCGTGACACTGACGCGGTGCAGGTGCCGCAGCTCGGCGAGGGTGCCGGACTCGACGACCCGACCCTGACGGATGATCGAGACGCGGTCGGCGAGCACCTCGACCTGCGCGAGGATGTGGCTGGACAGCAACACGGTCGTGCCGGTCTCGCGGACCTCGCGGATCGTCTGCTGGAACACCGCCTCCATCAACGGGTCGAGCCCGGCGGTCGGTTCGTCGAGCAGCAGCAGTTCGACGTCGCTGGCAAGTGCGGCGACCAGTGCCACCTTCTGCCGGTTGCCCTTCGAGTAGGTCCGGCCCCTCCTGGTCGGGTCGAGGTCGAAGCGCTCGCACAGCTGGTCGCGACGCGCACGGTCGAAGCGGCCGCGCAGCCGGGCGAACAGGTCGATCGCCTCGCCCCCCGTGAGGTTCGGCCACAGTTCGACGTCGCCGGGGACGTAGGCGAGCCGCCGGTGGAGGTCGACGGCGTCGGCCCACGGATCCCCGCCGAACAGGCTGGCCCGACCGGCGTCGGCACGCAGCAGTCCGAGCAGGATCCGGATCGTGGTGGTCTTGCCGGCCCCGTTGGGTCCGAGGAAGCCGTGAACCTCGCCACGGACGACCTCGAGGTCGAGCCCGTCGAGGGCCACCACCTGCCCGAACCGCTTGGTCAGACCCGACGTGGAGATGACGGTCGAACCGTCCATGGTCATCGCTCCTGTTCCAGTTGCGTGATCGCGTCGCGCACGCGGTCGCGGAGGGCCTCGCTGAACAGGCCGTCGGTCAGCAGGTCCGTGGCCCCACGCAGGTAGGGCAGCAACCCGGCCGGATCGCCCGTGAGGTCCGCACCCAGCAGGCGTCGCACGTGGTCGTGGAGCGCGATCGCACCGAGCGACCAGATCAGCAGCACGAGCGCCCGCTCCCGCGGGTGTTCGCTGGGCACGTAGGTGCCGTTCTCGACCCCGTCCGCCATGGCCCGCACCGTCTCGTCAGCCAGTTCGTCGACGAGCGCGACCACCGAGGGGGCGCCCTCCGCCAGGCTCCGCGCGAGGTAGGGGAGGGCGGCAGCGTGCTCCTGGCGGCGTCGGAAGGTCTCCAGGACGTCCAGGTCACGGCCCTCCGCGGCGGCCTGACGCATCTGTGCACGGATCGCTCCGAGGATGTGGGTGTCGCACGCCTCGCGGAGCCCCTCCTTCGAGCCGAAGTGGTGCACGATCAGCGCCTGGGAGACGCCGGCGTCCGCCGCGATCGTCCGCAGGCTGGTGCCGTCGACCCCCTGGTCGGCGAACCGCCGGATCGCCGCGTCCAGGATCCGTTCACGACCGGTGCGGTCGTCGGCGGGGGTGGACGCAGCATCCATGCGTCCGAGCCTAACTGAACATTCAGTCAGGCACAAGCGGCGGGAGGTCCTGAGCCCTCCCCGGCCGGCGCGGACGGTCGCGCGATCCCGAGCCGTCGAGGATCGGCTATCCACAGGCTGCGGCGGTCCCGTCGGCCAGCTGGTCGCGAGCGGTCGTAGCGTCCGGGCATGGACATCGCGACGCACCACCGGCAGTACCCGCTCCCCGGTGCGGGGGCGGGGTCCGGCTCCGCACCGCACCTGCGGACCGGCGTGCTCGGAGAGGACCTCGCGTGCCGTCACCTCGTCGAGGACGACGGGTTGACGATCGTCGCCCGCAACTGGCGGCTGGCCAGCGGCGAACTGCGTGGCGAGCTCGACGTCGTGGCCGCGGACGAGGCCACCGGGTGCGTGGTGGTGTGCGAGGTGAAGGCGCGGCGCGACGCCGAGCGGTTCGGTGGCGCCGTTGCCGCGGTGTCGCCGCGCAAGCGTGCCCAGGTGCGGTCGCTGACCGCCGCGTACCTCCGCGAGACCCGCCTGCCCCACCGGCAGGTCCGCCTCGACGTCGTCGCCGTCGATCTCGGCCGCGTCGCCACCCTCACCCACCTGGTGGCGGCGCTGTGAGCGGGGCGCACGGGACCCTCGCCGAGGTCCACACCGTCGCGCTGGTCGGGCTGACCCCGCACCGGGTGCGGATCGAGTGCTCCCGGGCGAGCGGGCTGCCCGCCCTGCGCCTCGTCGGTCTCCCCGACACCGCGGTGCGCGAGGCGGAGGACCGCATCCGCACGGCGATCCAGCGCAGCGGGTTCCGTTGGCCCAACGAGCGTGTGGTGGTCAACCTCGCCCCGGCGGACCTGCCGAAGGCGGGCACGGGGTTCGACCTGCCTCTCGCGCTGGGGGTGCTCGTCGCCACGGACCAGCTGCCACCGGCCGCACTCGCCGGGACGTGGGCCTGCGGCGAGGTGGGCCTCGACGGCAGCGTCCGCCCCGTCCCGGGGACCCTCCCGGTCGCCGTCGGCACGCAGGCGCTCGCCGCTGACCGGCTGGTGGTGGCACACGATGCCGCGCCGGAGGCCGCGCTGATCGACGGCCTCGAGGTGGTCGGTGTCGCCGACCTGCAGGAGGCCGTCGCCGTGCTCAGCGGCGAACGGCCACCACGGCGTGTCGCCGCCGCACCTCCGTGCCTCGACGCACCGACCCTCGAGCTCGCCGAGGTGCGGGGCCAGCCGGTCGCGCGTCGCGCCGCGGAGATCGCCGCGGCCGGCGGCCACCATCTGCTGCTCGCCGGTCCACCCGGCTGCGGGAAGACGATGCTGGCCCGGCGGCTGCACGCGTTGCTCCCGCCGCTGGAGGTCACGCAGGCGCTCGAGGTCGCCGCGATCCACTCGGTGGCGGGGGAGCGGCCCCCGGACGCACCGCTGTCGCTGGTCCCGCCGCTGCGTGAGCCGCACCACTCGATCTCCGCCGCCGGGCTCGTCGGGGGCGGCAGCGGTGTGCCCCGCCCTGGTGAGCTGGCGTTGGCTCACCGCGGGATGCTGCTGCTGGACGAGCTCCTGGAGACCCCGCGGTGGGTCCTGGATGCGCTGCGCCAGCCGCTCGAGCGTGGCGAGGTGACCATCACCCGGGCCCGGGCGCGGGTGCGGTATCCGGCCCGCATCCTGTTCGTCGCAGCGACCAACCCGTGCCCCTGCGGCCACCTCGGCGACCCCCGACGCCCCTGCACCTGCCGACCCGACCGCATCGAGCGGTACCGCGGACGGCTCTCGGGGCCGCTGCTGGACCGCATCGACCTGCAGGTCGAGGTGCAGCCGGTCGAACTGGACCGGCTGGCTGGTGACGCCGACGGCGAGACGACCGCGAGCGTCGCGGCACGGGTGAGCGCCGCACGCGGGGTCGCCGCGGAGCGGTGGGGTGCCGGCGTCCCCACCGCCCACGCGACCGCGACGCAGGTCCGCGCCACCGCCTCCGCGGAGGCGCAGCGCACCCTCG
>SKNO01000191.1 GCA_007120465.1 Nitriliruptoraceae bacterium
CCACCCGTCCAGGGCGGCTCCGGTCACAGACCCAGCCGAACCAGAGAACCGGTCTCAACGACTCACCCTACGAGCCCCCCGAACCCCGTCCGAGGAACCACGGCAGACGTTAGATGTCACAGCCCGCTGTTAGCGTGGCCACGCGATGAGGATGCGCTCGGCGTGACCTCAGCGCGGCGTTGAGACCGCCTCGATGCGGTGAGGGACCGGTCGGGACACCGGGTGCGGGACGGACAAGGGGACGACGGGTGGATCGGCGCAACCTGCAGGGGTGGGGGCTGCTCATGCTGCTCATCGCCGGGTTCATCTGGGTGCCGGATCTGCTGCCCGGCCGCGGCCCGGACCACCGGTCGATCGAGCGCACCTCGGCGCGCCTGGGGTGGCACCCCGCGGAGGACACCGACGACCTCGCCCGCGACGTGTTCGCCCGGGTCAACGACGAGCGCCGGACGCGAGGCCTGCCACCGGTCGTGTGGGACGAGGGGCTGGCGGCTCTCGCACGGCGATGGTCCGAGCACATGATCGAGCGTGGGTACGAGCACTCACCGGACAGCTTCCGCAGGCTCCCCGGCTACGTCGGATCCGGCGAGAACATCGCCATGGGCCAGACCGACACCACCCAACTGCACGTCGGCTGGATGCGCTCCGACGGCCACCGCGAGAACATCCTCCGCCCGGAGTACGGAGCGCTCGGTGTCGGGATCGTCTGCCGCAGCGACGGGCAGATGTGGGCGACGCAGATCTTCGGGATCGCGGAGGGCACCCGTCCTTCGGGCGCCCGTGGCGACACCGGGGTCGAGCCGATCACCCGCACCGACGCGGGCCTGCGCTGCCCTCACCGTGGGGTGTTCGGCCGCGGCCCCTGAGCCGCGACGGTGCCGCGGCGCAACGGGCACCGCTGACCCGCGTCAGTTGCCGAAGAGCTGACGGATCTGGTCCAACAGACGGTCGAAGAAGGTCTCGAGCTCCTCCGGGTCCACCTCGGGCAGGTCGATCCCCGGCTCCTCGTCGGGTGCGGGTTCGGGCTCCTCCCGCTCACGCTCGACGAGCTCAGCCTCGCGCTGATCGAGCTGCGCCTGACGGGCGTCGAGCTCCGCGGCCCGCGCGTCGAGCGCGTCGGCCCGCGCGTCGAGCGCGTCGATCTGCGCCTGGATGTCGGCATCGCGCTCGCCGGCGGCGGCCTCGGCCTCGGCGAGCTGCGCCTCGAGCTCCTCGATGCGGGCATCGCGTTCGGCGAGCTGGGCTTCGAGATCGGCCAGCTGCTCCTGGACCGCAACCTCGTCGGCGGGCGCCTCGGGGCTACTGGTCCCGAGGGCGACGACCACCAGCGTGATGATCGCTCCGAGGACGGCCCCGACGAGCAGCCACACGACGGCACGGCCCTTGCGTCGACCGCCGTCGTCCTCGGTCTCGGGCGGGGTCGCATCGGCGTCGGCCCCGCCACCGGCGCCCCAGGTCTCCGGTGCAGCGGGACCGGGGCGTACCTGTCCGGGCGGTGGCTCGGGCGCACGCGGCATCGGACGTGTGGGGTCCGCCGCAGGGTCGGTGGGCCGCGCCGGATCTGCGGGCCGGTCGATCCGTCGTGTGGGGTCCTGCTCGGGTGGCTGCTGCGAGCTCATGCGGTCCTCCCCCGGTTGGGTGCGCCCGGGCCGACCGCTCCGATCGGGACGGAGGGTCTGCGGTCGCCCGCCGCGGCCTCTGTCGGACCTCGACGAGCCCCTGACGATCGAGCCCGTCACCGGGCGCGTGCGCCACGCTACCGAGGCGCCTCCCCCTGCGCTGTGGCCGCCCCCTGTCCATCGGCCGGTGGCGGCCTCACCGGACGACCCCACGGCGGATCAGCACCACGATCCCCAGCACGATCAGCGACAAGGGACCGAGGAACCGCCACTCGAACGCCACCACGACCCCGTCGAGCAGCGACGCGGCCCCGACCGCGATCAGCGCTGCCCCGAACACGATCGCCCCCGTCCGGCCGTCCATCGTCCCGGGCTGGCGTCGGATCCGCTGCTCGCGTTCCCGCTCGTGGGGTGTCGGTGCGGGCATCGCGAGCCAGGCGAGCAGGTAGAGCCCCGCGCCGAGCCCGCCGAGCATCAGGAGCAGGACCGCAGCGATGCGCACCACCATGGCATCGACCCCGGTGAACGCTGCCAGTCCACCGCACACCCCGGCGATCACCCGATCCTCGTCGGATCGCCGCAGCTTGCGGGGAACGACGGGAGGATGGCCGGTCGGAGTGACCATGGACGTGCCTGGGTTCGCCGCTGCCGTGGTGGCGGACCACCGGTACCTCCCAGGGTCCACGGCGCATCCTCGTCCGCGAGGGTCCGAGGTCCCGATCGGTCGTGTCGTGGGGCCCCAGCGGTCCGGACCGCCCACCGCACCCGACCCGGAGGGCGGTCACGGACCGTCGGCGCCCGACCGTGGCAACAGGCTACGACCGGCGCCGACGGATGGTGCCGGCGTCGTGGCTGCGGGTGAGCGCCGCGAGCAGCAGCAGCGCGACCGGTCCGGACAGCAGGGCGAGCACGAGCCAGGGCAGCGGGTCACGTCGGCTGCGCCGGGCGAGCCACGCGACGAGGACCGCGAGACCCAACCACGCGACCAACGCGACGACCCACCCCAGGACGTCCATCCCACTTCCCCGCTCGCGGACACGGGATCGTCGCACATCTGGCGTCGCCCGGCCCGTCGTTCGTGCCAGGTCGGTGACGTGCGCACGCAGTAGGCTCGACGTGGCGCGTGGAGGACCGGGAACCATGGCTCGGCGGATCACCCTCATCGTCGTCGGCGTCCTGGTGCTCGCGCTCGCAGTGGCCTACCTCGTCCCCACCCCCCGCGCGGATCCCGACGAGCTCTACGCCGAGGTGGATGACGCGACCGTGGCGTCGCTGCGGGGGTTCCGCGCGACCCGGCCGGTGCAGCAGGTGGCGGTCGGCGAGCACACCTGGGAGTACGTCGTCGCGGGCGACGGCCCGACCACGGTGCTCTTCCTCCACGGCATGGGCGGTGCCTACGACATCTGGTGGCAGCAGATCGAGGCGCTGGAGGCGACCCACCGCGTCGTCGCTCCGACCTACCCGGCGGTGCCGTCCCTGGACGGTCTCGCCGACGGGCTCCTGACGATCCTCGACACCGAGGGGATCGACGAGGTGGCGGTGGTCGGCTCGTCCCTCGGTGGGTACCTGGCCCAGTACCTCGTGCAGCACCACCCCGATCGGGTGTCGCACGCCGTGTTCTCCAACACCTTCCCCCCGAACGACCTGCTCCGCGCCGAGTACGGCGTCCTGGGCTCGCTGATCCCGTACCTGCCGGAGTGGGTGGTGCTGTTCGCGTTCCGGTTCAACTCGGTGCGGGAGGTGGTGCCCGCCTCCGAGGGGTCGCCGCTGGTCGAGGCATACCTGCGTGAGCAGGGTCACGGCGCGATGTCGAAGGCGCAGTTCAACGCCCGCTACCGCGCGGTGATCGATCCGCTGCAGGTCGCGGATCCCGAGCCCGACGGGATCCCGCTCCTGATCATCGAGGCCGACAACGATCCGCTGATCGCGGCGGAGCTGCGCGAGGAGCTGGTCCGCCTCTACCCCACCGCGGAGGTGTACACGTTCCACGGCGCCGGCCACTTCCCCTACCTCAACCGTCCGGACGAGTACACCGCGCTGCTGCGCGACCACCTCGGCTGACTCCCGGGGGGGCGCGCGCCCACCCGGGTCCCGCGACGGTCGCCGGTCGTGCCTCGGCGTCGCCCCTCGACGCCGGCACTGCCTGGCGCCATACTCACACGCACGCTGACGGGCGCGACCCCCACGGGTTCCCATCACGGAGCCAGGCCGTCACCCGGAGGCGGTCCCGGTGGCGGATCCCGACCGCCGCCCTCGTCGGGAACGGAGGTGGGGCCATGGCGTCGGTGACCCGCTCGATCCACGTCTGGGGGTACTACGGACTCCTCGTCGGCCTGACGCTGGCCCTCATCCCGAACCTGTTCCTCGGCGTGCTGGCGATCCCACCGGTCGACGAGCCGTGGATCCGGATCCTCGGGGTGGCCGCCATCGCGATCGGGATCAACTACCTCGGCGCGGTGCGAGGAGGTGTCACGCGGGAGTTCGCCACCGCGAGCGTGCTGGCACGCGCCATCGTGACCGTCGGGATCGTCCTCGCGGCGGTGCGCTGGGGGTACTGGGGGCTGCTGCCGGTCGCGGCGGTCGAACTCGGAGGCGCGGTGTGGACCCGCACGGCGCTCCACCGCGCCGGTCGCGACCGGACGAGCGCACCTCCCCGAACCTGACGCGGGCGACCACACGGCAGGTGCGCAGCGCGGACGGGAAGGGGTGGGACACGCCGTGATGGCGCGCCCCACCCCGTGCCGCGCCCCGATCAGCCGCCGGTCCCGCGGATCGGCGGAGCCGACCGATCGCACACCCCCGCGGGGAAGGTGCGTTCGAGCCGTTCGATCTGTGCCGGGGTGAAGCCGTCGGCACGGTCCCCGTAGGTCCCGTCCGCGAGCGCGTCATCGAGCGGCTTGGTCCGGCACTTGAACACGTCACCGGTGATCGGTGCCCCCGCCTCGATCCGCGACGTCGAGTAGATCGGGAACTCCGACGTGCATGCGCCCGCTGGCCCGTCATCGAGGATGCCGGCCCACACGTCATCGCCGGCGTGCCACAGGCTGCCGTCGGTCCGGAAGCAGGTGTCGACCGCGTCGGCGGGCCGGGCGTCGGCAACGCTCAGCGACGGGTCCGCCTCGAGGTTCAGCAGCCACTCGTCGAGCACCGCGAAGGCGTGCATCGTCGGGTCGGTCTGTGCGATCGGTCGCGCGTCGGCGAACCAGATGACGTGGTTGTCGGCCTCACCCTTGGCGTCGAGCATCCGCTGGCGCGCCGCGAAGGACTGGTGCGTGTTATGCATGTCGAGCTCGTGCTCGAGGTAGTGCCGCAGGTCGATGGTCGGGACGTCGATGTCGCCGCGGAACACCATGCCGGAGGTGTGGGCCCGCTCGATCGCGAGGAGGTCCCCCTCGGTGCGGGGTCGGACGTCGTCCTCGGCGGGGATCGTGTTGCGGTGCGACCACGGGTCGAAGTTCTGCGGCAGCAGGGGCAGGGGACGGAACGGCAGGCCCTCCGGGACCATGTCGGCGGTCCGCGCCCACCCACCGATCATGGCGTTCAGGTCGACGAACTCGTCGTGGTCGATCAACCCCTCGAGGAAGGCCCGCAGGCCGTACTGGACGCCGACGTTGTCCCACGGCACCCGTGCGAACCCGGTCGCGTCGACGCCGTAGATGTTCACCAGGTCGCCCCAGTGCGTCCACTCGACGTCCTCGACACCCTGGGCGAGCTTGTCCAGATCGTCGACGTTGGTGAAGGTGGGGTTGAGCGCGAGGGGGGTGAGTCCGAACCAGCCCTTGCGGCACTCCCCCTGCCCGGACAGCAGCGGTGACTCCGGGGCGCGATCGATGAGCGGGATCCCGAGGAGGTTGTAGGCCCCGGCGAGCTCGTTGAACCGGGAGATCTCCCCGGGCGACCAGTTCTGTGGTTCGTGGACGACGTTCAGCCCCTGCAGCGCCTGGCGGTACATCGGCTGGCGCCACTTCGGGTTGTCCGGGTCGACCACGTCCATGTAGTACTCGAGCAGCTCGCAGTCACCGACGTGCAGGGTCTGCGTGACCATGTCGGGGTAGCTGTACTGCGGCACCAGCGCGTCGAGCAGGCCCGGGTGGTTCTGGGCGTAGACGTACTGCTGGATCGCCCCGCCGGAACCGCCGACCCCGATCGTGTAGCGCGGCACCCCGTTGGCGACGATGAACCGCTCCTTCAGCATCAGGGCCGTCTCGCCACCGAGCTGGAGGTTGTAGTGGGTGTTGGTGCGGAGCCCCGTCGAGTTGACCACGGCGTACCCACGTTCGAGGACGTCGACCCGGAGCTGCGCGCTGGAGCTCACGTTGCCCTGGGTCCGGCCGATCGCGACGCCGCCCTGCAGGTTGAACACCAGCCGTTCGTTCCAGCGCGGCGCGTCGGGCTCCTCGGGGTCCACCAGCGTGGCGATCGAGTAGATGAACCGGTTGCTCGTCCCGCGCTCCTGACGGACCACGAAGGGCACCCCGGACGGCCCGTCGAGCACGTCGGCCGTGGCGGTGTCGGCAGGCAGCGGGTCACCGGGCGTCCACGGCTCCCACGACCCTGCGGTGGTCCGGACGAGCCAGCGCACGTCGGTCTCCGCCGTGCAGTCCCTGGACCAGCCGACGATCTCCGCCTCGTCGGTCGGGTAGCCACGCCCGTCCTGCGGGTAGTCGCCGTGCTCGTCCTCCGCGGCGACGGGGATGCCGATGCCGTCCTGGTTGTCGACCAGGGGCTGGCCGAGCCCGTACCGGGCGGTGGTGCACACGAAGGGCTGCTGGTGCGGCCCCGAGAAGACCGGCCCGGAGGCGGGATGGTTGGTCAGCGTGATGTGGGCGGGATCCGGGCGGCCCTGCCCGCGACCGTTGGCGCTGGCCACCACCTCGTTGTCACCCGGTTCGAGCCCGATCACGACCCCCTCCAGTCGACGGCCGTCGATGGCGAAGGCGTCGGTGACGTCGCGGCCGTCGACCGTGACCCGCACCTGGTGTGGTGGGACGTGCCGCGGCACGTGGATCGCAAGCCGGGCGTCGCCACCGGTCACCTGGTCGGGCGCGCTCGACAGCACCTCGATGTCCAGCGCGTCGGCGAGTCCCGGCGGGTCGGCGGGCACCGCCGGGGCTGGTCCGGCGCGGCCAGGGGTCGCGTCGGCGCCGGAAGGGGGCAGCATGGCGAGTGCCAGCGCGACCGCGAGCATCATCGCCGCGGCACGCTGGATCGTCGTCCGGGTCGTCTCCGTCCGCTCGGATACACGCATCATGTCCGCTCCCTGTCGCTGGGTCCGTGACGACGTGCGACACCAGCGACCAGCGGCCACAGACGTCGCGCTCCTGCGGCGTGGACCGGAAGGGTCTCCCGGGGCGCGTCCCGGCGCCCTCCTCCCGGACCTACGCTGCGGGACTCCCGACCCGACCGTAGGTGGAGGGTCCCCGGAACGGCACCGTTCACCTCGGGCCGCGCGCGGGCCGTGACGGGCGTTGCACGTCGCGCGCGATCACGGCACCGGGATGGGACCGCGTCACCGACCCGCACCGGGGGCAGGCGGATCGGCGGCCAGCGCCGCACCCCCGAACACCCGGCCCAGCCGCCCCGGGTCGAGCGGCTCCACCTCGCCACGGGCCACCCACAGCAGGGTGCCGGGCGGTTGGTGGTGGTACAGCCCGCGGGCACCGGCGGCGGTGCGGGCGGGCTGCCGCGGCCAGGACCACTCGTCAGCGACGTCGTCGAGCTGCCTCGACGCGGCACCGCCCGGTCGCAACCGGTCCCACCATCGCTCCAGGTGGCTGACCGCCGGCAGCGCCGCACGCTTGTCGTGGTTGCACCGCCGGTGCGCCACGACGAGGTTGTCCAGGCGGTCGTCCGGCCACCGCGACCAGGGCAGGAAGTGGTCGACCTCCCACGGCCCGCGCGCATCGCCGCAGTAGAAGCACCGTCCTGCCTGCAGGTGCAGGAGCGGGTCCCGCAGCGCCGTCAGCGACATCCGCTCCCCACCGAACAGGAAGGACTCCAGGCGCAGCTCGTCGACGTCGCCCTCGTTCCGGCGCGCCACGTGGCGCAGCCACTCGCGCTCGACGACCGGTCGGACCAGTCCCACCAGCGCGGCGAGGTGGCGACCCGCACCCGGGACGAGGTGGAGCCGATCATCGAAGTCCTCGCGGTGCACCCGGGCGGGGCTGATCATGTCGTCCCATCCGAGCTCGTACAGGAAGCGATCCTCGACCGCGCTGGCGCCGGACCCGAACCGCTGCAGCCGCGGGATCGGGTAGCGGATCACGGTGGCCACCGCGTCCCGCTCGAGTGCACCCACCGCCGTGGGGTGCCGCTGCCGGGCGACGGCGAGCGGCAGGTGCTCCGGGAGCCCGAGCCGCTCGCGCAGATCGGCGACCTTGACGACGAGGTCACGCAGGGCCGACTGGCGCAGCGGTCCACGGTCGGTGTACGGCCGCGCCTGACGCCAGTACAGCTCCAGCACCCGGCGACCGAGGTCCCGTCCCGACAGCCAGCGTGGCGGTGCGCCCTCCGGGTCGGTGCCCTCCAGGGTGGCATCGAGCAGCGCGAGCAGCAGCGCGTACTTGTACGAGGTGGTGAAGCTCCCGGTGTCGAGCAGCGCCAGCAGCTTCTCCCCGAAGGCGATCGCCGACGGTTCGTCGGCGGCCGCGATCCGGTCGGGCGGACGCTCGGTCACCGGGACACCTCACCGTCGCGCAGCCAGGTCGCGAGCGCATCGAACCCGAGGGTCGCCGCGGCATCGGGGTCCCCGACCACCGTCAACAGCGAGCGGGCGCGGGTCGCGGCCGCGTAGATCGCCCGGCTCACCTCGCCGAACCGGTCCTGCTTGTGCGGGTCCACGTCGAGCCCGAGCACCACCACGGGGCGCTCCATCCCCTTGAAGGACGCACTGTTGGTCTCGACGCGGCCGCCGGCGAGCGCCGCGTCGGCGAGCCGGTCGGTCGCGCCCCGGTGCGGGTTGTGGAACAGCCACAGGACCGCGAGGTCGCCGTCGTCGATCCGCTCGTCCCGTTGCAGCCGGCGCGCGACGGCGTGGGTGTGGTCCACCACCTCGGCGTTGTCGACCGGGACGAAGCGCACCTGCGGCCCGTCGCCGGTGACGCAGTCGAGCTCGACGTCCCCGAACCCGGCGGCGAAGGAGGCGATCGCGCGGGAGTTGCGGAAGTTCTCCCGCAGCTCGTGCTCGACCTCGAGGAAATCCGGCAGCGAGGCGTCGGCGTCGAACAGGTCCTGCTGCCCGTCGGCGAAGGCGAACCACCGCCCGTCGCGCGCCACCAGCTGCGACACCGCCAGCACCCACAGCTCCGACACATCCTGGGCCTCGTCGAGCACCACCACGTCGAACTCGCCGTCGGTGACGGCGGGGGTGAGGCCCGACGGCAGCGTCTCGTGGTACCAGGTGTGGCGATCCTCGCCGAGGGCGTCGGCGGGCTCGGCGGCGGCGCCGTGACGGGCGAGGTCGACGAGGTGGCTGACCACGACGCGTCCGCGCGGGTCGGCGGTGACCTCGTCGGCGGCGGGGCTGTCGATCGCAGCGAGCTCGCGGTGGAGCGCCCCACGCAGCCACCGGGCGAGCACGACGTTCCAGCAGCCGAGCAGGACCCGCTCGCCCATCGCGGCGAACCGTGCGGCCGCCTCCAGCGCGAGCACCGTCTTGCCGGTGCCGGCGGCACCGCGGACCAGCACGTGCCGGTGGGTGGCGAAGCGGTGCAGGACGTTGCGGTGCGACTCGGTGTGGATGCGGACCTGCGCCTCGTGGTCATCGACCGCGGCGGACAGCGTCGGGCGGCCCTCCCGGCTGCGGCCGCGCAGGAGCTCGGCGATCCGGTCGGCCGTGTCCGCACCGAGCGCCTGCTCCCCCTGCACCAGCGGCCCGCAGGTCCGGCGGTACCGGTTCGCGAGCTGGTCGGCGGCGAGTGCGTCCCACAGCTGGGCGTCATGCAGGACCGGTTCGCCGGGCGCCTCGAGCCGACAGTCGGGCGTGGCGACGGCCCACCGGAGCGGCACCGTCGAGGTGGTGATCCCCGCGGCGGTGAGCGCCCGCTGCACCGTGGACCGGGCGCGCTTGGCCTGCTGCACCGGGTCGCGGACCTCGGCGGCACCGGCCTCGCGGCGGCGCCACACCGCACGGCGGGCGTCGTAGGACAGCGTGCCGCCCTTCACCTCGACGACCGTGACGCCGTGCTCCGGGTCGACGAGCACGAGGTCGGCCTCCGCCTCCTCGGTGCGGCCGCCCTGCCCGAGGGTCATCGCCACCTGCGGGAGCACCAGCACGTGCTCGTCGAGCTGGTCGACGGCCCAGCGCCACAGCACCTGCTCCGCTGGCGAGCTGTCCGGTGCCCAGCGTGGCTCGGCCGGGATCGACGTCGCCATGGGCACTCCTGGCTCGCGTGCGGGGCCACCGCGCCCCGCGGCCGGCACCGTAGTGCGCCCGATCCGGGATGCCGCCCAACCGCGGGGACCCGGACCTTCGGGACGATCCACACGCAGCATGAGCCCGGCCGCATGGACGGCACGAGCGCGCGAGGCCGTCGAGGATCTGGGTGACTGACCCGGCGAGCAGGTGAGCCACCGACCGCTGTGGATCGCAGGCGCCCCCGCACCGACCTCACCGGTGGGACGGCCAGCGCTCGAGGTCGGCGAGCAGCAGGTCCAGCACCTGCTCCTCGTGGACGGCGCGGCCCCGGGCCGCCATCGCCGGGGCGAGGTCGGCGTCCCACAGCGCCACGTCGGGGACGCGCCGGAGCGGCGGTCCCCGGTGCGCGGCGGCCTCGTAGTCGGTGGTGCGCATGCGCCACGGCTCGGCCCCGAACCGGTCGACGAGCAGGTTGCCGATCCGGATCCCGCCGGCGTCCAGGTCGGCATGGAACCGCAGGGAGACGCCGGCCTCCACGAGCGCGCGGAGCAGGGTCTGCACCGCCCCCGAGGGCTGACCGTCGGTGCACACCAGCGGCGGTGCACCGGGCCCGAGCCGCTCCGCGACGGCGGCGAGCACCGTCGGGTTCTCGCACACCGCAACCGCCGAGGCGCCGACCCGACGCCAGTCGGGCGGGTGACGGACCAGTTGACGCAAGGTCGCCCGGTACGGCTCCCCCGCATCCGCGTGCAGCCGCAGCGTCCGGGCCACCACCCCGTCGCCCGCGGGTCGGAGGTTGAGCACCAGCACCGGCGCGCTCAGCTCATCCCGGAGCACCCCCGCCCGAGCCCACAGGGCGCGACGCTCCGCCGCGCTGCGGTCGCGGCGTGGGAGCCCGCTGCGCATCTCGATCGCGCGCAGCACCAGGGTCGCGACCGGGCGGTCGTCGTCCAGCGCATGGCTGTCGCCGAGGGTCGCGGCGGCGAGCTCCGCCAGCGGCACACCGTCACCCGGGAGCGCCGCCAGGACCCGCAGCACCTGATCGGTCAGCGCCTCGGCGACCTCCGGGGTTCGGGCCAGGCGGCGCAGCAGCCCGGAACCCTCCAGCTCGTCGGCCCACCCCACGAGGCTCGGGTCGAGGTCGCTCGCGGCGGCACGGAGCGAGCGGTGCACCGCCTCCCACCGCTGCCGTTCCTCCTCCGCGCGGGCGACCCGATCGACGAGCGGGCCGCCCACCGCCTCGACGAGCTCACCCAGCTCGTCGGCGATGCCGGCCCGCCGCAGCACCTCGGCGAGCTCGGCGACCTCGACGCTGATCGACCGTGCCGTCCGGGGCCGACGTCCGACCAGCCGTTCGAGGGCATCACGTTGCCCCTCGGTCGGGGCGTCGAGCCGCAACCGTCCCTCGAGCGGGCGGCGCCGTTCCAGGCGCGTCCGCAACCGGTCGATCAGCCAGGCGAGCTCCTCGTCGGCGAACAGGTCGCGAGCCCGCTCGCGGTCGACCGCCACCTCAGCCCCCGTCGCCGGACGGGGTGACGCGGTCGCCGGTGGGGACACCGACGTCGCCCGACGGGGCGTCGCCGTCCCCCAGGGACCCACCACCGTCCGCCTCGGTCGGCTGGCCGGCCGCGGGCTCGCGCGGCACCACCTCGAGGCGGTCACGACCGTTCCACACCCAGCGGTGCACCCCGACCGCGTCGATGCCGGGCCGGGTCGACAGCTGGTCGATCGCGATGGCTGGCACCGTCGGGTAGCAGGCCCACTCACGCTCGCTGGTCATGATGACGTCGAGGTCGAAGCTGACGAGCAGGTCCAGGCACTTGGCGCGCATGTCGCTGTCGATCCCGACGAACGCCTCGTCCAGCGCGATCAGCCGCGGGGCGTGCGCGTCGGCGCTGCGGTAGTGGGCAGCCGCGGCGGCGAACTGCGGCACGGTCAGCGCGAGCGCCTTCTCACCGCCGGACCCGGTGCCGTGGGTCCGGCGGGTCAGCCGCTGCCAGGTCCCGTCCTGCTCCCGCTCGACGGCGAACAGGTGCCACCGTCGGTAGTCGAGTGCCCGGGTGAGGTGGTCCTGCCAGCTCCCGGCGTCGTCGGCGTCGCGGACCTCGCGGATCCGTGCCTGGAGGAACGCGCCGAGCGCCTCGCGGTCCTCCTGCGACCAGACGTGGTCGGACGCGAGCAACCGCTTGCGCGCGTCGGCCAGGGCGTCTGGACCGTCTGGCCGCGGACGCCAGGCGAAGCGCAACCGCATGCCGGTGCTGGTCGGACGCGCCGCCAGCTCCTGGTTCATCGCGGTGACCATCGCCTCGCCGGCGCGGATCAGCTCGTGGAGCTGGGTCGCGACCTCACCGACGAGGTGGTTCTCCAGCATCTCCCGCTCACGCGCGTCGAGGAGGCTCTGTCGTTGGGTCACCTCGTCCCCGAGCCGGTCGCGCAGCGCAGGCATCGAGGCGGCATGCCCCTGGAAGGTGGTGGTGACCACGAACAACTCGTCGTCGAAGGTGCCGGCGGGCTGCAGCCCGTGCGGCAGCAGTGCCTGCTCGAGCGTCGTGTAGTGGCCGTGCAGCCCGCGCTGGACCCGCTCCCAGTCCGCGTCGGCGGCCTCGACGTCCGCGAGGGCATCGTTCACCCGGCGAGCTGCCCGCACGGCCGGGTCCGGCGCCCACGCCTGCCCGGCATCCGGCAGCTCCACCTCCACCCCGGCGACGTCGAGGAAGCCCGCCACCGCCAGACGCCGGAAGCGTTCGACCGCCTCGAGCCGCATCGCGGTCTGCTCGTCGAGGCGGGTGCGGATCGCGGCCGCCTCGGTCTCGGCCTGCCGCCGCGCCAGCAGCTGCTCCTCCCGGTCCGCCTCGACGGCCTCGTGCTGCGCACCGACCCGGACCAGCCGGGAGCGCGCCGCGTCGACGCGGGCCAGGACCTCCTCAGCGGTGCGTCCGATGGTGTCCTCGAGGGTGTCCCGGCGGGTGGCGGCCTCCGCCGCGACCGCGTGCGCGGAACGGGCCTGCTCCCGCCGCCGCTCGTGCTCCCGGACGGCCCGGTCCCGCTCCACCGCCGCTCCGTCGATCGCCCGGAGGGCCTCCCGGTGGACGGTCACGGCGGCCCACAGCTCGACCAGCGTGGCGCGGAAGGCGTCGAGGTCGTCGAGGAGCCCGCGGGGCTCGGCTGCGCGCCCGGGCATGCCGAGGTCGGCTGCGGCATCGGCACGCTCCTGTTCGACCTCCTCGAGCACGGCATGTCGCGCCGCCACCTGCCGTTCAGCGGCGGCGACCTTCTCCTGGTGACGACGGACCTCGGCGGCGTCGCGGTCCCGCGCGAACAGCGCCTGCCGCACGGCGTCGACGCCGGGCGCGGTGTCGCGTTCGCGGTGGGCCACCGAGATCTGCTGGTCGAGCTCGGCCAGTGCCTCGTCGACCGCGGCCGCGTCGCTGACGAGGTGGGCGAGCTCCGCGTCGATCGCGACGAGCCGCCGCTGGCGCGTCCGTTCACGTGCCGCGTGCCCGAGGTGCTCGACCTCTTGCTTCCGCCACCGGCCCTCGAGCGGACCCAGCCGCCACCGGCCGTCGGCGGCGACCCAGATGGTCCCGTCGCCGTCGATCCCGATCCGTTGCAGGATGGCGGTCACCCGCTCCGTCGCGATGGCCGCAGCCGCATCGTCGCCCGGTGCGGTGGCCGGGGTCAGGACGCGGCTGAGTCCCCCGTCGTCCCGCACCGGCAGATCGTCGCCGACAAGTTCCGTGTCGTCGACGTCGAGCATCCGCCCGTCGGGGGTGACCCACGCGTCGAGCAGCCCCGCAGCCTCGAGCGCCGCCTCGTACCCGGCGGCGTCGCCTGCCCCGAGCCCGTCGCGGGGCTCGACCAGCCGCCACAGCGGTGCGCCCGGACGTCCGGTCCGTGCGTCGGGACCCCGGGTGTGCGGCGTCGGCGGTGGCCGGTGTGCACCGTCGCGGAGCTCGTCTCGCTCCTGCGCCAGTTCCTCCCGCCGCTGCCGCAGGACCTCCCCGCGCTGCCGCAGCTCGATGCGCCGGGGTTCCTGCCGGTCCCGGACCGCGGCGACGGCTGCGTCCACGGCGGCCGCGATCGGGCCTGCGCCGGCGCCATCCCACCCGTCCAACGCCTCGGCCAGCTCGTCCGCATCGACGGGAGCGAGCTCCTCGAGCGCCGCGCTCCATGCTCTGAGCGCCGCGACGGTCTCCACACGCGCCTGATCGAGCCGGCGCTCCGACGCGCCGGCCTCGTCGTTCGCCCGGTCGCGCTCGGCCTCGCGCTCGTCGAGCCGGTTGCGCGCCGTGGCGAGGTCCGCCGCGGCCTCCCGGACCCGGCCATCCAGTTCGATGAGGTGGGTCGCCGCCCGGCGGATCCGCGCCACCTCGTCGTCCAACGCCCGCCGAGCGGACCCGATCGCGCCGCCGTCACGTGCGTCCGGCAGGTCGAGCGTGCCGGTGGCACGGGTGAACACGCTGGTCAGACCGGCGCGGCCAGCCGCGTCACCAGCACGTGAGGCGGCAACGACGACCTCCTGACGGGTGGTCGCGCCGTGCTGGGCCCGTCGGTCGAACCCGTCCTGCCAGCGCTCGACGTCCTCCTGCGCACGCTCGACGTCCTGGGCCCGCTCGGCGGCCGCGGTCGCCAGCTCCTCCGCACGACGCCGGGCCGCGTCGAGCTCCCGGACCGCCTCCATCTCAGGCGAGTCCTCCAGCGTGCGGATCTCGACCTCCGTGGTCCGCCGGGCCTCGGCGAGCTCGTCCCGGCGGCGCTCGAGCTGCACCACGGTCTCCGCGGCCTGGGCCGCGCGGCCCTCCGCCTCCCGAAGCTCGCCGCGTCGCCGCTCGTAGGCGGAGTTGGCCTGGGTCACGGCGCCGGCCCGGCGTCGGGCCGCGACCCCGGCGTAGGTGCGGTAGGTGGTGAGGAAGGTCTCGGTCGCCTCCAGCGCCGCCCGGTACCCCTCGAGCGCGTCCCGGTCGTCGTCGAGCGCCCGGAACGCGTCCGCCACGTCGGCGATCACCGCCGACGGCAGCGGCGGCAGGGCCTCGGACAGGGCGTCGGACAGCAGCGCCTCGTCGAGCTGCCGGGACAGCTGCGGACGGCGCAGTTGCACGAGCAGCCCGACCAACGCCTCGTAGCGGTGCTCCCCGAGACCGAACAGGGCCCGGTCGACCAGCTGCCGGTACTCCTTGGCGGTGTCGACCACCTGTCCGCGCTCCCCGATCGCGTCGATCAGGCGGTCGCGGGTGAGTGCCTGCCCGGTGTCGGCCACCAGCCGCAGGTCCTGCCCGACCCGCTGGTCGGTCACGAAGTACCAGGTGCGCAGCTCGCCGCGGCCGGCGGTCGCCCGCATCCCGCACCCGATCGTGACGAACCCGGTATCGCGGGCCGCGGCGGCGTCACCGTCCTGCCCGGCCGCGCCGGGCCCATCGGCCTCGGGTCGCCGGCCGAACTCGAGCCAGCTGTAGCCGAGCCGGTCCTCGTGCCGCCCGAGCAGCAGGTTCCACTCCATGCGTTTGGCCGGGTCACCGTCGGGCTCGACGCGGTGCGAGCTGGTCCGCCCGTCGAACAGGAATGGCACCGTCAGGGCCAGCACCCGTGACTTGCCGGTGCCGTTGTTCCCACGGAGCAGCAGGCGCCCGTCCTCGAAGGCGAACTCCTCCTCGTCGAACCGGTAGAGGTTGGTCAGCCCCAGGCGGAGCGGCTGCCAACGCGACCTCGTCGGCGTGGGCAGCCGCGGACGGATCGCGGTGCCCACGCCAAGGCGGGTGGAAGGTTCGGTCACGGGCCGGGCTCCTCGAACAGTGACGGGGTCACCGCGCCGGTGGGTTCCCCGACGGCGTAGCGGGCGATCGGCGGCAGCGGGACCACCCCGCCGGGGGTGTCGAGCACGAGGTCGAGGGCGACCAGCCGGTGGGTCGCGGCGGCCGCGAGCGCCGGCGCCGCGTCGGGTGCGGTCGCGTCCTTGCGCCAGTAGGCGGTGTGCTGCTGGGCGAGCTCGGCGGTCCGTGCCTCCAGCTCGGCGTGCGGGACCGGCTCGCCCGGCCGCGCCCGCAGGGCCGTCACCAGGTGCTCGGCGAGCAGCAGGGTGAGGTGGCCGTCGGTGCCCTCCTCGGGCATGCGCAGATCGGTGAGGTCACCGCGGTCGTCGAGCAGGGCGATCCCCTCGGCACGCACCTCGGGCACCAGCCCGGTCGCCTCCTCGATCGCGCCGAGGATCCGGCTGCGCTGGGAGGTGAGGTAGGCGAGCTCGGGCTCGTCGAGTTCGTCGTAGCGCAGCACCGCGTCGTCGAGCAGCCGCCGGGTCAGCCGGTGGCGGATCGCGCGGTTGCGGGCGTCGGGCGTGTCCGGAGCCGGCTCGTGGGTGATGGCCGCCAGCTGGACGTCGAGGTGCTCCGCAGCGATCGTGGTGGGCGGGCGCCGGGTCGCGAGCACGGCGGCCAGCGCGGTGCGGTCCACGGCGTACAGCGCGTCGCCGGTACCCGCCACGTAGGCGGCCTCGTCGCCGTCGACGCGGCGCAGGATGCCGAGCCGCAGCAGCAGGCGGGCGACGGCGACCAGGTCACGGCGCTCGTCACGTCCCTCGAGGGAGAAGCGCACGCCGGCGGCGGCCAGCTGTGGGTCCGCGGCGACGCTCCCGAGGATCCGCTCGGCGAGCCGGCCGAGGGCGGTCTGGCGCTCCTCGCCCTCGAGCGCGGCCAGGGCGAGGCACAGCAGCACGTAGCGGCGGCGCGAGAAGGGCGGGTCCGCCGGGCGGGCACGAGCGGCGCGGGTCGCGTCGGTCGGTCGCGCCGGGGTCTTGCGCAGGCGGGCGTGGGAGCGGTCGACGTGCAGCGACCAGCCGGTCTCGCTGGCGAACCAGTCGCGGAGCCAGCCGGCCTGCCGACGCACCAGTGGGAAGGCGTCGTCGCCGGCCGGGAGGAACGGGCGCATCAACAGGGCGCGCACGGCGATCCGGCGTTCCTGGCGCTCGACGGCCTGGAGCTGTTCGCGCAGCTCGGACACCGGGGCGGTCGTGGCACTCACGAGGCGACCCCGGCGGACAGCGTCTCTCGGATCGTCACCAGGTGGTCCGGGCCACGCAGCGCCCCGTCACGGGTCGTCACCTCGGCGAGGCTGCCGTCCCCCGTCGGCACGAGCTCGATCCCGAGCGACCCGTCGGCGGTGGTGGCGACGACCGGCCCGCGCAGCTCCACGGCGGCTGCGAGCGCCGCGCCCAGCAGGTCGAGGAACAGCTCGAAGGCGAGGGGATCGAGGTGCGACAGCTCCGACAGGCGGACCGGCCGATCGGTGACCAGCTGACGGCGCGCCGCGACGACCTGCGCCGCTTCACGGGCGGCGAGCTCGGCCAGCAGCGCCTTCTCCTTCGAGCGGTCGATCACGTCGTTGACACGGCCCCGGCGGGTGATCCGACCGGTGCGGCGCAGACGCGGGCTGATGTGCACCGGTGGGGCATCGAGCCAGCTGGTGGACGGCGGGACCGGGTGCTGGTCCCGTGCGGCCAGGGTGTCGTGGTCGACCGTGAGGTGCCGTGCGGGCGTGAGCGCGAAGGCGGCACGCCACAGCCGGTGGGCGTCGGCGTCGCTGTCGCAGGCGGCGAACCAGCGGGCCAGCTGCCGCAGGTCGCCGGCGCGGTCGGACCGGGACAGGCGCCGGGCGTTGACCTCGGCGATGGCCTGCAGCAGGGCGGGGATCGCCGAGCGCGCCCGGCTGCGCAGCAGCTCGGCCTGGGCGGGCCGGTCCCCGTCGGGGAGGAACCAGCCGACCAGTCCCGCCCACCGGGTCCGCCACGCCTGCCGCGCCGCCTCACGATCGTCCGCGGTCGGCTCCAGCGCGTCGGCGAGCTCCCGCTCCGCCGCGGCGTCCAGGAGCCGGTCGATCCGGGCCACCGCGAGGTCGCGGAGCAGCGCGGCGATGTGGGCCTGCGCGACCACGAGCTCCCCGATGAACCGCTCGAGGTACTCGATCAGGCCGTCCTTGTAGGCGAGCAGCGCGTCCAGGTCGACGGCGTGCAGGTCCACCGTGCGTTGCAGGGAGGCGACGAACGCCTGCGCCCGGTCGGTGAGCTCCTCGAACCGGTGCCACAGGGAGCGCAGCGTCAGGTGGACCTTGGCGGCATCGGGTGCGGTCGCGTGCGGGACGGCGTCGTCGGGTGGCGAGATGCCGGGTCCGTCGGCGGGTTGCCGCGACGTGGCCACGTCGAGGTGGTCGCGCAGTTCGTGGAGCAGGTCGCGGATGTCGCCCAGCGCGGCGGTCTGCAGCTCGCCGGGCCGGATCAACCCCTCCTCGAACACCTCCAGCGCACGCTCGGTCGCCTCACCCTCGGGAGTCAGTCGGAACAGGAACCGGGCGCGGTAGAACTCCTCGACGGTCGTGACCTCGGCGGTGTCCGGGTCGGCGGAGAGGTTGCCCCACGTGACCAGTTGGCGGAGGGCCGCCTCGACCTCCTCGAGGTCCGCGGGCGCCGCCATCGCCGCCCGCACGTCAGCCGGACGCAGGTGCAGGACGAACCGTCCCTTCGCCGCAGCGAAGGCACGGAGCACCGCGCGGTACAGGTGCCGCTTGTCCGCGCTGAGGTGCGCGAAGGTGCCGTAGTCGGTCGCCACGCTCCCTCGGTCGGGTGCCGGATGGTCGGGTGTCGGATGGTCGGGTGTCGGATGGTCGGGTGGCGGCGCTGGCCACGGGACGGTGGCTCGGGGACCGGTTCCGCACGACCGGTCGGTCACCGGTGGTCGGGGCCGGTCCTGAGGCTAACGGGCGGCTGCGACGTGGGCGCGACGCCAGCGGCACCGAGCACGCACGCGAACCGAGCACGCACCGGCAGCGTTCACGCCTCGGCGACACCGGCCACGGTCCGCGCGAGCGAGGCCAGGCCGTCGGCGTCCAGCCCCGGCCAGCCGTGCAGCATCGCGCGCCACTCCGCCGGGATCGCCGCGGCACCCCACCGTCCGCCGAGCAGCGCGCCGGCGATCGCGGCCACGGTGTCGGTGTCGTCCCCGATCCCGACCGCCCGGTGCAGCGCAACCTCGAGTTGGCGGTCGGGGGCCGCCTCGTCCGCGACGGTGTGCAAGCACGCGGCCCAGGCGGCCTGCAACGCCGGCACGGTGAACCCGTTGGGTCGGAACCGTTCGGGCGGGCCGGCCTCGGCCTCGGCGAGCCAGCCGGCCCATCGCTCACGCCGCTCCTCCGGGATCCACGCGAGCCCGTCACGCACGCCGTCGAGCCGGTCCTCCCGCACGGCCCGGTCGATGCCGACGCACCACAGCACGCACGCGTCGCCCGCCAACGGGTCGGCGTGGGTGAGCGCGGCGACCGCCCGCGCCGTCTCGGCCATCGCCGCCTCGACGCCGAGGTGGTACAGCGCCACCGGGGCGGTGCGCATCAGCGCGCCGTTGCCCGCCCCGCCCCTGGGGTGGCCGTCGAGGTGGTGGCGGGCGGCCCGGGCCAGGTCCGCACCGTCCCGGGCGGCGGCCAGCACGGCACGGGTGGCGTTCCCGACGTCGGGTGGGTCGGCCCGGAACCAGTCGAGGAAGTGGGCGCCGATCGCAGCGAGGTCCACCCCTCGGTCGGCCCGGCGACCGTCGGCGACGAGGCCCTCGGCGATCGCGACCGTCATGGCGGTGTCGTCGGTCCACTCCCCCGGCGCGAAGGGCCCGAGCCCACCCCCGATCATCCGTGCCCGCCCGTCCGTGGGGAACGGGGCGCAGCCGAACTCGTAGCCCGCGCCGAGCGCATCACCCGCCGCCGCCCCGAGCAGCACGCCCTCGATCCGATCGGGGGAAGCCACCGCCTGCTCCGCTCGATCAGCCACGCTCCGCCCCTCCAGCCGACGACGTCACGCCGGTGCCCGGGCGACCTGAGCGATCGCGACCGCGGCGTCGGCCATCGTCGGCAGCGCGAGGAGCTCCTCGCGGTAGGCCTCGGCGCGCTGGCGGTAGCTCGGGACCGCGAGCACCTGGGAGAGCGCCCGGTGGATCCTCGCCGGGGTGGCGTCGTCGAAGGGGACGATCTCGCCCACCCCCAGGCCACGCAGGTTGGCGCCGTGCCGCGGCTGATCGGAGCCGAGGGGCACGACGACCATCGGCAGGCCGTGGACGAGCGCCCCCATCGTGGTGCTGAACCCGCCGTGACCGATCACGGCGTCGCAGTGCGGCAGCAGCTGCCCGTAGGGGACGAAGCGCCGGACACGGACGTGCTCGGGCACCGGACCGAGCTCCTCCGGGTTGCGGGTCTTCCCGATCGTCACCACGGCGGTGACGTCCGCGTCGGCGAGCGCGTCCAGCACCACCTCGAAAGCCCCGGGGGTGCGGTTGAACACG
This sequence comes from Nitriliruptoraceae bacterium, assembly GCA_007120465.1. Lineage (GTDB taxonomy): Bacteria > Actinomycetota > Nitriliruptoria > Nitriliruptorales > Nitriliruptoraceae > CSSed11-175R1. The sequence goes on from SKNO01000191.1 coordinate 20,280, forward strand.
GTGCCGAAGGTCACCAGCACGACGGGGCGGTCGGGCGCGCCGTCGAGCACCTCGGGTCGGGCCGGCGCGGTGGACGGGGGGAGATCGACCGGAGGGCGGCACCGGTACCACCGACCCGGTGGGGTCCAGTCGTCGTAGCTCGCCGGGTGCATCAGGAGCAGCAGGTCGCCGTAGACCGAGGACGGGTCGACCTCCCTGGACGGGTCGACCCGTGCGAGGACCGGCGCCAGCAGCTCGCCGACGATCGGTAGCTGCTCGTCCTGCCAGGCTTGCCCGAGCTGGAACACGACCTGGGGGACGTCGCGGGCGGTCGCCGCGGCCCAGCCACCGAACTCGATGTACATCCGCACGACCAGGTCGAAGGGCTCGGCGTCCATCAGCGCGCCGACGTCGGCCGCCATCGGGTGGGCGGCCCGGTCGAAGAAGATGTTGCGCACCCACCAGCGCTCCATCTCGGGCAGCGGCAGGTCGCGCAGTTCGGGGAAGGTCGTGTCGGCCTCCGGCTCGGTCCAGTCGAGCCCGACCGGCACGGCCCGGATCCCGGCGTCCTCGACCCGCGGCACGAGCGCCGGACCGGTCGCGAACACCACCTCGTGGTCGACGTCGAGGGCGCGCGCGAGGTGCAGCATCGGGTCGATGTGGCTCGGCGCCGGCACGCTCGTGAACAACACCCGCACCTGCCCACCTCCCACCCGGTCCGGCGGGAGCCTAACCGCGTGGGTGGCCGCAACCGCAGCCAGCGATCCTCCACCTCGACGTCGCTGCCGCGATGCGACCGGCTACCGTCGACCCACCACCGGAGCGGTGCACCGGGTCCCCACCCGGCGCCACCGGAGCGAGTACGAGGGAGGTGCGGTGATGCATCGGCTGACGTGGGTGCTGCAGATCGTGGTCGGGCTGTACTTCATCGCGATCGGGGTGATGCACCTCGTGGTGCCCGACGGGCTGCCCGACCAGTTGGCGTGGATGTACGACCTGCCGACCTGGGTGCACGTGGTCAGCGGGAGCGCGGAGATCCTGGGCGGGCTCGGACTGATCCTGCCGGGGCTGACACGGATCCGCCCGGAACTGACGCCGCTGGCCGCCGCCGGCCTGATCCTCGTGATGCTGGGTGCAGCCGGGTGGCACCTCACGCGCGGCGAGGTGCAGAACCTCGGCGCCAACCTCGTCATGGTCGTGGTGCTGGGGTTCATCGCGTGGGTGCGCTGGTCGAAGCACCCGCTGCCCGGTCGCACGCGATCTGCGGACTGAGCTGCGGCGTCGTCCGGCGTCCGCTCTACCCGCCCGGCTCGAGGGCGCGGACGATCTCGCCCAGTGGCGCGGACACCCGCTCCGGCTGGCACCGAGCGACGGCGTCCGCACCGGAGACCCACGCGAAGCGGTCGTGCTCCGCGTCCAGCCGCACCTCGACGCCGACGGGCGCCTGCGCGAGGAACACCGCCCAGTCCTCCGGCGCCACGGGTGCCGGCCGGAGGGGCAGCCTCAGTCCGGTCTCCTCCGCCAACTCACGCGTCGCACACCGCTCGACCGGCTCGCCGGGCCGCCGCGCCCCAGACGGAGGGGTCCACGCCCAGTCGCCCTCGTGGTCCGCTCCCCCGTGGCTGCGGTGCAGGATCAGGAACTCCAGCCCCACGGCCCCCGCGCGGTACACGACGACCGCCGCACCGTACGGCGGCTCGGGGCTGATCGGCTGGCCATCCCACGTCTGCCAGGCAGCATCCATGGCTGGACCGTAGCTCGGCTCCGGCCCGCGCGGCACAGGGAGGGTCGTGGTCCCCGCGCGTCACGACGGCTCATCCGTGCCGGGCCGCCTCCAGGCACCGGAGCAGCAGGAGGGTGGCCTCGTCAGGCAGGGTGTCGCGGGTGTGCGGCGTGACCTTGAGCAGGTGCAGGCGCGGGTCCTGCCGCAGCTGCGTGGCCATGCCGCCGGCTCGTTCGTGCACCGTCGCCAGCAACGGGCGCGACCCGGTGACGGCGGACGCGATCGCCGCGACGAAGCCCGGTGCCTTGAGCTCCATCGGCGCCACCTCGTCGACGACCACGACGTCGCCCGGCCCGGACAGCGCCGGCAGGGCGTCGCTGACGGCAGCGACGTCGATCCCGTAACGCCCGACCGTGACCGGCGAGACGGCGCCGACCCGTGCCAGGGGGTGGCGGTCGGCGTCCCGCCCGTCGGGCGTGAGGACCACGAGATCGAACCCGACACGCGTGCCGCGCTCGCGGACCTCGTCGGTGAGGAACCCGGCGACGCGCACACCGTGCCCGACGAGGGTCGCGACGGTCCGCCGCACCACCGTCGTCTTGCCCGACCCGGGTCGGCCGGTGAGCACCACCCCGCCGGGGAACGTCGCCGTCACCGCGCCTGCCCTCCGAGCTGGGTTCCACCGGGACATCCGGACCGCGACGCGGCCGTGCGCGACGGCCGCGACCGTCGGCGCGCGACACTCCCGATCGCCGGGGGCGACGGCACGACGGCAGGCGGGCCGCCCGGACCCACACCGGACGCTACCCCCGGGACGCCCCGGACGTCGCCGGTCGTGCCCACCCCCGACACCCTTGGGGACAGGATCCGCTACGAGGTAGTGGCTGACGCTACACTCGGTCCATGCATCCCACGAGCATCCGCCTACCCCAGCCGGTCAAGGACCGGCTCGAACAGCTCGCCATCCGCCGGAGCGACACCCCGTCCGCGGTAGCCGTCCGGCTCATCGACGAGGGGCTACGGATGACCGACCACCCGGGCATCGTGTTCCACGACAGCCGCGCCCATGGCCGCGTCGCGGCGCTCGTCGGTGGCCCCGACGTCGCCGAGGTGATCGACGTGCTCACCGGGTTGGACGCCACCGGTGACGCCCGGGTCACCGAGACCGCCGAGTGGTTCGGGATCCACCCGTCGCGCGTCCGCGTCGCGCTCGGCTACTACACCGCCTTCCAGGACGAGATCGACCGTCAGATCGACCTGCGCCGGCGCGAGGCGGCCGAGCTGCGCGGCCGCTACGACGCCGAGCAGGCGCTGCTCGAGTGAGGCTGCTGCTCGACGAGATGCTGTCGTCGACCGTGGCGGATCAGCTGCGAGCGCGTGCACACGACGTCGTCGCGGTGCAGGAGGAGTCGCACCTGCGCGGGATCGACGATGGCGTGCTGCTCCACCACGCGGTCGAACAGCGTCGTGCCCTCGTGACCGACAACGTCCCGGACCTCCTCCGCGGTCACCGGGACCGCCTCGACGCCGGCCGGACGCACTTCGGCCTGCTGCTCTTCGGGAACGACACGTTCCCCCGTCACCGCCACGACCTCTTCGTCAGCCAGGTCATCGCCGCGCTCGAGGACGAGCTTCGCCGCCACCCGGGCGACGACGACTCCGGCTGGATCCGCTGGCTTGCCCGGCCGAGCTGAGCCCCGGCAGGGCACCCGTTCGCCGGGTCTTGTCGCCCTCGGCGGGAGTCCTTCTCCCCTACGAGCCGCGCGGTCCCAGGCGTACGGTCGAGGCTCACCGGCCCGTTGGAGGCCGTCGATGACGATCGCGCTCGACCTGGCGTACGCGGCCCCGACCTCGCTCGACGAGGTGCTCGCGCTGCTCACCGACGCGGACGAGGGGACGGTGCTGCTCGCCGGCGGCACCGACGTCGTCGGTCTGCTGCGCGACGACCTGCTCCATCCCGACCGGATCATCGACCTCAAGCGGATCCCTGGCCTGGGCACCCTCGAGGTGAGCGCGGGTGCCCTGCACATCGGCTGCCTCGTCACCTTCACCGACCTGCTGATCGCCCCGCTCGTCCGCGAACGGTTCCCCGTGCTGTCCGAGATGGCGGGGCTGGTCGCGTCGGTGGGGATCCGCAACCGGGCGACGGTGGTCGGCAACCTCTGCTCGGCGGTGCCGAGTTGCGACGCGGCGCCGCCGCTGCTCGTCCACGACGCCGTGGTGCACACGCGCGGCCAGGACGGTGCCCGCACGATCGCGCTCGCCGACTGGTTCGTGGGTCCACGCCGGACCGCGCTGCGGCCCGGCGAGCTCGTCACCCACCTCACCGTCCCCCTCCCCGACCCCGCGCACGGCGCCGCCTTCGCTCGGCTGTCGCGCACCCGCGGGGAGGACCTCGCCCAGGCCAGCGTCGCCGTGCTCGTCGTCCCCGGCCAGCACCACCGGGTCGCCTTCGGCGCGG
>SKNO01000075.1 GCA_007120465.1 Nitriliruptoraceae bacterium
CTCCCGCGGAGGAGCCGCCGGCCGAGGCCGCGCCAGCGGAGGTCGCCGCCGCGCCGTCCGGGCCGCGCAAGATCGCCCAGGACCCCGCCCGGGAGGACGACGCGCTCGACCTGATGGAGGTCGCCGGGGCCGCCACGGCCAAGCGGCTGATCCCGCTCGTGGCCGGCATCGCCTTGGTGGGGGTGCTGATCTGGTGGCTGCGCCGCCGGTAGGGTCGCCCACGGTCACGGTGTCACCACGTCCGCGTGACCATCCGCGCCGCGCATCACGAGCGATGTCGGTGCCCGTCGGGCGGTCAGTCCGGTCCGTGCCCGGGCGGATGGTGCCGCGTGTCCCCGGCCAAGAGGTCCAACGCATGGGGCAGCAGCTCGATCACCGCGGCGAGGCTCTCCACCGCGCCCCGGGGGCTGCCCGGCAGATCCACGATGAGGGTGCGGCCCCGGATGCCGCACACCCCGCGGGACAGGTCGGCCATCGGGGTCGCCGCACGGCCGCTGGCCCGCATCGCCTCGGCGAGGCCGGGCGCCTCCCGCTCGATCGCGTCGCGGGTCGCCTCGGGCGTGACGTCGCGCGGCCCGAACCCGGTCCCGCCGGTGATCGCGACCAGGGCCAGGTCGTCGTCGGCCAGCTCCCGCAACACCGTGGCGATGCCGGCACGCTCGTCCGGCACGACGCGCCGCGCCACGACACCGAACCCGTGCTGCTCCAGCAGCGCGGCCACCGCAGCCCCGGACCCGTCCTCGCGATGCCCGGACGCGACCCCGTCGCTGGCGGTCACCACGGCCGCGGTCCGGCGGCGGTCGAGCACGGGGTCGTCTCCGGTGGCCACGGTCACCTCCAGGACCAGGGGCGGCGGGGCCGTGCGGCGCGGGCCCGGCGGGTCGAGGAGGAGCCTACGCCCGAGACGGTCGCGGTGGTGCTCGCCGCCGGGTCGGGCACCCGCTTCGGCGGGCCCAAGCCGGTCGCCGAGCTCGACGGCCGTCCGCTCGTGCTCCACGCGGTCGAGGCGGCCCGCACCGCCGAGATCGACCACGTCATCGTCGTGGTCGGCCACGAGGCCGAGGTGGTGGCCACCGCCGTCGCGGACCACCTCGACGTCGAGGTGGTGGTCAACCCGGACCACGCGCAGGGGCAGGCCACCTCGGTGCGGGCGGGACTGACGGCGGCCCAGGCCCACGAGGCGGCGAGCGTCGCGGTGATCCTCCTCGCCGACCAGCCACGGATCGACCCGACGGTGATCCGGCAGGTTGTGACCGCCCTGGAGGACGGCGCCGACGTCGCCCGGGCGGCCTACGACGACCGGCCCGGCCACCCCGTCGCGTTCCCCCGGCGCGTGTGGCCGCGGCTGATCGACGAGCTCACCGGCGACGAGGGGGCCCGGCAGCTGCTGTCGCAGCTGGAGGTCGCCCACGTGCTGGTGCCCGGTGCGATGCCCGCCGACATCGACCACCCCGCCGACCTCGCGCGGCTCGAGGGCGAGGAGCCCGACGCGCGCCGCCCGGAGGACCGTGGCCCGGACCGGGCGAACTAGGCTCGGCGCCCCAGCCGTGCGGCCCCCCGCCGTACACCCACCGTCCAGGAGTGAGGCGAACCGTGGCGATCGAAGGGTTGACCCACCTGCGGTCCGGGAAGGTCCGTGACCTCTACGAGGCCGATGACGACCACCTGCTGCTGGTGGCCTCCGACCGCGTGTCGACCTACGACGTGGTGCACCCCACACCGGTCCCCGACAAGGGCCGGGTGCTGACCGCCGTGTCGTCCTTCTGGTTCGAGCGGCTCGGCGACGTCGTCGCGAACCACCTCGTCTCCACCTCGGTGGCGGACCTGCCGGCCGCGTTCCAGGCCCACGCCGACGAGCTGGCCGGCCGCTCGATGCTGTGCCGCAAGGTGGACATCGTCCCCTTCGAGTGCGTCGTCCGCGGCTACCTCGTCGGCTCCGGCTGGAAGGAGTACCAGCGTGACGGCACCGTCTGCGGACTCGCGCTGCCCGACGGGCTGGTCGAGGCCGACCGCCTGCCCGAGCCGATCTTCACGCCGGCCACCAAGGCCGAGGAGGGCGAGCACGACGAGAACGTCAGCTTCGCGGTGATGGCCGACGCCCTCGGCGCCGAGCTGGCCGGCCGGCTGCAGGAGCTGTCGCTGGCGCTGTACGCGGCCGGGGCCGCCCACGCGATCGACCGCGGCATCATCCTCGCCGACACGAAGTTCGAGTTCGGGCTCCTCGACGGCGAGGTGGTGCTGGCCGACGAGGTCCTCACCCCCGACTCGTCGCGGTACTGGCCCGCCGACGCGTGGGAGCCGGGCGCGACCCCGCCGAGCTTCGACAAGCAGTACGTCCGCGACTACGCCACCTCGACCGGGTGGGACCGCACCCCACCGGCGCCGGCGCTGCCCGACGACGTCGTCGCGCAGACCCGCGCCCGCTACATCGAGGCGTACGAGCGGCTGACGGGCCGCAGCTTCGACGACTGGCTCGCGCAGCGCTGAGCGGTCGCGTCAACGGGTCGAGGTCCGCCCCCGCCGCCGATGTCCGCGGTGGCGGTCAGGACCCGGCCGGGACCGCGTACACGACGACGTTCTCCTGGTAGGAGCGCGTCGACGCATCGAACGCGCCGCCGCAGGTGATCAGCGCCAGCCGAGGGGCGCCCGAGCGGGTGAAGATGTCGGCGATCGGGATCTCGGCCTTGCCGTAGGAGGTGCGCGCCACCACCCGCCAGGTGCTCACGTCCCCGTCGGCGTGGGTGATCGTCACCTCGTCGTCGACATCCAGCCGGCGCAGGTCGTAGAAGGCGCCCCGGCCCTGGCTGCGGGAGTCCACGTGGCCGGAGAGCACGGCCGTGCCGTTGCGGCCGGGACGCACCCCGCCGGGCTCGTACCACCCGATCCGGCGGATGTCGTGGGGGATCTCCATCGCGCCGTCGGGTTCGCGCCCGACCGGGTCGATCGGGGCGTCGACCCCGATGCGTGGGACGGAGATGCGGGCGGGGCGTGCGATGTCGGGCAGTGCCCCGGACAGCGGGGTGGTCGCGTACTCGAGGGACGTCGCGGGGGAGGCCGCGTCGGTGGTGTCGGCCGCGGCGTCCCGTGCGGCCTCGGGGTCGAGGAGGTCGTCGGTCGGAGGGGCCGGTGGCGCGTCAAGGCCGGTGATCGGGGTGTCCGCGACGCCCGGGTCCTCGGCCGGGGTCGCCTCGGGCAGTCCGAGGACCTCGAGGTCCCCGACGGTGTCGGCCGGTTGGAGCGCGTACCAGGTGGCGGGGGCGCCGAGCAGCAGGGCGGCACCGACGGCGAACGACGCGATGCTCGTGCGACGGTCCACGGCTCGCCTCCTCGGGGTCCGGTCGATGCTCGTCGGGTGTGGGCTGCTCGTCAGGTGAGACTACGGCGGGGAGGGGACCAACGCCCCCTCCCCGCCGTGTGGTGCGGTGTGCTCAGCGGCGACGGCGCGCGGCGATCGCCGGGGTGGCCATGGCGACGGCACCCAGCAGCATCAGCGCGACGACCAGTGCGGGCAGACCGGTGGACACCAGGCCGGCGGAGCCGGACGGCACCTCTTCGGGCGTGTGGTCCTCAGCGACGTCGATCGCCTGGACCTCGACCGACGGGAGCTCCTCGCCCTCGTCCGGACCGATCGCGTACACCAGCAGCAGCTGGTCCTCCGGGACCTCCACGTCACCCAGCTCGATCACGGGCTCGTTCGAGTCCGCCGCGCCGATGCCGACGCCGGGGACGGTGCCGGAGATCGCGATGCGGGCGGTCTGACCGTTCTCGACGCTGTTGAAGCCCTCGACGATCTCGCCATCGGCGATGATCGAGACGGGCACGAAGTTGGCGAGGTGGAAGGGCTGGATGCCGGCCACGTCGTTCTCGTTGACGAACAACCCGAGGGTCGGGTCGCCGTTGGTGTCGAGGTAGGCGGCGACGGTGTAGCTGACACCGGCCTCGACGTCCGCGGTGGCCGCGAGGATCGCGTCGGTGGAGCCGGCCGGCGCCACACCGAGGTCGTAGGAGTCGGCGGGCAGGTCGACGACCGCCACGTCACCGAACTCGAGCCCGGTGAGGTCGCTGGTCTCGCCGTTGACGAGGATGTCGGCTTCGAAGCCGGGCACGCCGTGAACGATCACGACCTGACCGGTGTCGTGTGCGTCGCCGAAGGCGGCGCTGGCGGGGATGACGGCCAGGGCGGCAGCCGCCAGGCCGACGAGGAGCTTCTTCTTCATGGTGGTTCCTCCGCTGGATGGGGTCGGATGCGGGGACGCCCGTTGTTCGCGGTCCGGGAGCCGCCTGGACGGTCCCGCGGGTGCGACCGATCCGTCCGGCGTCGTGCTCCGAAGCGCCGCCCAACGCGGTCAGACGGTCACTCCGGCGGCCGTCTCGGTGCTCGGGCCACGGCGGATGCGCCGTCCGAACGGGACGAGGAGGTGCGCTGAGCGCGCGCCGCGGGGGCGCCGCGCCGCTTCCGCGGAAGCGCCCGACCGAACCTGCGGGAGCGGCCATCCGGCTGGTGGTCCACAGGCGGAGCGCCTGTGCCGGGATGCCCTCAGCCGGGCGGTATCGTTGCCGGCCGTGGGCGAGCCGGGTCCCTGGCTGCGCCCCACCACGGAGGGATCGCGATGCCGCAGGTGCTGCTGGAGGTCGAGGTGGTGGCGGGCGTGGCGTTCGCAGCGCTGCTGCTCGTGCTGGTCCTGACGGTCCTGCTGTGGCGGACCTCCCGCCGGCTCACGGCGCTGCGCCGGGAGCACGCCCGCGCCTTCCCGGACAGTGCGGAGGACGTGGTGTCGGTCCTCGGGCGCCACGGCGCGGAGCTCGCCGAGATCCGCCAGGATCTCGCGACCGTCCACGGCAACACCGAGCACCTGCGCGACCTGCTGCGCGGCACGGTCTCCCGGGTCGGCGTGGTGCGCTACGACGCCTTCGAGGACATGGGTGGAGCGCTGTCCTTCTCGACCGCCCTGCTCGACGAGCGCGGCGACGGCATCGTGATCTCGGCGATCAACGGCCGGTCGGAGACCCGCGCCTACGGCAAGCCCGTCCGCGGCGGCGTCAGCGAGCACAACCTCTCCAACGAGGAGTCCGAGGCCATCACCGCCGCGATCGAGCAGCGGCCACCGAGCACCCTGCCGCCCGCCACCCGTCGGCGGCGGCGAGCGTCGTGACCACGCCGTCCACGCCGTCCGCCGCGGACGCGGGCGAGGGGGCCGCGCCGGCGCGGACGATCGCCTACCTCGGCCCGGAGGGGACCTTCACCGAGTCCGCCGCTCGGCTCGTCACCGGCTCCGACGCCCCCGGCGCCCTGCAACCCTACGGCGACGTCACCGAGGTGCTCCGCGCCGTGTCCGAGGGCGACGCCACGCTCGGGGTCGTCCCGATCGAGAACACCCTCGAGGGATCGGTCACCGCCACCCTGGACGCGCTCGCCTTCGAGACCGACCTGCTGATCGCGGGGGAGATGGAGCTCCCCATCACCCTGGTGGCGGCCACCCGCCCCGGCGTGGATCTCGCGCAGGTCGTCGAGGTGGTGTCCCACCCGGTGGCGCTCGCGGGCTGCCGGCGCTGGCTGAACCAGACCGTGCCCGATGCGGTGCGGACCCCCGCCGCCTCCACCGCGCGGGCGGCCGAGACCGTCGCCGCCTCCGCCGACCCGCTCGTCGCGATCGTCAACCCGCTCGCGGCCGAGCGCTACGACCTCGAGGTCGCGGCTCGCGACATCAGTGACCGGCCGGGCAACGTCACCCGCTTCGTGATCGTCGGACACGACGTCCCACCGCCGACGGGGTGGGACAAGACCTCGATGGTGGTGTTCATCGAGGCCAACCGCCCGGGGGCGCTGCTGCAGCTGCTCGAGATCTTCGCCGAGCGGGAGCTGAACCTCACCAAGATCGAGTCGCGGCCCACCAAGGCCGAGCTCGGGGAGTACTGCTTCTTCCTCGACGTCGAGGGCCACCTGCTGGGGGAGCGGGTCGGTGATGCGCTCGCGGCGGTCAAGCGGACCCACCGGGACGTCAAGGTGCTCGGCTCCTACCGCCGGTCGGGGGCGCGACGGCCCGACGAGGCCGACCGGATCCGCGAGGACGACGCGGCGTACCGGGACGCGGCCGCCTGGCTGGCGAGCTGGCGCGAGCGGGTCCGCGACGTCGGCGTGTGACCGTCCCCCGTCGGTCGTGGGGATCGGGGCGGGATCGGCGCGGGATCGGCGCGGGCTGAAGGGCAGGCCCGTGACGCGTTAGCCTGCATCGTCATGATCGATCTGCGACTGCTCAGGGACGACCCCGACCGGGTCGCTGCCGCGCTCGCGCGCCGTGGGCTCGGCCCCGACGACCTCGACCGGCTGCGCCACCTCGACGAGCGCCGCCGGGCGCTGATCTCCGAGGTGGATGCAGCGCGCGCGGAGCAGAAGGCCGCGTCCAAGCGGATCGGGCAGGCCGGCCCGGAGGAGCGGCAGGGCCTGATCGACGCCGCCTCGGAGCTCAAGGCGAAGGTGGCGGCCCTCGAGGACGAGCTGGCCGCGGCGGAGCAGGAGCACGCCCGCGTCGCCGCGACGATCCCGAACCTGCCCGATCCCGACGCCCCGGACGGGGAGGAGGGTGAGGGGGTCGTGCTCCGCACCTTCGGCACGAAGCCGACCTTCGGGTTCACCCCGCGGGACCACGTCGAACTGCTGGAGGCGGCCGACGCGGTCGACCTGCAGCGGGCCGCGAAGGTGTCGGGCGCCCGGTTCGCCTACCTCAAGGGCGAGGGCGCGCTGCTGGAGTTCGCGCTGGTCCGCTACGCGATCGACATCGCGATGGAGCACGGCCACACGCCCGTGATCCCGCCGGTGCTGGTGCGCGAGGCGGCCATGTACGGCACCGGGTTCCTGCCCACCGACGCGCAGCAGATCTTCACCACCCGCGACGACGAGTTCCACCTGATCGGGACCTCCGAGGTGTCGCTCGCGGCGATGCACATGGACGAGGTGCTCGATCCGGACGACCTGCCGTTGCGCTACGCGGGCTACTCGCCGTGCTTCCGGCGTGAGGCCGGCGCCCACGGCAAGGACACCCGCGGGATCCTGCGGGTGCACCAGTTCGAGAAGGTGGAGCTGTTCTCCTTCACCCACCCGGACGCGTCCCGGGAGGAGCACGAGCGCATCCTCGCGATCGAGGAGGAGGTGTTCTCCGGGCTCGACATCCACGCCCAGGTGGTGGACATCCCGGTGGGCGACCTCGGCGCATCGGCCGCCCGCAAGTTCGACCTCGAGGCGTGGCTGCCCGGGCAGGACGCCTACCGCGAGATCACCTCCTGCTCGAACACCACCGACTACCAGGCGCGGCGGCTCAAGGCCCGGATGCGGGTGGTGGGCGGCGACAACGTGCTGGTCCACACGCTGAACGGAACCGCGCTGGCGGTGCAGCGGGCGATCATCGCGCTGGTCGAACAGCACCAGCGGGCTGATGGCACGGTGACCGTGCCCGACAAGCTCCAGCCCTACCTCGGGCGCGAGATCCTCTTCGCGCGCTGACCGCCGTGCCCGAAACCGTGCTCCGCGTGCTCGACCCCGAGGATCGGGACGTGGCCGCCGCGGTGCTCGCACGCGGGTTCGCGCAGGACCCGGGGGCGGTAGCGATGCTCCCCGACGAGCAGCAGCGTCGCCGGGTCCTGGAACTCTCGGGCCGCAACGTGATCGGCGCCGCGATCCCGGATGCCTCCGCCTACGGCGTCGAGGTCGGCGGGGAGCTCGGCGCGATCGCGGTGTGGCGCCCGCCCGGGTACCGCCCGCATCTGCCGACCCCGGCGGCGACCGGGAACCTGCTGCTCGCCGCGTTGCTCGCCGCTCCGCGGATCCCGCACGCCGCGGCGCTCGGGATCCGGTACCGCCGCGGGACGCTGGCGTTCGCGTGGAACCGGTCGAAGGCGGTGCGCGAGGCGTCCCGCGGTCGGTGCTGGCACCTGGCCTACCTGGCCACCGATCCGGTCCACCGCGGTCAGGGGTTGGCGCGACGGCTGCTGGACCACGTGCTGGACCGCTGCGACGCGGACGGGCTGGCGGCGTGGCTCGAGACCACCGATCCGGCCAACCCGCCGATCTACGAGCGGTTCGGGTTCCGGACGGTGGCGCACATCGACCCCGCCGTGTGGCTCCCCGGGTACTGGGTCATGCGCCGCGAGCCCGGCGATCGGGCGTCGGGCTGACGGGTCCTCACAGGCCTGGCCGCCGCTTCCAGCCACGGTAGGCGCTGGGTGCAAC
>SKNO01000147.1 GCA_007120465.1 Nitriliruptoraceae bacterium
ACCCCGACGGCCCCACCAAGATCACGAACTCCCCATCATCGATCGACAGATCCAGATCGAAGATCGCCTGCGTCCCATCCGGGAACACCTTGTTCAACCCCTCCATCACCACGGTCGCCATGGTCGTGTTCCCTCCCTGGTCAGCTGATCCTGGCGGTGCGTCGCGCTCGCAGCGCGACCCTGCGGTCCGCACGGTACTCCCAGCCTGCCGCCCGCGCGGGGTGCCCGCGCGGACTCAGCCCTCGAGCAGCTCGTCCAGGGCGTCGAGGAAGCGGTCGACGTTGGCGTGGGTGGCGCCCTCTCCCATCAGGCCGACCCGCCACGCGCGTCCCGCGAAGCTGCCGAGCCCGCCACCGACCTCGATGCCGTGTTCGTGGAGCAGACGCGCTCGGAGCGGCGCCTCCTCGATCCCGTCGGGCAGCGCGAAGGTGGTCAGCTGGGGCAGCCGGTGCCCCTCCTGGGCGAGCAGTTCCGCGTCACGGTCCTGGATGTGCTCCTGGAAGAGCGCACCGACCTCGGCGTGGCGTGCCCACCGCGTCTCCAACCCCTCCTCGAGGACCAGCCGCAGGCCCTCGTGCAGCCCGAGCAGCGCGCTGATCGGGGCCGTGTGGTGGTAGGCGCGCTCACCGCCCCAGTAGCGCCGCACCGCGGTGACGTCGAGGTACCACGACCGGACCGTCGTGCTGCGACGGTCGATCACCGCCTCCGCCTTCTCCGAGAAGGTGATCGGGGCGAGACCGGGCGGCACCGACAGGCACTTCTGCGCGCCGCTGTACACGACATCCAGCCCCCAGGCGTCCACCTCGACCGGCACCCCGGCGAGGCCGGTCACGGTGTCGACGAGGAACAGCGTGTCCGTGTCGCGGAGCAGCGCCCCCACCTCCTCCAGGGGCTGGTGGGCCCCTGTGGAGGTCTCGGCGTGGACCAGCGCGACGAGCTTCGCGTCCGGGTGGGCCTTCAGGGCCGACGCGACCCGCTCCGGCGGCACGATGCGCCCCCAGGGCTCCTCCAGCGCGACCACCTCGGCACCGGCGCGCTGCGCGGTGTCGGCGAGGCGGCCGCCGAACACCCCGTTGACCCCGACGATCACGGTGTCGCCGGGTTCGACGACGTTGACCACCGCCGTCTCCATCCCGGCCGAGCCGGTGCCCGAGACCGCGTAGGTCAGGCGGTTGTGCGTCCGGAACACCGTGCGCAGCATCTCCGCGATCTGGTCGGTGACCTCGAGGAACCACGGATCGAGGTGTCCCACGATCGGCCGTGCCTGCGCCTCGAGCACCCGCGGGTGCACGGGCGATGGGCCGGGACCGAGGAGCAGGCGCGCGGGTGGGGTGGCGACCGGGGCGACGTCCACGTCGGGGATCCTCCAGTTCGGGGACACCCCCAACGCTAGCCCGGTGGCGTGGCGCGACCCGGTCCGACCGGCGACCCCCGACCGCACGGGGTGCCCCCGGCTCAGCACACGCTGTCGGTCGGTCTGGGGTTGTGCAGTCCGAACCACCGCCGCAGTCGCAGCCCGATCCACGTCCCGACGAGGGCCATCAGCCCCCAGATCCACCCGTGGAGGCTGAGGGAGGCGATGCCCGAGAAGTACGCGCCGATGTTGCACCCGAAGGCGATGCTGGCGCCGTACCCCATCGCGACCCCGCCGACGCTGTGGGCCGCGACGACGTTGCGGGGCGTGCGGTGCCGCAGCGTGAAGGTGCCGGCCGCGCCGGCGGCCACCAGCGCGCCCAGGATGATCCCGAGGTTGGTGACGCTGGTGTTGTCGAGCAGGATCGACGCCTCGAGGGCGGGGTTGCCCTGCCACGCCGGCCAGGAGGCGGGGTCACCGAGCCCGAGGGTGTCGACCAGCTTGGATCCCCACAGCCGGAAGGCAGCGGTCACCCCCCAGGGCCGTCCGGAGGTGGCGAGCACCAGCGCGTTGAGCCCGGCCAGGACGAGCGCCCCGACCCAGAGCGGCCAGGATCCGCGCAGGATCCGTGCCGCGCCGCGGGCGGACGGGATCGGGGCGATCGGCGGTGGCTGCCGACGACGCCGCACCGCCTCGGCGACCCCCGCGATCGTGGCGAGGAGCACCAGCGTGATGACGACCCCGCCGACGTACCCGAACCGTGTCCCCGCCAGCGAGACCGGATCGCTGAGGACGTAGCCCGCTCGTCCGCCGGGCTGCCACCACTGGACGGTGCGGATCCCGAGGATCGAGCCGACGATGAAGGCACCCAGGGTGATCATCACCGGGCCGTGACCGGCGCCGGTGGCGTACAGCGTCCCCGACGCGCAGGCGCCACCGAGCTGCATCCCGATCCCGAACAGCACCGACCCGACGAACAGCCCGAGGGTGATCGGCGCGACGTACCCGGCCGGTTCCACCCCGAACAGCGCCACCCCGCCGGCGATGATCGGGGCGAACAGCACCGCGGCCGTCCCGAGCATGAGCGCGTGCGCCTGCAAGCCCCGACCCTGCCCGACGCTGACCAGCTGCCGCCACGCCGAGGTGAACCCGAACCGCGCGTGGAACAGCGTCACCCCGAGCGCGACCCCGACGACGAGCAACGTCGCCCGGTCGAGGCCGTGCCGCTGCGCCGTGTACCAGAGCAGTGCGAGTGCGGCGATCCCACCGACCGCGATCACCGTGCCGTTCGGCGCCGGCGCGGTGTCGGTGCCGGCCGCGGGACGTTCGGGGGTACGCAGTCTGCTCACCGTGGATCCTCCGCTCGGTCGGCGACGGGTGCACACCCGCGGGAGGGCACGACGCTACGCACGCTCGGTGGTCGGGACCGCCCCGATCAGTGGCAACAGGTCGAATCCCCGAAGCCGCCGGACGTTCAGAGCGGCCGCAGGTCGGGGGCAGCGTCCATGGCGGGGATGTCGAGGTCGAGGTGGTCCGCGACCGCCGGGAGCAGCTCCGCCACCACCGGAGCGACCGCGGCGCCGTCGGGGTGGTCGACCAGCGCGAGGCGCAGGAAGCCGCCGCTCGGGCCGGGGCCGAGCTCGACCTCCGCGACCACGTCGGTCCCGCCTCCCGCGGTATCGCCCTCCGCGGTATCGCCCTCCGCGGTGTCGCCCTCCGCGGTGTGGCCCCCGGCCGCGGCCTCGTCCCCAGCATCGTCTCGCGGCTCATCCTCGACGTCCTCGACCCGCCAGCCGGGCCCGTCCCGGAGCACCCGTGCCGCGCGCGGCTCGACGTCGACGCCGTCGAGCTGGACGAAGGCCCGGGCGACCGGTGGTGAGGTCTGGATCGTCGCTTCGAGCTCGGCCGGCCGGAGGTCCAGATCCGGCGCGTCCACGCTGAGCAGGTGCAGCGTGTAGAGGGGCAGGTCGGCGCCCCTGCCCAGGGTGCCGATCGCCGCGCCGAACCGGGGGTTGAGCTCGGTCGGCCGGAAGCCATCGGCCGTCAGGACCCCGTCGACGGTGAACACCCCCCGGTAGTCGACCGTGTCGCGCAGGTGGCGGCCGACCTGCCGGACCACGGCGCGCATCGCCTCGGCGTCCTCGTCGGCAGGGCGCCACGCGGTCGCGGCAGCCCCGCAGTAGCGCAGCCGGGGGGCGTCGCGCTCACGCAGGGCCACCGTCTCGCAGGGACGGGACGTGATCACCTCGTCCCCCAGGACCCACCCGTGGATCGAGCACGGGCGTCCGTCGAGGAAGGGCATGACCCGGATCCGGTCCGCGACCGGCGTGAGGGCGGCCGCCGCCGGAGCCGCGTCGTGCGGGCTGCGCACCCACCGCAGGTACTCGGCGCCGCCGTGCCACCCCTCGCGGTTGTCGGCCACCCAGACCGTCCCGAGCCCCTCGTCCAGCCGGGCCGCGGCGACCTCCAGCTCCTCCTGACGGGCCGGCACGATCGCCGATGGCGACCGGGGCACTCCCGCCGCGTCCCAGAGGGTGTCGACCACCGTCTTGTCCTCGAGCGCGGCCCACCGCGGATCGCGTCCGCCGAACACGGGCCGCCCGCACAGCTGCTGGCGCGTGCTGAACAGGGTGGTGATCACCAGTGCGTCCCCATCGGGGTCGAACCGGTCGATCGCGCTGCGCAGCTCCGGCGGAGGATCGTCGAGGGCGGACTCGAAGGCCCGGATCGGCCCCATGATCCCGCGCCCGGAGACGCCCAGCACGAGCGCGTCCCGCTCGTACGCGGGATCGAGCTCGCCGGTGCCGCGGCTGCCCGCGACCACCAGGACGTCCTCGACCCCGAACCCGGGCAGGACCTCGGCGAGCGCGACCGTGCCGACGAGGATGTCCATGGCGAGCACGACCCGCCGGCCCTCGAGGCGCGACCGCAGCAGCCCGTGCAGGTGGTCGGCCAGGGCAGCGTGGTCGGGGCGCTCAGGTGCTCCCCGATCGCCGTCGTGCACCTCCCGACCGACCATGGCCGCCTCCGTCACACCACCCGCTGCATCCGCAGCTTCGACCCGTCGGTGATGGCACGGGTCCCACGCGCGAGCGCGATCGTGCCGCTCCGCACCATCTCCCGGATGCCGTAGGGTTCCAGCAGGTCCAGCATCGCCTCCAGCTTGCCGGGGTTGCCCGACGCCTCGATCGTCAGCGCGTCGTGGTCGACGTCGACGATCTTCGCCCGGAACACGTCGGCGATCTCGATGATCTGGCTGCGGGTCTGTGCGTCGGCCGTGACCTTGACCAGCTGCAGCTCGCGCTCGACGGAGATCTCCTCGTCGAGCTCCACGATCTTGAGCACGTGGACGAGCTTGTTGAGCTGCTTGATGATCTGCTCGAGCTGCACCGCCTCGGTCCCGACGACGATCGTCAGGCGCGAGATCCGCTCGTCGTCGGTCGGCCCGACGGCCAGCGAGCGGATGTTGTAGCCCCGCCGGGCGAACATCCCGGCGATCCGGGCGAGCACGCCGGGCCGGTTCTCGACGAGCACGGAGAGCGTGTGACGGTCGTGGTACACGGCGGACCCCCTGGAGGTCGGCTGGTGGGTGGGCGCGTCAGGCCTGCTCGGCGGCGACGCGGGCGTGCCACTCCTCGGCGGACTCGAGCAGCTCGTCGTTGCTGGCCCCCGACGGCACCATCGGGAACACCATCTCGTCGGGGTCGACCCGCAGCTCGACGAGCACCGGCTGGTCGGTGATCGCCCGGGCCTTGGACAGCACGGCATCCAGCTCGTCGACCGTGCTGGCCCGGAACCCCGGGATCTGGTACGCCTCGGCGAGCTTCAGCAGGTCCGGGCAGTCCTGGGGCAGCTCCACCTGCGACAGGCGGTCCTCGTAGAACAGGTGCTGCCACTGGCGCACCATGCCGAGGTAGCCGTTGTTGATGACGCAGAACACCACCGGGATCCCGTGCTGCACGGCGCTGGCCAGCTCCTGGAAGGTCATCTGGAAGCAGCCGTCGCCGTCGATCGCGACCACGGGCACGTCCGGCCCGACGCCGACCTTGGCGCCGATCGCCGCGGGGACGGCGAAGCCCATCGTCCCGAGGCCCCCGGAGTTGATCCACTGCCGGCTGCGGGTGTAGGGGATCAGCTGGGCTGCCCACATCTGGTGCTGACCGACCCCGGACACGTACACCGCGTCGTCACCCCAGGTCGCGTGGATCGCGCGGATCGCGGTCTGGGGCTTGAGCACCCCGGTCTCGGGCTGCTCGCAGCGCAGCGGGTGGTCGCGCCGGAGGTCAGCGAGGTGGGCCCGCCAGGCGGTCGTGTCGGGCACGAACCGGTCGTGCTCGCCGCGCTCCTGCCGGTCGTCGAGCACCCCGTTGATCTGGCCGAGCACGACCTTGAGGTCGCCGACGATCGGGACGTCGACGTCCCGGTTCTTGCCGATCTCGGCCGGGTCGACGTCGACCTGGAGGACCTTGGCGTGGGGCGCGAAGGCGTCGAGGCGGCCGGTGACACGGTCGTCGAACCGCGCGCCGAGGGTGACCAGCAGGTCGGCCTCCTGCAGGGCACGCACCGCCGCGAAGTGCCCGTGCATCCCCGGCATCCCGACCGCGAGCTCGTGGGTGTCGGGGAACACCCCACGGGCCATCAGCGTGGTGACGACCGGGAGCGCGAGCCGGGTCACGAAGCGGTACAGCTCGTCCGCGGCCCCGGCACGGACCAGCCCGCCCCCGGCGTAGATCACCGGCCGTTCCGCGGCGGCGATCAGCTCCAGGGCCTCACGGATCATCTTGCCGTGACCGCGGACCGTGGGCCGGTAGCCGGGGAGATCGACGGTGTCGTCCCACTCCCACTCGAAGGTGGCGTTGAGCACGTCCTTCGGCAGGTCGACCAGGACGGGCCCGGGTCGGCCGCTGCGGGCGACGTGGTACGCCTCCTTGATCGCCGGCGCGATGCGCTCCGGCGCGTGCACCAGCTCGTTGTGCTTGGTGATCGGCATCGTGATGCCGGTCACGTCCGCCTCCTGGAAGGCGTCGGAGCCGATCGCGCTGGTCGCCACCTGCCCGGTGATCGCGAGGACGGGGATCGAGTCCATCATCGCGTCGGTGAGGCCGGTGACGAGGTTCGTCGCCGCCGGCCCGGAGGTGACGATGCAGACACCGACCCGACCGGTGGCGTGGGCGTAGCCCTCCGCCATGTGGACCGCGCCCTGCTCGTGACGGACGAGGACGTGGGTGAAGTCCGCGTCGATCAGGGGGTCGTACGCCGGGAGGATCGCCCCGCCCGGGTACCCGAAGACCGTGTCGACGCCCAGCGCCTCCAGGGTCCGCATCACCGCTTCCGCGCCCGTGATCTGCATCTCGCTCTCCTGGTCGGCGGCCCCTCTGACGAGAAGAACCTCCCGGCTCCGGGAGGTTCGCGCGTGCTCGGAGCCGGGCACGCGCTACGGAACGACGACGAGGACACCGAGGACGTCGCGACGCCCGTCGATGATCATCGCCGCACCCAGCACGTGTGCTCCTTCGAGGTTCAGCCGTCGGTGATAGTGACCGCTGCGGCCCCCCGGGTCAAGTTGGCGGCCCGCGCACGGCCTCGTAGCCTCCCGATGCCCGGGATCGCGCGGCATCGTCCGAGCGTCTCCTCGAAGACCTGGTGCCGGGGCCGGCATGGGGTGGTAGGTGCAGCGCAACCCCAGCCGACCAGGGTGGCGGATCCAGGCTGAACATGACGCAGACACGATCGTGAGGTTCGACCCGTCCCGGCGCCGACAGGGGCCAGGATCGACACGAGCCACGCTTCCAGCGGGGCTCGCTGCGCCCTCGGGGTGGCCGCGGCTCATCGCCAACGTCGCCGACGAGGTCGTCCTGGGCACGGTCCGGGACATGCACCGTGTGATCAGCCGCGGGGCGTTCCGCTGGCTCGGCCCGCCGGGTCGACCGATCGCACGGGTCCACGACGCGGTGGTCGACGGGGTGTACGGACTGGTCAGCACCGGCATCCTCGGGGCCGGTGAGCTGGGTGCCGCCGTCATGGCACGTGTGGCGGATCCCGGGCGGCACGGTGACGCGGTTGGCCCCTCGCGGGGCCGGCTCCGCGCCCAGGCGATCGCCCACGGCGTCGCGGCCGAGCACATCGTGACCAGCGCGCCCGAACTGGACATCGACGTGACCCTCGTGCACGCCCGTCGCCCGCTCGCCCCGGCCCCGGCCGCGCTCGCGACCGCGTTCCCCGCACCGAGCGGACAGCTCGTCGTCCTGCTCCACGGGCTCGTCCACTCCGAGGACCTCTGGAGCGAGCCCGCACCCGACGGTGCGACGATCCCCGACCTGGCGACACCGCAGGGCTGGACGCCGCTCGCGGTGCGGTACGGCACCGGACGACCGGTCGCACGCAACGGGACCGACCTCGCCCGCCTGCTGGACGACACGGTCGCGGCCTGGCCGGTGACGGTGACCCGGATCGTGCTCGTGGGCCACTCGATGGGCGGGCTGGCAGCCCGCGCCGCCGTCGCGACCGCGCGGGAGCAGCAGCACTCCTGGCCGTCGCTGGTCTCCGACGCGGTCTACCTCGGGACCCCGCACCTCGGCTCGTGGCTCGAGAAGGTCGCGAACGTGACCACCTGGACCCTGCGGCACAGCTCGTCGCGCAGCGCGCCGATCGGGAGGCTGCTGGACGGCCGCTCCCAGGGCATCAAGGACCTGCGGTTCGGGTCCCTGTCCGAGGACGACTGGCGTGACGTCGCGGTCGACGGACTGCTGACCGGGCGTCGGGACGCGCCGGCGTGGGACGCCGGGATGCGCCACCACATCGTCGCCGGGCGTCTCCGTGCCCCC
>SKNO01000132.1 GCA_007120465.1 Nitriliruptoraceae bacterium
AGCGCCCCGGCCGACGCGAACGTCGCCGCCAGCAGGGCCGCGGCGCCGCCGAGGGCCCAGGCCGTCGCCGGATCCATGCCGACGGCGGTGTGGGTGACGCCGATCGCGACCGCGAAGATGGCGTAGACCGTGAACAGCGCCGCGAGGACGGCCGCGAGCAGCCCGCGCGGGGTGAGCGCGCCGGCGCGGAGCGGCTCGACGTGGCCGGTCTCCTCGGCCCCACGCAGCAGCCGCGCGGCCGCCAGCATCGCCCAGACGGCGACGAGGATGCTGAACATGCCCCACCGCGCGAGGGTGAAGCCCTCCATCGTCGCGATCTCGACCATCCGGCCCTGGAGTGCCAGGAACGCCGGGACGTCCGTCATCGCGGCGAGTGCCTCTCGTTCCGCCTCGGTGGCGATGCGGTCCTCGACCGTGACCGCGACGCCGAGGCTGATGCCGGCCAGGCCCGCGCCCCACGCGATCGCGGAGCTGCGCAGCAGGCGCAGGTGGTGGCGGTAGGTGCGCCACCACACGCGCCGCGGCGACCGCGGCTCTCCGGCGACGAACACCCGAGGTGGCTCGACGGCGGACGGGGGCGACGTGCTCGTCGTCATCGCACTGCCCTCCGTGTCAGGCGGCGCTCGTTGCCGGCTCGTCGGGCTGGTCGTAGAAGGCGTGGAACAGCTCCTCGAGGGAGGGCTCACGCATCTGGATGGCGGTGATGTTGGCCTCGGCGAGCGCCTTCAGCAGCGGGTCGGGCGAGCCCGAGACGTGCAGACGGATCACGCCGTCGCGCACGTAGGCGTCCTCGACGCCCGGGACCTCGTCGAGCCGCGGCGGCTGGCCGGTGTAGGTCGCCTCGACGGTGTTGGCGTGCAGGTGCCGCAGGTCGGCGAGGGTGCCCTGCTCGACGCACACACCCTCCCGCAGCACGGCGACGCGGTCGCACACCGCCTCGACCTCGCTCAGGATGTGGCTGGACAGGAAGATCGTCTGCCCGGCGGCCTTCGCCTCGCGCAGGCAGTCCTGGAACGTGGCGGTCATCAACGGGTCCAGGCCGCTGGACGGCTCGTCCATCACTAGCAGCGGCGCGCGGGTCATCAGTGCCGAGATGACGGCGATCTTCTGCCGGTTGCCCTTGGAGTACGAGCGGCCCTTCTTCGACGGGTCGAAGTTGAAGCGCTCGATCAGTTCGTCGCGGTACGCGGGGTCGAAGCCGCCTGAGACGGTGCCGAGCAGGTCGATGATCTGCCCGCCCGTCAGCTGCGGCCAGACGCTGAACTCCCCGGGGATGAACGCCAGGCGGCGGTGGGCCTCCACCGGGTCTGCCCAGGCGTCGATGCCGAAGATCTCGGCCCGTCCCCCGGAGGGCTTGAGCAGCCCCAGCAGGGTGCGCAGGGTCGTGGTCTTGCCCGCACCGTTGGGCCCCAGCAGCCCGACGATCTCGCCCTCGGCGATGTCCAGGCTGAACCGGTCCAACGCGGTCAGGTCGCCGTACCGTTTCGTCAGCTCCACGAGCCGGAGGACCGGGGCACCGGTGTCGGTCATGTCGACCATCTCCCTCCATCGAGGTGTCGCACATCTACGAGCGTGAACGACGCCCGACGGATGGACTAGAGGCGGTCGTCCCGAGCGCGCAGGACGTCGAGGTGCTGCCGTACGACGCAGGTCCCGACGCGCACACGGCTGCGCGCTCAGGCCACACCAACACCTCCGGCGGCCCGATCGAGCACCTCGGGTGACGGCCGAGCCAGCGCATCGCCCCTACCCGTGCGCCTCGGGGTCGCAGGCCCAGTCGAGGGCGCTGTACACCCAGCTCGGCGCACGCGCGGACGGGTCCAGGGGAGCTCGTCCGTCGTCGTGGCCGAACCACTGCGGTGTCGAGGCGATCCCGTCGACCTCGACCGGACGCGTCAGGGTGATCCCGGCTGGACCGGTAGCGACGACCCCGAAGCCCTCGGCGCCGTGGGCGGCGACCTCGGCACAGTCCGGGATCGTGGCAGCAAGCTCCAGGATCCGTCGCTCGCCCGGCGCGAGCGTCGTCGGCAGCGGCTCCGCGTTCTCCCGCCAGTCGATCCCGGTGGTGGCGGGCGGCTCCCAGCCGGTGAGTTCCGCTGCCACCCACCCGCGGTTCTCGACGGCGACACGCACCGTCACCGCGGTGTCCACCACCCGGCCGTCCGCGACGCGGCCCACCTCGACGGTGCCGCCGCCAAGGTGACCGCCGACGAGGTTGGGAACGACGAGCCCGGACCACCCCAGCGCTCCGAACGCGGTGAGCAGCGCCGCGAGCAGGCCGGCCACCGCCGCCCGCCGACGGGCTGACCACGGCGCCGGGACCAGCTGGTCCAGCGTCGACGTCGATCCGGTCACGCTCCACCTCGTCGTTGGCGTTCGTCCTATCGTCACAGTACAGTGTGACATAATCTGCGTGGAGAAGCCAACCCACCCGACGAGAGGACCACCCGATGCGGGCCTTCGCGCTCCTCGGCCTCGTGCTGCTGGCGGTCGTGATCGTGCTGTGGGTCGCCATCGTGCGGACAGGGCTGCCCAAGGGCCCCGTCACCGACGCGGAGCTCGACGGCTTGGCGGTGCCGGACGACCCCGATGTCCGCGCGTTGCTCGAGCGGTGGCGCGACCGCGCGCGCCGGTGGCGGATGCTAGGCGGACTGCCGTTGGCGACCGGGGTGGCCGTGGCAAGCGTCGCTCTCCGCAGCGAGATCCGCATCGGGGTCGGCGGCGCGCCGCTGTGGTCCGACCCACTGGTGATGGGGTTGCTCGGCGCGTTCGCTGGCGCGATCGGCGCCGAGCTCCACCAGCTGCGCCAGCGGCAGGCCGGCCCACGGACGGTGAGCCTCGCCCCCCGGGACCTCGACGACTACCGGCCAGAAGGATCCGGTCGGCGCACCCTCGTGCTGGCCGGGGTGGCCGCGGGCGTGGCCATGGTGCACCTGGGCGTGCCGGCGGCCAGCGGCCCGCCCATCCCGGGGCTCCTCGGCGTCGTGGTGGCCGGCACCGTGCTCACCGTGCAGCGGGCGATCGTGGGGCGCCCCCGCCCGGCACTGACCGGCCACCTCGCCGCAGCCGATGACGCCGTGCGTCGGTTAGCGATCCGCTCCGTCGACGCCGCCGGGGCCGGGAGCCTGCTGCTGCTGACGCTCTGGCAGGTCTCGGCGATCACGGAGGCACTCGTGCCGGGGGACTCCGGGCTCGCGGCGATCGCCGCCCTGACCTACCTCGGGTTCACGATCCTCGCCCTGATCTGGTGGCGGCGGGGCGGGCCCGCCACCGTGCTGGCGCGCGCGGCCGAGGAGCGGCGCGGGGTGGCCGTGCGGTGATCGTCCACGTCGACCCGGCGGACCCGACCCCCGTGTACGAGCAGCTGCGGGCCCAGGTGGCACGGATGGTCGCGTCCGGGGCGCTGACCGAGGGCACCCGGCTGCCGACGATCCGGCAGCTCGCCGCCGACCTCGGGCTCGCGAAGGGCACCGTCGCGAAGGCGTACGAAGCGCTGCTGCGCGATGGGGTCGTCGAGGCCGCCGGTCGGCGCGGGACGGTGGTCGCCCGGGGACGCACCCTCACCGCCCGGCAGCGCCGGGCAGCACTCGAGGAGACCGCCCGGGCCTTCGCGCTGCGGGCGCACCAGCTCCGTGCCTCATCGGAGGAGGCCCACGCAGCGCTGGACGCGGCCTGGCAGGAGCTGCCCGCGGCGGACGTCCGGACGGCTGGCCCGGACACGGCCCAGGCCGAGGGTGCGAGCAACGGGCGGTAGCCGATCGACCGGGCGCGTGGCGGGGGGTCGGTCGCGCGGACCTGCCTCCGGTTATCGCGCACTGATGTGCGCGTATCGCGCCGGAGCTGTAAGGCGGACGCATGCCGCTCGTCAGGGCCATAGACACCGACGAGATGGGAGAGGGACCCATGCGCACGACACACCACGCTCACTTGGAGCCCCGCCGGATCGGCCACCGCGCCATTCGGCCGCGCAGAGGTCACGGGCAGCGCCTCATCGGGGCGCTGACCGTGCTGGCCATCACGGCCGGCGCCTGCCGCCCCGCAGACGACCCGGCAGCGGGAACCACGGAGACCGACACCGCCGACGCGACGGTGGTCGTGGCCGACGACGGGCCGGACGGGCACGTCCCGGGGTCAGCCGACGTGGAGATCCGCGACCTCGACCTCGACGCCATCGCGGACGACGAACTGCGCAAGGATCTGGCGGAACTGTTCGCCGGCGCGCTCGCTCGGGGCGAGGGCCTCCAGTTCGCCAGGCGCGCGGAGGAGGGCACCGGCGAGGTCCCGGTCCCGCCCGTCACCCTGTTCGCCACGGCCGCGGAGGCAGACGCGCTGCGCCTGACTCACGGCCTGGAGGTCCCCGACCAGATCCGGGTCGTGGGCGCGCTCGTGGCCGATGCGCAGCCGCGGGGCGCCCGCGCCGGGACGGATCCTCACTTCCTCGATGCCGCTGCGCCCACGTCGAGCCCCTCCGACCTGACGGCACCGAGCACGGTCGGGCCACCGACCGGGCCGCGGCGATTCACCTCCGGCACCGTCCCCCAGGTCACCCGGTACGTCGGGCACGACGATCTGCCGCTGTACGCGGCGCCGGACTTCGGCGCCGACCCGGTCGCGACCCTGCCCTTCGGCGAGCGCGTGTTCGTCCAGGCCGACCTGCCGACGCTCGTCGGTCACAACGTGTTCGTCCGGGTGCACGCCCCCGACCTCGCCCCGACCTTCCCGACCGGCTACCTGCCGCTGTACTGGCTGCACGAGTCGCCGCCGTCGCGGACGTCTGATGCCCTCACGTTCGAGACCACCTACGGGCTGATGTCCCGTGCGGTCTCCGAGGCGATCCGGGCCGGCTTCTACACCGGCTGTGACCGGTACCCGCAGGTCGCGCACGAACAGACCCTGCCGGCGGGGTCCCGGTGTTCGACCCCTCGACGGTCGCGTCCCCCATGGCGCACTACGAGTGTGGCGAGTACCCGGTCGGATGGACCGCCTACCCGAACGTCAAGCTGCTCGACAGCTACGAGTTCAGCACCCCGGCGGTCAAGCAGGGCGGGACCTTCGAGGTCGACATCGAGGCGATGACGTTCACCGTGCCGCTGCGGATGACCCGGCTGCAGGATCAGACCCGCGGCGCCCCGTACGAGATCCGCGACCTGCGGACGGGCGCGGGCGGCCCAGCCAAGACCACCTCGAACAGCCCCTACGTCCCCAAGGCCAACCCGATCGGCGCTGACAACAGCGCAGTCATGTACGACCTGCCCATCGCCGACGACGAGGTCCGGGTGCACGGCACCGACGCGTGGTTCAACCTCAGCTTCGATGCCCCCGCCGGCGTGACCGACGAGGCCGACGCGTACGTCAACGTCTGCATGCGCCTGCCGGGGAGCGAGGTCCGGACCGGCACGATCCACACCGACATCGTGTTCACGACCCAGGCCAAGACCAAGGGCGCGAAGGAGCGGACCTCGCACATCCAGGCGATCACGCTCGGCGGGCTCGTGTTCTCCCCGATGACGGTGTGCGCGACCGCGACGCTCACCGAACCGAGCGGCAGCTTCACCGGCCCCCACGGCGCGGCTGACCTCGTCGCCGGCACGCCGGCACCCCTGGTCGTGCGGTTCGTCCGGGCAACGATCGACGACGTCACCGTCCAGCACACCGGCACCGTGGGTGTCTACGGGCAGCTCGACCCGGTGCACGACTGGTTCATCGACCAGCTCACGACCGTCATCAACCTGGCGCTGAAGTCGGGTGTCGGTGGGCCCTTGCTATGGGATGGTCTGTTGAAGACCGGCTTCGAGCAGGCCCTGCTGTCGCAGCTGGACTCGCTCGCCGCGCAGGTGCAGGCCAACCTCGTCGACCCTGTGCCGATGCTCCGGCAGGCGTGCGACACGCTCATGCCCGACAGCTACGCCGAGGCGTCCTCCCGCTACCACCTGCTGTACCTGCAGTGCCACGATGCCGCCTCGACAGCGGGGGTGGAGCTGATCACCGAGGTGTCACCGAACCTGGTGCAGCGGTGCCACGACCCGGATGCGTACGCCCGGGTCAGCGAGGGCGCGGTGTGGCGTTCTAGCGACGACACCTCGATCGCGCTGACCACCGGGTTCGGGGACCCTGCAACTCACGTGCTGCGCCGTCCCCACTGGGTGGGATGCGCACTGCCGAGCAAGCTGACCACGACGGTGCTGTCCGACTGGTGGCCGCTGCTGGGCTGCATGGAGGAGATCGTCAACCACGACGTCAACCACGGGCGCACCCTCAGCCAGATGCGCGACCGACTGCGCAACGACTGCCAGGTCCCGGCCGTCAAGCTGCTCTGCGACATCTACGGCGAAGGTGCCGACCTGCGGGAGATGTGGACGGCCGCACACGGCAGCAGCCCGAACCTCGGCCCGTACGCCGGCTTCTGCAGCCTCTACCGGGAACTCACCAAGGACCCGTCGTACCAGTCGGACCTCGCGGGCGGCTGAGTCCGTTCGCTGGTACGGCCCCACGTGACCGGTGCAGCGCGAGACGTTCGTGGGGCTGCCCTGGTGTCGAGCCGACACGCGATGACCGGACGGTCGCCGCGAAGGTGCCCTCGAGCGGCGAGTACCCGCCAGCGAGTGGTCCGACGGGCCATCCCGCCATGACCTTGGTGGCTACCCCTACCGGGATCTGGGGGCCTCCTCCGTTCCGTTCGTCACGGCTGTCCTCGAGGATCGCGTACGTCCGCCAGCGCCCGAGGGGCGCACGACCTGGAGGGGAGCCATGTCCTTCGACCGATCCGTCACGAGCATCTCCATCAAGCTGATCGCGGTCCTCGCCGCCACACTCGTCGCCGTCGCCGCGATCTCAGCCACCGCGCAGGCTGACGAGCACGAGCCACACGACCCGTTCGCGGATCCACACCCCCACGTGCTCCTGGTCCACGCCGACGTCTCGTTCCACCCACCGCTCGCGCCGGGCCAGCCGCCCTACACGGTGCACGGCTACGAGCGGTGCGTCGACCTCGCTGGCGGGAGGGCCCTGCCGGCGAACAACCACCATCGCTCGCTGCACTTCGGACGAGCGGGCGAAGCCCTGCGAGAAGCGGGACACCTCGTCGTCCCGTTCGTGAGCTGCGCACAGCTCGATGCGATGGTGGGCGGCAACTGATCGGTCGATCGGGGTGGGCGCGGCGTCGGCCCCGTCCACCCCTCGCCTCACTGCGTGCTCGCCCGGTCGTCCCACGGGTCGGCTACGTCTGCTCCTTGATGACGCCGATCATGTTGCCCTCGGGGTCGCTGAACATCCCGATCTCGACGCCTTCCATGATCTGCTCGGGACCCATCAGCCGGGTGCCGCCGAACTGCTCGGCCTGGACCAGGCTGGCCTCGACGTCGGGCACCTCGACGTAGAAGGTCACGTGTCCGGGGTGGTCCCGCATCCCCCCGACGCCCCCACCGATGCCGACGCCCTCCGCGCTGAGGTTGCGTTCCCGGTCCACCACGCCGTAGTCGAACTCGTTGTCCACGTCGAGGTCCCAGTCGAACAGGCGGGAGTAGAACGAGCGCAGACCTGCCCCGTCCCGACCCATGATCTCGAAGTGCACGACCGGTCGTCCCATCAGGTCTCCTGATCCTCTCCCGGCGACACCGCCGGCTGCCACGCTGCCGGGAAGCATCCCGCACGGAACACCGTCCGTCCACCCCCGAGCCGCCGACGCAGCCGCAGGTCAGCTGGCGGCACTGCGGGCCTGCTGGAACCAGCGTTCCGGCATCGGGGTGCGGAGCTGCCAGGTGATCGCGATCGGCCGGTCGCCCTCGGCCGACACCAGCTCCACCGGTCCCAGGAACAGGTAGGGGTCCTCCCGCTCGATGCGCACGAACAGCAACACCCGGCTGCGCCGCTCCACGTAGCGCAGCCCCGCTCCGGTGTGCCGTGACGCGCCGGACTGCGACTCCCAGTGGAACCGGTCGCGGGAGATGACGTAGTCGCGGTACATCGTGGTCGGGGTGTAGTGCCGCTCCTGCTTGTGCAGCGTGACGAGCAGCAGGTCGGTGTTGGTCGCCTCGTCGTAGCGCACCCCGGTGATCCACCCCGCCCCGCGGAGCCCGAAGGCCTGGGCGATCTCGTTGCGGAGGTAGGACGCGTGGACCTCCAGGGGCACCTCGGGGAGGTCGCTCAGCACGGTCGGCAGCGTCGGCGCCGCATCCTCGAGCACGTCGGCGAGCTCGACCGCCTCGGCCGCGATCGCGGGGTGCTCCGCGAGCGCGAGACGGGCCGCATCCGGATCATCGAACGCCGCCTTCTCGCCGACCAGTGCGCCGGCGAGCATCGTCCGCACCCGACGATCCCGGAGGTCCCGGGGTCCGGTCGCCAGGTCACCGGTCCCGAGCGCACGCAGTGACCGGAGCCGTTCGGGGTCGTCGAGGTGGATCAGCCCCCGGAGCCGCCTCGCGAGCCGTTCCTCGTCGGGCCCGGCCAGCGGCAGGTCGACGCCGGCGGCGCGACGCAACCGGGTCCACCCCCGGATCGAGTCCTTGTGCAGCTCGTCGAGTTCGACGCCGGCCTCGTGGAGGAAGGTGGCGAGGTCGACCTCGCCACGCTCGGCCCGCAGCTGCTGCAGCTCGGCGACCAGCGACCGCGTGGTGATCCTCAGCCGGCGTCGGACGCTGTCGAGCACCACCTCGGCGGCCTGCCGCTCGAGGTGGATGTGACAGCCGGCCGGCAGGTAGGGGAAGCCCTCCTCAACGTCGGATGCGAGCTGACGGCGGCTCCGGCCAGTGAGCGCCCGCAACCGCAGGTCGTAGCGGAACTCGCGGTGCTGATTGCCGACCAGGTCGATCACGGTCAGCACGGCCTTGTCGCGGGCCTTGCGCAGCCCCCGACCCAGCTGCTGGAGGAACACCGTGGCGGACTCGGTCGGGCGCAGGAACAGCACGGTGTCGATCTCGGGGACGTCGACGCCCTCGTTGAACAGGTCGACGGTGAACAGCACCTGCGCCGCGCCGGCCTTGAGATCACGAAGCGCCGCGTCACGCTCCGCAGCCGGCGTGTCCCCCGTGACCGCCCGCGCCGTGAAGCCGGCCTCGCGGAACCTCGCCGCCATGAACCGGGCGTGTTCGACCGACACGCAGAACCCGAGTGCCCGCATCGACGATGGGTCGTCGACGATGCGGCGGATCGCGGTCAGCACCCGACGGACCCTCGCGTCGTCGCCCGTGAGCAGGTTGGACAGCTCGGAGGTGACGTACCCGCCGCGGCGCCAGGTCAGCTGCGACAGGTCGGTGTCGTCGGCGACCCCGAAGTAGTGGAAGGGCGCCAGCAGCCGCTGGTCGAGCGCGTCCCACAAGCGCATCTCGAAGGCGATGCGCCCGCCGAACCAGCGGGTGACGTCCAGCCCGTCGCTGCGCTCTGGTGTCGCGGTGAGGCCCAGGAGCACCTGCGGGTCGAGGTGGTCGAGCAGCCGCCGGTAGGTCGCTGCCTCGGCGTGGTGGAACTCGTCGACGATCACGACGTCGAAGCGGTCGGACGGCAACGCTCCGACGCCAGCGGCGGTGAGCGACTGGATCGAGGCGAACACGTGCTGCCAGTCGCGCGGCTGCTGGCCGCCGACGAACAGTTCGCCGAAGCCGCCGTCGCCGAGCACCTCGCGGAAGGTGCGCACCGACTGCTCGAGCAGCTCACGGCGGTGGGCGACGAACAGCACCGACGGGTGACGTCCCAGGTCCTCGCGGTGCTCGCCGAGGCGGCGGTAGTCCAGGGCGGCGACGACGGTCTTGCCCGTGCCGGTGGGAGCGACGACGAGGTTGTGCCACCGGTCGTGTCGCAGCCGCTCGACGTCCAGCGATTCGAGGATCTCACGCTGGTAGGGCCACGGTCGCACCTCGACACCGGAGATGTCCGCCAGTCCGGCGTCGTACCCGCCCCGCTGCTCAGCGGCGCAGGCCGCGTCGAACCGCTCGGCGTCCCGGTCCGGGACGTACGGCTCGAACTCCGGGTCGGCCCAGTACGCCTCGAAGGTCGCGGCCACCTTGTCGAGCACCGACGGGGCGTGGGGCTGCGCGAGGCGGACGTTCCACTCGAGCCCGTCGAGCAGCGCGGAGCGGGACAGGTTCGACGAGCCGATGTACGCGGTCGTGTAGCCGGAGTCCCGGTGCAGCAGCCAGGCCTTCGCGTGCAACCTCGTGGTGCGGGTGTCGTAGGAGATGCGGATCTCGACCCCGCGGTCCGCGAGCTCGTCGAGGGCGCGCCGCTGGGTCGCGCCGAGGTAGGTGGTGGTGATGAGCCGCACCGGCACCGCACGCTCGAGGAGCTGCTCGAGGGCGGGCATCAGCACGCGCATGCCGGTCCAGCGCACGAACGCCACGATGACATCGACCCGATCGGCGGAGGCGAGCTCTCGCAGCAGCGCCTCACCGAGCCGTGGTTCGTCGTGGGCGTTCACGAGCAGGTCGGACTCGGACAGCGGGATCGGCGGCAGCGGCGGCGGCTGCTCACCGGGGAGCAACGGCGGCCGGATCCGCGTCAGCAGCCGCAGGGGTTCAGCCGGCACAGCGGGATCGGTGGGCTCCTCCGGCGACGTCGAGGTCGCCGCGACCACCCGCCGCGCGACCTCGAGCTGGTCGGCGACCTCGGGGTGGCGGCGGAGGGTGCGGCGCAGGTGCGCGTGGAGGTGCGCCGCGATGCGGTCGGGCACCTCGGCCGGCTCCACGTCGCGTTCGTCCGCCTCCAGGGCCGCGAGGGCGTCCAGCGTGGCCCGCAGCTCACGGTCGATCAGCCGGTCGTACGCACCGGCTGTGAGCTCCTCCTCCGCGCCCATCGCCTCCCCCGCACCGGCCGTGTCTCGCCGGCCGCGGACGCTAGGAGCTCGCCACCTCCGGATCCACTCCGCGATGGACCCACGCAGATGGTTCCGCGTCCGGGTGATCGAAGTCCGCCTCGCCGTGCGACGATCGTCGCTAGCCTCCGGCGCGGACACGGGCTGCCGACCTGGCCTGTGTGGTGGGTGGCATGGGGTGCGGCCAGTGCGGTGCGACGAACCCGGCGGGGAACCGCTTCTGCGCGCAGTGTGGCACGAGCCTGCAGGGTCGGTGCCGGTCGTGCGACGCGGTGCTCCAGGCCGACGCCCGGTTCTGCGGTCAGTGCGGGACCGCGGTGGACGCGGCCGCTGCACCCACGGCACCACCGGCCGGACCGGCCGATGGCGGGCCGGCGTCGACGGCGGAGCGCCGCCACGTCTCCGTCCTGTTCGTCGACCTCGTGGGCTTCACCGCCCTGGCGGGCGACCGCGATCCGGAGGCCGTGCGCGAACTCCTCGGCGACTACTTCGATCGTGCCCGCACGCTGGTGCGCCGCTACGGCGGCACCATCGAGAAGTTCATCGGCGACGCGGTCATGGCCGTGTGGGGGACGCCGCTCACCCGCGAGGACGACACCGAACGGGCGGTGCGTGCGGGGCTCGACCTCGTCGATGCCGTGACCGCGCTCGGCGAGGACCACGACATCCCCGAGCTCCGGGCCCGCGCGGGTGTCGTCACCGGCGAGGCGGCGGTCCGCCTCGACGCGACCGACCAGGGCATGGTCGTGGGCGACGTGGTCAACACGGCGTCGCGGGTCCAGGCGATCGCCCAGCCGGGTCAGGTGCTGGTCGACGACGAGACCCGCACGGCGTCGGCGCGCTCGATCGCCTACGCCGCTGCAGGTGAGCACGAGCTGAAGGGCAAGGCGGAGCCGGTCGCGCTGTACGCCGCTCTCGAGGTGGTCGCGGGCAGCGGCGGGGCGCAACGTTCCGACGGTCTCGAGCCTCCCTTCCTCGGCCGCGAACGCGACCTGCGCATGCTCAAGGAACTGCTCCACGATGGCGTCGAGCAGTCCCGTGCGCAGCTGGTCGTCGTGACGGGCGCCGCCGGCCTGGGCAAGTCTCGGCTGGCGTGGGAGTTGTTCAAGTACGTCGACGGCATCGAGCAGGTGCTCTACTGGCATATCGGCCGCTGCCTGGCGTACGGCGAGGGCATCGCCTACTGGGCGCTGGCGGAGATGCTGCGCATGCGCCTGCGCATCGGTGAGGGGGACGCCGAGGCCGAAGCGATGCACAAGCTCGATGCGGGGTTGCAGCAGCACATCAGCGATCCCGACGAGCGCGCCTGGCTCCGGCCGCGCCTGGCGGTGTTGCTCGGCGCGGCCGACGCACCGACCGAGACCGTCGACCGTGACTCGCTGTTCGCCGGGTGGCGCCTGCTGTTCGAACGCCTGGCGGCCGACGCCCCGGTGGTGATGGTCTTCGAGGACATGCAGGACGCCGACGAGGGTCTGCTCGACTTCATCGACCATCTGCTGCAGTACAGCGCCGACCTCCCGCTGTTCCTCCTCGTGCTGGCGCGCCCCGAGCTGCACGAGCGGCGACCGTCGTGGGGCCGCCAACGCAACGCGACCGTGCTGCACCTCGACCGCCTGCCCGACGAGCGCGTCGAGGACCTGGTCACGGCCATGGTGGACGGGCTGCCGGATGCTGCGCGAACCGCGCTGGCCGCACGTGCCGAGGGCGTGCCGCTGTTCGCGGTCGAGACGATCCGCATGCTCATCGACCGCGACGTCGTCGTGCCAGAGGACGGCCGGTACGTGCTGGCCGCCGACGTCGACGAGCTCGACGACCTCGACGTCCCCCCGACGCTTCAGGCGCTGGTCGCGGCACGGCTCGACGATCTGCCGGACGAGGAACGTCGTCTGGTGCGCGATGCCTCGATCCTCGGTCAGTCGTTCACCCGCGATGCCCTCGAAGCGGTCGTGCGAGCGGTCAGCGACGTCCCGCTCGACGGCATCGATCGGCTCCTGCAGCGGCTCGTCGATCGGGAGGTGTTGACGCTGCGCGCCGACGCGCGATCGCCGGATGCCGGGCAGTACCGGTTCGTCCAGAAGGTGATGCGGATGGTCGCCCAGCAGCGACTGTCCCGGAACGACCGCAAGGTGCGTCACCTCGCCGCAGCCGAGCACCTCCAGGCGGTCCGCGAGGCGGGTGACATCGCCGGGGTCATCGCGACCCACTACCTCGGCGCTGCTGAGGCACGCCCGGACGACCCTGACGCGTCGGAGCTCCGCGCGACCGCCGTCCACCACCTCGAACGTGCCGGCGATCGGGCCAGATCCCTGGCCGCCATCGAAGAGGCCCTCCGATACTACGAGCGCGCACTCGAGCTGACCGACGACGAATCAGAGCGGGCCCGCCTGTCGGAGGCGGCAGGTGTGGCAGCCCAGCTGGCCGCGAAGTTCGAGCGTGCCCTCGAACACCTCGTCCGGGCCCGCACGATCCTGCAGGAACGGGGTGACCGGTCCGGTGTCGCGCGGGTGGCGAGTTGGCAGGTCGAGACGCTGATGGACCTCGGTCGGCTCGACGATGCGTTCGCGCTGTCCGAGTTCGCGTCGAATGGTGACGAGCCCGATGCTGAGCAAGCGCGACTCGCCGCGTCCATCGCGATGATCCCCATCAACTACCCGGAGCTCGGCGAACCAGCTGGGCCCTGGCTCGAGCGGGCTGCCCGCGATGCCGAAGCCACGGGTGCCTGGGACGTCCTCGGCCGGGTCCTGAGTCTCAAGGGTGCCGCTCTGGCCGGCGAGCGGCGGCCGGTCGAGGCCGAAGCACTCGCGTCCGGAGCCTTCCACCTCGCGCGTCGCCATGGTTCGCACTTCCGGGCGGCACTCCAGGCGCAGTACCTCGCCCACTTCGCCCTCGAACGCGACCTCGACGAGGCCCAAGCCTGGGCGCACGAAGGCGTCGCGCATGCTCGCCTCAGTGGTGATCGTCACAACCTCGCCAACTCCCAGGACTGCCAGGCGACGGTCCACTTCGAGCGGGGTGATTGGGATCAGGTCGATCTGGAGGGCCTCCATGCCCTCTGGGTGCGCGCTGCACGGGACAACGCGTTCGACCAGATACCGGCGATGCTCGCGGTGTTCGCGGCGCACCTGGGCGACGGGTCGCTACCGATCGACGGCCTCTCACCAGCTAGCGACGAAGACCCGCTGCTCGACCCGGGCAGCCCTGGCATCACGGCGTGGGAGAGCGGTGCGCTGCTGCGACGGGCCGTCCTGGCCGCGGCCGAGGGTGATCATGAGCGGGCGTTCGAGGCGGCCACCCGGTCGAGGGACTTCCTCGGATGGTTCATCCTCCGCTCCTACGGCCACCTCCTCCGCTCCATCCTCGTCGATGCGGGCATCCACCTCGGACGCCTCGAGGACGTCCGAGAGGCGATCGGGAGGCTGAGCGGGGCGACGTCCGCGACCCCCGTCGGGGCGGCACACCGAGCCTGGGCACGCGCCCGACTCGGTGCGGCCGAGGGAGAACAGCTCGTCGCGGAGGAAGGCTTCGTCGGGGCAGCCGGGAGGTTCCGGGAGCTGCGGCGACCGTTCTGGCTCGGCCGGGTGCTGCTCGACCATGCCGAGTGGGTCGCCACGGGTGATCAGCCGGCCCGCGCCGCCGAACTCGCGAGCGACGCGCACGACATCTTCGACCGGCTGGGTGCCGCGCGCCTCGCCGTACGCGCGTCCCGGCTGACGGGCAAGGGGGTTCCCGCATGACCGACACGACCCTCGAGGAGACGACGGCGAGCTTCCGGTCGGTGCTCCGCCGTCGCGACTTCCGCTGGCTGGCCCTCGGGCTGGGATTGTCGAGCGTGGGGGTCTACGCCTACCACGTCGCGCTCTACGCCCTCGTCTACGAGGCGACACGGTCTCCGAGTTGGGCTGCTGCGACCACGCTGGGACGGTTCGTCCCGAGCCTGTTGTTCAGCTCCTACGGCGGGGTGCTCGCCGAGCGGTTCGAGCGTCGTCGCCTGCTCATCGTGACCGACGCCATCTCCCTGCTGGTCATGCTGGGGCTGGCTGTGGTCGGCGGGCTCGGGTTGCCGGTCGTGCTCGCCATCGTGCTCGCCTCCCTCATCTCGATGCTCGGCACCCTCTACCTGCCGGCCTCGATGGCGCTGGTCCCGGACATCGCGCACGAAGAGGAGCTCGCGACCGCGAACTCCTTCCTGCGGGTGGCCGAGAACGTCGTCGCGATCGCCGGTCCGGCGATCGGCGCGGCCGCCGTCGCCTTCCTGGGCATCGAAGCCGGGTTCCTGTTCTGCGCCGCCATGTTCCTCGCGTCGGTCTTCTGTTCGAGCCGGATGGAGGTTCGCAGCACGCCGTCGGACGTGACCGATGGCGGGGAGGCCGGCGTGCTGCGGCAGATCGCCGGCGGGGTCCGGGCCCTCGGGCAGTCACGTCCCGCGGCGACCCTGGTCGCCGCCGCGATCGGCGCCGGGTTCTTCTACGGCGTCGACACCGTCCTGTTCGTCGTGCTGTCCGATGAGCGGCTCGGCATCGGCGCCAACGGCTACGGGTTGCTCATGGCCGGTCTCGGAGCCGGCGGCATCCTCGTCGCGCCGTTCGTCGGCCGCCTCGCCGAGCGGCCGAAGCTGGCGACCATCATCGGGGCGGCGCTGCTGTTGTACGCCGCGCCGACGGCGTTCCTGGTGTTCGTGACCGATCCCGGCGTCGCGATCGCCCTGCAGGTCCTTCGTGGCGCGGGCGCCATCGTCGTCGATGTGCTCGCGATGACGGCCATGCAGCGGTCTCTGCCCGCGGACATGACCGCACGGGTCCTCGGCATCTTCGGGACGTTGCTCCTGGCAAGCATCTCGCTCGGGGCACTCGTCACCCCCGTCCTGCTGACGACCGTCGGCCTGGACGCGACGCTCCTCGTGGTGGGCGGTGCCGGTGTCGTGGTCGTCCTGGCCGCCTACCCGCAGATCCGGGTCGTTGACCGCGAGGCGGCCGCGCGCCTCGCTGAGCTTGCCCCGCGGATCGAGGTGCTCCGAGGCCTGGGGATCTTCGCTCGCGCCACGCGACCTGGCCTCGAGCGGCTGGCGGGGTCCATCGAGACGCGACGCTTGCCTGCGGGCACCACCATCGTGCAGGAGGGCGACACCGCCGACGCGCTGTACGTCATCACCGACGGCGAGGTCGACGTGTCGGCGCAGGGCGAACTGGGGGCCCCGCAGCACCTGCGGACGATGAGGTCAGGCGAGTACTTCGGTGAGATCGGGCTGTTGGCACACAGCCCCCGCACCGCGACCGTCCGTGCGCAGACCGACGTCGTGGTCGAACGGATCCCCGGCGACGCGTTCCTCGAAGCGCTCAACGAGACCCGGCCGTCGGCCGCGTTCATGGAGAGCGCGCGCATGCGGCTGGCACGGACCCACCCGACGAGGACCATCGACGCCTGATGGTCATGCGCGTCGTTCGATGCCGCTCGACATGGTCGAAGAGGGGCTGCGCGCCGCGATCCGTGCGGCGGTGCTCCCCCGGCGTCACACGACGGCGCACCTCGACGGGTTCCTCAGCGATCCCTGATGGCTCGCGTCGCTGACCCACCGTATGCAGCTGTGTACGGCCTGCGCTGCGCCCTTGACAGCCTGTTCCGGTCGTGCAGGATACACACTGTTAGGTAAACCATATGGTGATAGGCTATCGGCGCGACTGCCCGGGGCGGTGCCAGGCGGATCGCATCCGAGGTTGGCGGTCGACACCTGCCACCAGAGCAGACAGGGGTTCTGTCATGAAGCGACTCATCAGCGTGGCCGCGACGGTGGCACTGCTCATCGGACTGGCCGCCGGGCCAGCCGCGGCGCGCGGTGTCACCGTCGACCAACTCCAGCGAGCCGGGGCAGTGTGCTTCCCCGTCGAGGGACAGCCGCACTGCATCGTCCCCGGCGGTCTGACCTCGAGCGCATCCATCCCGATCCTCGTCTTCGACACCGCGGATGCCGGTGGCGCCTTCCTCGGCACCGAACTGCTGCTGCGTGCCGACCTGTACGCCGGACAACCGTGCCCGCAGGACGTCCCGCTGTTCCTGCCTGGGGACGCAACCGGTCTGGGCGCCGACTACTACGCCTGCCATCACTACGCGCAGTGAGTAGGTGACGCCGGCGGTCCCGCGAGCCATCGCCTCCAGCTCGTCTGACCCTCGGGATGTCGGGCTGGTCGGCATGGGCGTGCGACACGGCTGACGGATGGTCGGTCACTGGCGGGCGCGGTAGGCACGCACGTGCACGCGGGTGGCGCAGCTGCGCGAACAGAACCGTTGCGAGCGATTGCGGGACCGATCGAAGAACAGCTTCTGGCAGTGCGGCGCGGCGCACCACCCGAACCGTTCGGCGCCCTGGTCCACGACCGCGTTGGCGATCGCCATCACGAAGGATGAGCCGACGTGGTCGACGGGCGGCCCGGTGGTCACGTAGTGGAAGTGCGGTTCCTGGCTGTCGTGCTGGACGATCCGGGGGGTCGGCTGGTAGCGATCGAGCAGGGCATTCAGTCGCTCGACCCGGGTCGCCCGTGACGGGTGAACGAAGACCTCCCGCAGGTCATCCGCCAACCACGCGAAGTCCGCGACGTCCACCTCGTCCTCAGAGAAGCCGTAGTTGCGGACCAGCTCTTGGAGATCGTGGCGGGTGACCGCCTCGCCTCGGTCGCGGTACAGGTTGACCAGGGCGGTCGCGTGATCGACCGCCCAGATCGTGAAGGCGCCGAGGGTCATGGGTGTGGTCTGTGGTCGTCGCCGGTGCTCGAGGGTCCGTCAGGCGCAAGCTGGACGGCTCGGCGCGGACGCG
The DNA here is from genome assembly GCA_007120465.1 of Nitriliruptoraceae bacterium. Taxonomy (GTDB): domain Bacteria; phylum Actinomycetota; class Nitriliruptoria; order Nitriliruptorales; family Nitriliruptoraceae; genus CSSed11-175R1. Next base: position 17,607 of record SKNO01000132.1, read on the forward strand.
AGCCGCACAGCCGGCGACGTCCGCACCGCGCGCACCCGTCCTGACCAGCGCGACGGTTGGAGAACTCTCTTGATTCCGAGCAACTACGGGCGTAGTGTGCGCGCCGAGTGTAAGCGTCTAGCTGTTCGCTGGCGCTTACATGTGCGGGCGTGAGGGTCCCTCCTCGTGCCACCGCACGCTGCGGCCGGCTGCCGCGTCGGGAGCGCGGGTCAGGTGGAGCCAGCGGCCGCGGCACGGTCGTGACATCGGGAGGAGCGGATCATGAGGGCAACCAGGACGTCGGAGGTCGGACGGCGGAGGCAGCGCGGGGGCCGGATCCTCGCGTCGTTGCTCGCCCTGATGCTGGTGGTGGCGGCGTGCGCTCCGGACGACGCCGAGGATCTCGCCGTTGACGACCCCGAAGCGGTCGACGAGGCACCCGACGAGGAGGCGCCCGATGCGCCGCCTACACCAGACGCGACCGAGCTGCGGATCCGGACAGTGATGGATATCACCTCGCTGGATCCGGCCGTGATGCCGTCGACCACCGATGACGCGGTGGCCATGAACGTGCTCGAGGGGCTCGTCGCCTACGAACCGGGTGGCTCGGGTCAGTTGATCAACGTGCTTGCCGAGGAGATCGAGGTCTCCGACGACGGGCTGCGGGTCGAGTTCACCCTGCGAGAGGGTGTGCAGTTCCACGGCGGCTACGGCGAACTGACTGCGGAGGACGTGAAGTACTCCTTCGAGCGGACCGCCGGGCTGATCGAGACCGCTGTGGCGACCAGCTACGCGAGCGACTGGGCGACCCTCGAGGAGGTCGAGGTCACCGGCACCTACACCGGGACGATCCACCTGAGCGCGCCCTTCGCTCCCCTGATGATCAACACGCTGCCAGGCAACGCCGGGCTGATCGTCCCCGAAGCGGCGGCAGAGGAACTCGGCGAGGACTTCGGGACCAACCCCATCGGCACCGGACCGTACGAGTTCGTCGAGTGGAACCCCGGCCAGGAGATCGTGGTCGAGCGGTTCGGGGACTACCACGGCGGCATGTGGGAGCATCTGCCTGAGCCGCAGTGGGAACGGATCGTGTTCGTCCCGATCGAGGACGCGGCCGCCGCGGACATCGCGATCGAGACCGGCGCGGTCGACATGGGTCAGATCTCGACGGGCTCCGTGGGGCGCTTCGAGGCCGACCCCGACTTCATCGTCGACCCGCTGGCAACCTTCGACTACGGCTGGATCGGCATGAACGTGCAGGACGAGATCCTGTCGGACGTCAACGTCCGGCGGGCGATCCGTCAGGCGCTGGACATCGATTCGATGATCGCGGCCGGGTTCGACGGGCAGGTCGCCCGCGCGCACGCGCTCATCTCGCCCGAGATGCCGATCGGGTACTGGGAGGAGGCTCCCGTCTACCAGCCCGACTTCGAGGCGGCACGTGCCCACCTCGACGAGGCCGGCGTCGATGAGCTGGACCTCACCATCATCATCGACGAACAGGTCGGCTCGCGCGAGATCGCCGAGATCGCCCAGGCGAACCTGGCCGAGATCGGTATCAACCTGCAGATCGACCTGCTCGACGGTGGCGAGTACCGCGAGATCGCTCGTGACGCGCAGCAGCAGCTGTTCTACATCTCGTTCAGCAACACCGCCGACCCGTCCTGGGCGACGGTGTGGTTCTCCTGTGAGCAGGTCGGCGACTGGAACTACCAGCACTGGTGCAACGAGGAGTTCCAGGAGCTGCACGAGGCGGCGCTGGTCGAGACGGATCCCGACGAGCGCCACGACATGTACATCCGGATGCAGGAGATCATGGACGAGGACGCGATCGCGGCCTGGGTGATGTACCGGACCAACCTGTACACCTACCCGGCCGACATGCAGATCTCCCTGGTGCCGGAGCGTTACGGGAAGTACCTCGCCTACAACTTCCTCCGGTGACCCACGGGGGCTGAGACGCGACACCGGCGGCAACACCCTCGGCGAGGAACGGCGTGGCCCAGTACCTGCTGAAGCGGCTCGGCATGACGCTCGCGGTCGTGCTACTGGTCCTGCTGTTCCTCGCCGTGGTGCCACACGTCATCCCCGGCGACCCGGTCGAGAACATCCTCGGTCCGCGAGCGACCGAGGCCCGGATCGAGCAGGTCCGCGTCGAGATGGGCATCGACGACCCGATCGTGACCCAGATCGGCTCGTTCATGTGGAACGCGCTCCAGGGCGATCTCGGGCGCGACTTCGCCACCAACCGTCCCGTGACGGCGATGCTCGCGCAGGCGCTACCCCACACCGTGGCTCTGGCCTTCGCGTCCCTCGGGCTCGCGGTGCTGCTGGGGATCCCCTTCGGGGTGCTCGCGGCCACCAAGCCCGATTCGATGCTCGACCGGTTCACCAGCGTGGTGTCGGTGTCGTTCATCACGGTGCCGTCGTACGTGATGGCGCTGTTCCTGCTGCTGCTGTTCCCGATCTGGTTGGGGGTGCTCCCGGCGACGGGGACCGGCAGCTTGAGCGAACCGCTGAGCTACCTGCGGCATCTGATCCTGCCGGCGAGCGCGTTGGCGATCACCTGGGTGGGCTACTTCGCCCGCCTCGTTCGTGCCAGCATGCTCGAGGTGGTCGGCTCGAACTACATCCGCGTCGCCCGCGCGTACGGGCTGCGGGAACGGGTCATCCACTACCGGTACGCCCTGAAGAACGCGGTGATCCCGAGCGTCGCGATCCTCGGGGTCTCCCTCGGTCAGCTGCTGGGGGGTGCCGTGTTCATCGAGTTGATCTTCAACCGCCCCGGGCTGGGGAAGCTGGCCCTCGACGCGATCGCTGCCCGCAACTACCCCGTCCTGCGCGGTTCGGTCCTGATGGTCGCCCTGCTGTTCGTCACCGCGAACCTCGTCGCGGACCTGTCGTACCGGTTCCTCGATCCCCGCATCCGTGTCGAGGAGAAGGCGACCTGATGGCCGCCACGGACCGCACCCCCGAGAGGCCACCGCGGCTGGCCGCTAGCCGTCAGCTGCTCCGCGACATCGCCCGTCGTCCGACCGGCCTGGTCGCCCTGGTGATCATCACCGTGTTGGTGGTCGCCGTGACCGTCGGCCCGTGGCTCGTCGCCGACCCCTCTGCCCAGGACATCCCCCGCCGGCTCGAGGGGCCCTCCGCGGACCACTGGTTCGGCACCGACCACCTCGGACGCGACCTGCTCGCCCGGATCGTCGTCGGAGCGCGGATCGCCCTCGGGGTCGCGGTCCCCGCGGTGGTGATCGCGATGGCCCTCGGACTCGCCCTGGGCCTCGCAGCCGGCTACCTCGGCGGGCGGGTCGACAGCTTCGTCATCGTCATCACCGACACCCTGCAGGCCTTCACCGCGGTCGTGCTGGCGATCCTGCTCCTCGCGCTGATCGGTGGATCGCTGACCACCGTGGTGATCGTCATCGGGATCACGTTCGCGCCCGGCTACGCGAGGGTGGTCCGTGCCTCGGTGCTGGCGATCAAGAAGGACGTCTTCGTCCAGGCGGAGCGCTCCCTCGGAGCGACGAGCGGGCGCATCATCACCGTGCACATCCTGCCCAACGTGCTCGCGCCGATGCTGATCCTGATGGCCATCGACCTCCCGGTCGCGGTCACGATCGAGGCCGGGCTGTCGTTCCTCGGGGTGGGCGTGCCGCCACCGACGCCCTCCTGGGGCGTGATCCTGCGCGATGGGTTCGACCGGGTCCGGGAGGCGCCATGGCCGGTGATCTGGGCCGGGTTGAGCCTGATGGTGACCACCCTCGGCTTCACCCTGCTGGGCGAGGCACTCCGTGACCGGCTCGATCCGAGGGTGCGCGAAGCAACCGAGCAAGGGCCAGCCCCTGGTGGTGCCGTATGAGCGACCGGGTACTCGTCGTCGAGGACCTCGACGTGACCTACCACGTGCGCTCCGGGTCGCTGCCAGCACTGCGCGGGGTGAGCTTCGAACTCCGTCGCGGTGAGATCCTTGGCATCGTCGGCGAGTCCGGCTGTGGCAAGTCCACCTTGAGCGCGGCGATGCTCCGGCTGTTGCCCGCCAATGGTGAGATCTCTGGCGGGACGATACTGCTCGGCAACCGCGACGTGCGGACGATGAGCCAGCGCGAACTGCGGGAGATGCGTGGGCGCGACATCGCCATGATCTTCCAGGACCCGCTGACCAGCCTGAACCCGACCTTCAAGGTGGGATCGCAGCTGATCGCGGCCATGCAGGCCCACCCTGACGTCGACGCGAGCGACACGGGGAAGCTCCGCCAGCGTGCGATCGAGATGCTGACCACGGTGGGTCTGCCCGACGCCCACGAGCGCATCGACTACTTCCCGCACCAGTTCTCGGGCGGGATGCGCCAGCGCATCATGATCGCGATGGCGCTGCTGCTGAAGCCGGAACTGCTGATCGCCGACGAGGCGACCTCGGCGTTGGACGTGACGCTGCAAGCCCAGATCCTGGAGCTGTTCCGCGAGCTGCGCCGGGAGCGCAACACCTCGATGCTGTTCATCTCCCACGACATCGGGGTGATCAGCGAGATCTGTTACCGGCTCGTCGTGATGTACGCCGGGCGGGCGGTGGAGCAAGGCACGGTCCGCGAGGTGCTGTCGAAGCCCAGGCATCCGTACACGCAGGCGCTGCTCGCCTCCGTGCCGAGCAAGGACCGCCGCGGCGAACGGCTCGCGACGATCCCCGGACGGGTCCCGAGCCTGTCGGAGTTGCCGCCGGGCTGTGACTTCTCGGACCGTTGCCGCCACGTCCAACCGGTCTGTCGAGAACCTGGTGGCCTGCACGATGTCCACACCGCCGGCCACATGGTGCGGTGCCTGATCCACGATCCGGCGTCGACCTACGAGACCTCGGGGATCGAACGGGAGGGCGACCGTGTGGTCGTCGGCAGGCCGGAGGCTGCTCCCGAGGATCGCCCACGCGCCATCGGTGACGTGCTCGTCCAGGCCCGCGACCTCGAGGTGCACTTCGCGGACAGGCCGACCCTCGCATCGCGGCTGATGCGCCGCCAGCTCGGCGCGGTCCGGGCGGTCGACGGGGTCGACCTCGACATCCGTCGGGGCGAGATCGTCGGCCTCGTCGGGGAGTCGGGGTCGGGCAAGACCACGCTCGGCCGGGCCATCCTCGGTCTGGAGCGTCCGACCGGTGGGCAGGTCTCCTTCGATGGCCAGGACCTGACGGCGATGAACCCGCGACAGCTACTGCAGCTCCGTCGCCGCATGCAGATGATCTTCCAGGATGCCCACGCGAGCCTGAGCCCCCGCCGGCGGGTCGGGCAGTTGCTGACCGAGCCGTACACGATCCACCGCATCCCCGACGAGGAGCGGATCGCGGTACCGGAGCTGCTGGAGATGGTGCAGCTGGCACCGGAGCAGGCCACCAAGTACCCGCACGAGCTGTCAGGTGGTCAGGCGCGGCGTGTCAACATCGCCCGGGCTCTGGCGCTGCGTCCCGAGTTCATCGTCGCCGACGAACCGTCCGCGGGACTGGACGTGTCGGCGGCCGCGAGCGTGCTGGAACTGATGAAGGATCTGGCCAGCGAGCTCGGACTCACGTACCTGATCGTCACACACGACCTCAACCTCGTCGGCTACATCGCCGACCGGATCGCGTTGATGTACCTCGGGACGTTGGTCGCCGTCGGGCCGACCCCGCAGGTCTACGAGCGCCCCATGCACCCCTACACCCGCAGTCTGCTGGATGCGGTCTCGACCCCCGATCCCGACCAGACGACCGCCCCGCACAAGCTGCTGCTCCCGGGCGAGATCCCGAGCCCGAAGAACCCGCCACCCGGGTGCCGGTTCCACACCCGGTGTCGCTACGCACGTATCGACAGCTGCCTCGAGGTGCCCGAACTGGATCACACCGCCAACGGACACCTGGTCGCCTGTCACCTGTGGCGCGAGATCGTGGAGGACCCCGCGGCCGCCGAGCGGGCGGCCTCGCCTGAGCTCATCTCGGATCAGCAGGAGCCGATCTCATGACGACGTTGGACCGACCGGACCTCACCGATCGACGCCGTGAGGTCCGGCAGATCGAGCACGTCTGGATCCCGCTGTCGGACGGCGTCCGTCTCGCCGGACGGATCTGGCTCCCGGACGATGCGGACGTGTCTCCGGTCCCGGCCGTGCTCGAGTACATCCCGTACCGCAAGAACGACGGCACCTACCTGCGCGACCGGTTCCGCCAGCCGGAGCTCGCCTCGTACGGGTACGCCGCGGTCCGGGTCGATATGCGGGGCAGCGGCGACTCGGACGGGCTCCTGCTCGACGAGTACCTGCCGCAGGAGCTCGAGGACGGCACCGAGGTGATCGCCTGGCTCGCGGAGCAGCCGTGGTGCTCCGGGACGGTCGGGATGACGGGCATCTCGTGGGGTGGGTTCAACGCCCTGCAGGTCGCGGCGCTGCGCCCACCGGCGTTGAAGGCGATCATCAGCGTGTGCTCGACCGATGACCGCTACGCCGATGACATCCACTACCACGGGGGCTGCGTCGTGGGGTCGGACATGCTGTCGTGGTC
>SKNO01000182.1 GCA_007120465.1 Nitriliruptoraceae bacterium
CGGCGGGGCGTGATGGCGGCGGGGCCGTCGATCCCGTTCCGGTCCCCGAGGGAGGCGGCGTGCCCCCGGGGGCGTCACGTCGCCGATCGGGGTCGGGCGGCGGCAGCGGGCGGTCGCCGGCGGCCGAAGGGCTCGGCCCTGCGTGCGGCGTCGGGGTGCGCATGGTCATCCCTCCAGGTCGTCAGCTCCACCGTCGTCCACCGCGGAGCGTCGCGGTACCCGGAGGACCCCCCAACCCGGCCTGGGGGTCCCCATGCCCGCTCCGGGTCGGTCGCGCTCTCGGCTGCCTTCGCGACGGTGACGGAACCGCTCGCGGTGGCAGCGCGAGGCCACCGACCGCGACAGCTACGCTCGCACGTCACCGCCGACCGCCGGTGACGAGGAGGGGGCGTGCACGCACACGGCTTCCGGCAGCGCGTCGTCGCCGCGCTGATCCCGGCGCTCCTGCTCGCGGCCTGCGGGCTGACGAACGACCCGGACGAGGGCCCGGTGGAGGTGGCGGGGTTCGAAGCCACCGAAACCGCCGAGGCCGCCGCGGACCCCTCGGAGGACGCCGAGCGCGAGGCGTCCGAGCTCGCGTCGGAGGCGGCCCCCGAGGCCGACGACCCGCCGTCCGACGAGCGGACCCTCGTCGCGACCTCGACGGTCGACGCCATCGAGGTGTTCGCGGCCCCGGACACCAGCGCCGAGGTCTCCCACGTCCTCGACCACCCGACCGAACGTGGGGTGCCGCGGGTGTTCCTCGTGGACGAACGCCGCGACGGCTGGCTGCAGGTGTTGCTCCCGGTGCGCCCCAACGGTTCCACCGGGTGGGTCCGCGAGGCGGACGTCCGGCTCGCCTGGAACCCGTACCGCATCGCGGTGGACCTCGACGGGTTCCGCCTGACGATCCACCGTGCGGACGAGCTGGTGCTCGAGACGCCGATCGGGTACGGCGCCGAGGACACGCCGACCCCCGGCGGGCGCTACTACATCACGGAGCTGCTGCAGCCACCGGACCCGACCGGGGTGTACGGGCCCTTCGCCTTCGGGCTCTCGGGGTTCAGCGACGTCCACCTCGACTTCGCCGGCGGCGAGGGCGTGATCGGGATCCACGGCACCAACGATCCGTCCTCGATCGGGACCACGGTCAGCAACGGCTGCATCCGGATCGACAACGACGTGGTCTCCGAGATGGCGACCTTCCTGCCCCTCGGCACCCCGGTCACGATCGGCTAGCGACCCCGAGCACGCACGGCGGTCACTCGATCTCGCCGGTAGCGCGCAGCCGCAGGCGAGCACGCACGGCGGTCACTCGATCCCATGCTCGACCGCGTAGCGGATCAGCTCCTGTCGGCGGTTGAGGTGGAGCTTGTCGAGGATGTTGCGCACGTGGTTCTCGACGGTCTTGGGCGAGATGCTGAGCTCCTCGCCGATCTGCCGGTAGGGGTAGCCGCGGGCCACGTGCTGGAGCACCTCGCGCTCACGTTCGGTCAGCGGGTTGGTCCCCGACGCCTGCTTGGACAGCCGCCGGAACTCCCCCAGGACCAGCATCGCCAGCGATGGGCTGAACACCGGCTCGCCGTCCGCGGCCCGCAGCAGCGCCTCACGCAGCTCGTCGCCGGGTGTCGACTTCGTGAGGTAGCCGACGGCACCGGCGGCGACCGCGTCGAGCAGGTCGCGTTCCTGTTCGCTGACGGTCAGGATCACGATCCGGGTGTCCGCAGCGCAGGCCTTGACGACCGCGATCCCGCCCCCTCCGGGCATCTGCAGGTCGCAGACGACGAGGTCGGGCCGCGTGGCGCCGATCGTCGCGATCGCCTCGTCGGCGGTGGCGGCCATCCCGACCACCTCGAAGCGCGCGCCGAGATCGGCCGCAACGCCGTCCCGCCAGATCGGATGGTCGTCGGCGAGCACGACCCGGATCGGTGGCCGTCGTGCCGCCGCGCGCTGCTCGGACATCCCTCGCCTTCCGCCGCAGGGCGCAGCGTACGGGCCCCGCGTCCTGGGGGGCGGGACCCCACCGATCACCTCCCCGCGAGCGCATCCCGACCGCGGCTACGCTGGTCCGCCGGAGGTGCGGGGACGTGCAACGCATCAGCGTCGTGGGCAACTCGGGCAGTGGCAAGACCACGCTCGCGGTCGCGTTGGCCGAGACGCTCGGCCTGCCGATGGTCGAGCTCGACGCGGAGTTCCACCAGCCCGGGTGGGAACCTCGGCCCACCGAGGAGTTCCGGGCACGGGTGGCGACGCTCACGGCTGGGCCGCGGTGGATCGTCGACGGCAACTACTCGGCGGTGGTCCGCGACCTCGTGTGGGCGCGCGCCGACACGGTCGTGTGGCTCGACCTGCCCCGCTGGCGGGTGGTGAGCCAGCTCGTCCCGCGCACCGTGGGGCGTGCCGTGACCCGCCGGGAGCTGTGGAACGGCAACCGGGAGCCGTTCACGGGGATGTTCCGCTGGGACCCCGAGCGCTCGATCCTGCGCTGGTCCTGGACCCGCCACCGCGTGTACCGGACACGCTACGAGGCCGCCATGGAGGATCCCGCCCACACGCACCTGCGCTTCGTGCGCCTGGGCAGCCGCGCCGAGATCGCCCGTTTCATCGGTGGGCTGTCGCCCCGACCCGGCGACGGGTCGGCGGCTGCGGGCTGACCGGCGACCGGGCGTGACCCACCCGGGCCGACCGTCACGCGGTCCCGCTCAGCGCACCGGGACGGTGAGGCGGATCTCGGCGCCACGGTCCGGGCTCGAGGACACCTCGACGTCCCCGCCGACCTCGGCGATGCGTCCCCGGATCGAGCGGGTGAGACCGACCCCCTCCTGCACCACCGTGGGATCGAACCCCGACCCGTCGTCACGCACCGACACGAACAGCTGTCGGCCTGCCCCGTCGTGCCCGACGGGTTCGGCGTAGACGACCGCGTGCCCGGCCCGTCCGTGCTTCGCGGCGTTGGTGAGCGCCTCGCCGACCGCGCCGGCGACCGCGTCGATCACGTCCGGCGTCGGCGCCGGGAGATCGTCGGGGACGAGCACCTCGACGCGCATGCCGAAGGTCCGCTGGCAACGGCGGGCCGCGTGCCGCAGGGCGTCCCCGAACGCCCCGGCACCCACCGCCGGCGTCCCGGGGACGCCGAAGAGGTAGCCGCGCAGGTCCTGCTCCTGCTCGCGCGCGAGCTGCGCCAGTTGGGGGTCGGCGGTGCGCCGCTCCACGACCGCGAGGGTCTGCAGCACCCCATCGTGGAGCTCGCGAGCGATCTCCTCGCGGGCGCTGGCCTGCGCCAGGGCCCGTTCCGCATCGACGGCGCGCGCCTCGGTCCGGCGGATCAGGTCGACCACGTACCCACCGACACCGCCGGCCATCGCGAGCATCACGGTCGTGGTGACCAGCGACAGCGTCCACGCGGGGGTCAGCCCGGCGACGAGCTCCACGTCGCCGGGCGGGATCGGCGGGGCGTTCAGGGTCGAGGAGACGGCCCGGCCGGCACCGAGCAGCACCCCGGTCGCCGCGCCGCCCGCAGGCCCGAAGGCCACGCCGGCCGCCAGCGCCCCCGCGATCGGCCACGCCACGCCGAGCGGCTGCTCGGGCGCGAACACGTGCGGTGCCCGGTACACGAACCCGTCCGCGAGCTGCAACGCGAGCCCGACCCCCACCTCGACGCCGACGCTGGTCGGGTGGGCGAGGCGGCGGTGATCGCGGCGGCCGAGGATCGTGAGCCACACGGTGACACCGAGTGCCGCCAGCACCAGCCCGACCGCGACGACCGGTCGGACCAGGGCCCCGCGTGCCAGGACGAGGACCGTAGCCATCCACGCCCACGCCACCCACCGGTAGACGGCCAGCCCGTTCCAGATGCTGCGTTCCATGGCGGCAACGGTAGGCGGGGTCGCGCACCGGATGCGCGACCGTGCACGGGCACGCGACGACCGTGACCGCGCCCCCGCCACCGGAACGTGAAGCGAGGCGGCCCGCAACGAGCCGCCCGGCTCCACGCGACGACCATCACCGCGCCCCCGCCGCCGGAACTTCGTCAGGCGGTGGTGTCCGGTCCGGCGACCTCCAGCGCCGCGTGGGCCGCCGCCAACCGCGCGACCTTCACCCGGCTGGCGGAGCAGGACACGTGGGTGAGCCCGAAGCTGTGCATCAGGGCGATCGTGGCGGGGTCGCCGCCGTGCTCGCCGCAGATCCCGGTGACCAGGTCCGGCTTGGCCTCACGCCCCTCGCGGATGGCGAGCTCCACCAGCCGGCCGACCCCGTCGGGATCGATCGTGCGGAAGGGGTCGACGGGCAGCAGCTTGAGCTCCAGGCCACGCGGGATGTACGTCGCCTCGACGTCGTCCCGGGACAGCCCGAAGGTCAGCTGCGTCAGGTCGTTCGTGCCGAAGGAGAAGGCGTCCACGTGGGGCGCGAGCGCCTTGGCGCGCAGCGCCGCCCGTGGCGTCTCGATCATCGTCGCGGTGGTGTAGTCCACCTCGACACCGGCCTCGTCCAGGATGCCGCGCGCCACGTCGTGGATCAGGGTGACGCCCCACTCGAGCTCCTGGGAGGTGCCGACCAGCGGCAGCATGATCTCCGGCTTCGGGTCGCCGCCGGCCTGGACCCGCGCGACCGCGGCGCCCATGATCGCCCGGACCTGGGCGCGGTACACCTCGGGGCGCAGGATGCCCAGACGGATGCCGCGCACCCCGAGCATCGGGTCGTGCTCCTGCAGCCGTTCGGCGGCGTGGAGCAGCGCGGTCTCCTCGTCGCTGAGCTCCTCGGTCGCCTGCTTGATGTGCAGCTCCTCCACGTCGGGAAGGAACTCGTGCAGCGGCGGGTCCAGCAGCCGGATCACCACGCGCTTGCCGTCCATCACCTCCAGCAGGGCCTCGAAGTCCTCCCGCTGCTGGGTCTCCAGCGCGACGAGCGCCTCGCGCTCCGCGTCGCTGTTGGCCTCCGAGAGGATCATCCTCTGGATCAGCGGCAGGCGGTCGCCGAGGAACTGGTGCTCGGTGCGGCACAGCCCGATGCCCTCGGCGCCGGCGTCCAGCGAGCGGCGGGCGTCGTCGGCCGTGTCCGCGTTGGCGAACACGTGCAGGACGCGGTGCGCGTCCGCCCACTCGAGGACCCGGTCCTGGCGGGGGTCGTCGCCGGGGATCTCGAGGTCGACCTCGCCGACCGCGACCTGGCCGGTCGTGCCGTCGATCGAGATGACGTCGTCGGCGTGCAGGACGGTGTCACCGACGGTGACGGTGCCGGCCTTCAGGTCGATCGCCAGTTCGTTCGCGCCGCACACCGCCGGCTTGCCGAGGCCGCGGGCGACGACGGCGGCGTGGCTGACGAGCCCGCCCCGGGAGGTGAGCAACCCCGCAGAGGCCGCCATGCCCTCGACGTCCTCCGGGGAGGTCTCCGGCCGGACCAGGATCACGGACTCACCGGCGAGGCCACGGTCGCGCGCCTCGGAGGAGGACAGGCAGATCTTGCCGGTCGCGGCCCCGGGTGACGCCGCCAGCCCGGTGGTCAACGGTTCCGGCGCGTCAGGCCCGAAGCGGGGGTGCAGCAGCTGTTCGAGCTGCCGCGGACTGACCCGCCGGACCGCCTCGGCCTCGTCGATCAGGCCCTCGTCGACCATGTCCACCGCGATGGCCAGGGCCGCCGCGGCGGAGCGCTTCCCGATCCTGGTCTGGAGCATCCACAGGGTGTCCGACTCGATCGTGAACTCGATGTCGCACATGTCGCGGTAGTGGCGCTCGAGGGTGCCGAGGTGTTCGAGCAGCTCGCCGTGCAGGTCGGGGAACTCCGTCGCCAGGTCGGCCAGCGGCTCGGGGTGGCGGGTGCCGGCGACGACGTCCTCGCCCTGGGCGCCCTGGAGGAAGTCGCCGTAGGCGACGCTCTCGCCGGTGGCCGGGTCGCGGGTGAAGGCGACACCGGTAGCTGACCGGTCGTCGAGGTTGCCGAACACCATCATCTGCATCGTGACGGCCGTGCCGAGGTCGTCGGGGATGCCCTCCATGCGGCGGTAGGCCTTCGCGCGTGCGCCGTCCCAGGAACGGAACACCGCCTCGATGGCCTGGCGCAGCTGCTCCCGCGGATCGTCGGGCAGCTCGGCGCCGGCGTCGGTGATGGCCTGACGGTAGGCCTCCGCCACCTCCGCGAGCTGCTCACCGGTGAGCTCGCGCTCGTCGGCGGCGCCGGCGTCCTTCACGGCCTGCTCGAGCCGTTCGGTGAACCGCTCCTCCGGGACGCCGAGCACGATCCGCCCGAACATCTCGAGGAAGCGGCGCGTGGCATCCCAGGCGAAGAACTCCCCGCCCATCTCGATCAGGCCCGGCACGGTCCGGGGGGTCGCGCCGAGGTTGAGGACCGTGTCCATCATCCCCGGCATCGAGAAGGCGGCGCCGGACCGGACCGACAGCAGCAGCGGCCGGTCGGGGTCACCGAGCCGGCGGCCGGTGACCTGCTCCAGGTCCTCGAGGGCCTCCTCGACCTGGTCGAACAGCCCCGGCGGTGCGGCCCCTTCGGCCCGGTAGCGTCGGCACGCTTCGGTCGTGACGATGAACCCGGGCGGCACGGGCAGGCCGATGCGGGTCATCTCGCACAGGTTGGCGCCCTTGCCGCCGAGCAGCTCCCGTTGGCTCGCGTCACCCGCGGCGAAGGGCACGGTCCAGGCGTCGGCGGGTGCGGTCGTGGCAGGCTCGTGCGTGTCAGCGGTGGTGGTCATGACAACTCCTTCGGGCTTCCCGTCATACCACCGGATGGATGATCCTGCAGGAAGGGGCGGTGGACCCTTGCCGATGGGGACCTTGAGCGCTGTCGGGACGGGTCCTCCTCTCCGCGGCCCTCAGTCGCCGAACCGTTCCGCGATCAGGTCCAGGAGGGCCGCCCACCGGTCGAGGTGCTTGGCGCGCACGTGCTCCTCCGCCCACCCGACGAACAGGCTCTTGCCCGACGCGGTCAGATCCACGTGCGTGATCCCGTCCCGGACGTCCTCGCCGTGGCTGACCCCGCGGCCCCGTTCGGCGACGAAGCGTCGGACGAGACCGACGTCGAACAGCGTCTCGGCCTCGATCCCCCGCGGGTGCCCGTCGAACACGTCGGCGTAGGTCAGCACCTCGCGGCTGCGGTCGAACCCGAACCGGGAGGTCAGGGTGTTGCGGGCACGGCGGCCCATCTCGTCGTGATCCAGCAGCACCACCACGTCCACGTCGACCTCGGCGCGCAGCACGATCGCGGACATCGCCGCCGCCATGGCACCGCCGGCGACACGGATCTCGACGTCGGCGAGCACGTCGTCGCGCCCCAGCCGCTCGGCCGCCAGCCGGAGGTAGGCCTCGTCGGTGCCGCCCTCCACGATCAGCACTCCCCGGGTCTCCGGTGGGATGCGCCCGAGCCGGTCCAGGACGTGGGCCAGCCCCGGGTCGTGCAGCAGCCCGCCCAGCAGCCCGGCCTGGGTCTCGTCCCCGGCGGCCGTCCCGACCACGGTGGTCCGTCCCAGCGTGTCCCGGGCCAGCCCGACCACCATCGTCTCCGGTTCGCGCGGGACCACGAACGGCGAGGTGGTCGTCACCACGACCGGCGCGTCGGTCTCCGCGGCGACGGCGAGGAGCAGGGTCGCGATCGACGCCTGCCCGGCCGGATGCAGGAACGCGTCGGGCGACTCGACCACCGTGACCGCTGGTGACCGTCCACGCGCCGCCAGGAACCGTGCCAGTGCCAACGCGACGATCGCCCGCATCTCCGGTGTGGGCAGCGCCGTCCCCTGGTCGTCGTGGACCTCGACGGTGAGGTCCTCGGCGACGTGCACGGCCGTCACCTCGGGGATCACCTCGGCGGCCGTGTCACGGACCTGCGCGGCCAGCGCCTCCCGGTCGGCGGGTCCCGCGAGTTCGTCGTGGTGCCGGAGCAACAGGTCGCGGGCGCCGTCGGTCACCCGGCACACCAGCGCGTGCCCCTCCACGATGCTGCCGTCGACCGTGCGGGTCCCGTCGTCGACGTCCCAGCGCACGACCGCGTAGCCGCCGCCGGCCGCCCACAACTGGACCTGCGGGCTGCCCCGCCGTCCCCGCGGCAGGTCACGTGCGGGCTCGAAGCACCGCTGCGGATCGAGGGCGGCGGCGATGGCGAAGGCGACGTTGCTGGTGCCGGACCGGTTCGGGCCGACCAGGACCGTCACGCGCTCGCCGAGCGGCACCTCCGCAGGTGGCCCCCACACGGACCGGACATCCCGGATGCGGACCCGTCCCAGCCGCACCGGGTCACTCGAACCGTGCGAGGTGGTAGCGCTTCTTGCCGACCTTGAGCACGAGGGTGGTGGCCCCGACGAGGTCGTCCGGTCGGACGACGCGCTGGGCGTCCTCGACCGGGACGTTGTTGAGGCGGACGGCCCCCTGCTGCACCAGGCGTCGCGCCTCGCCGTTGCTGCGCGACGCGCCGACGGCGGTCATCAGCTCCAGCAGCCCGACCCCCTCGTCGAGCCGGTCCCGCGGAAGCGTCACCGAGGGTGCCTCGCCGAAGGCGTCGGCCAGCACGGTGTCCGACAGTCCGGTGAACGCCTGGTCGCCGAACAGCACCGAGGTGGCCCGCTCGGCGGCGGCGACCCCGTCGTCCCCATGGACGACGCGGGTGGCCTCGCGGGCGAGGGCGCGGTGGGCCGTGCGCGCCGCCGGATCACGCTCGTGCGCGGCCTCGAGCTCCGCCACGTCCTCCAGCGGCAGGAAGGTGAACAGCTTCAGGAAGCGGATCACGTCGGCGTCGGGGACGTTCAGGAACCACTGGTAGTAGGCGTACGCCGAGGTCTGCTCGGGGTCGAGCCACACCGCGCCGCCGTCCGACTTGGAGAACTTGCGCCCGTCGGAGCGGGTCACCAGCGGCCAGACGAGCCCGAACACCTCGCCGCCGTGGAGCCGGCGCGTGAGGTCGACACCCGCGAC
The DNA here is from genome assembly GCA_007120465.1 of Nitriliruptoraceae bacterium. Lineage (GTDB taxonomy): Bacteria > Actinomycetota > Nitriliruptoria > Nitriliruptorales > Nitriliruptoraceae > CSSed11-175R1. The sequence goes on from SKNO01000182.1 coordinate 8,889, forward strand.
GATGTTGCCCCACTGGTCGCTGCCGCCGCCCTGCAGCCGGCACCCTTCGCGCTCGTAGAGCACGGCGAAGTCGTAGGCCTGCAGGAGCTGGTAGCTGAACTCGGTGTAGCTGATGCCCTGTTCGCGCTCGGTCAACCGCGACCGGACCGCGTCCCGGGCGATCATCTGGTTGACCGAGAAGTGCTTGCCGACGTCGCGGAGGAACGCCAGCGCCGACAGGTCCTTGATCCAGTCGTGGTTGTCGACCAGCAGGCCGTCGCCGTCGTCCAGCCCGATGATGCGGTCGAGCTGGGCGCGGATGCCGGCGAGGTTGCGTTCCAGGTCGGTGTCGTCGAGCAGTTCCCGCTCGGCGTCGCGGAAGGACGGGTCGCCGATCCGCCCCGTGGCACCGCCGGCGAGCGCGATCGGGCGGTGCCCGAGCCGCTTGAGGTGGGCCATCGCCATGATCCCGACCAGGTGGCCGATGTGCAGCGACGGCGCCGTCGGGTCGAAGCCGACGTAGTAGGTGACCCGCTCGGTGGCGAACAGCTCGCGCAGCCCGGTCTCGTCGGTGACATCCTGGACGAAGCCGCGCGCGCGCAGGACGTCCAGGGCGTTGCCGGACCCGACGTCGGCGGTGACGGTGGCTGCGGTGCGATCGCTCATGGTGAGGAGGACGGTAGCGCGCCCCGCCCCCCCGTCGGGACCTACCGCCAGGCGGGCAGTCCCGCACGCAGGCTCGCCGGCGGGGTGATCGCGGGGACGTCCTTGGCGAGCATCCAGTCCGGCATCCCGTCGGCCCAGACGTAGGTGTCCGGACCGACGCTGCCGTCGAGCACCAGCGCCCGGATCGTCTCGAGGTCGATCGGGCCGTGCTGCTCCTCGCCTTGGAGGTGGTACCAGCGGGCGGGTTCGGGCACGATGTCGAGACCTCGTCCGGGGGAGGGGAACGGACCGGCACGGTACCGGCGGGCGGTCGGTACCGTCGCCGGTCGACGCGAAGGGAGCGTCGACCCGACGGTGGCCCGCGACGTGAAGGGCGACGATGGTGGCGTGCCGGTGCGAGGTCCTCAACGGGCTCAGCGGCGACGTGGCCATCGACTACGTCCGCACGCACCTGCAGCACCTGCGGACGGACGCGATGGGCCGCGCGGTCCACGTCTGTCCCGACACCCAGCTCGAGTGGTACGAGGAGCGCGAGATGGGCGGGTACGGCGAGAACGTGCTGATCCTGCGCCGCGCCCGCTGAACCACGCACCGATCGACGGAGGCCGCATGGGCTTCATCAACCCGAAGAAGGAGCAGGAGGACGGGCAGCTGCCCGGCTCCGGGGTCGAGATCGACCTCGAGACGAGGGTGTGCCCGCACTGCCGCCGCGAGGCGCTGCCGTGGGAGGATCGCTGCCCGGAGTGCGGCGAGGTCCCGGTCGCGCCCGAGGACGTCCCCGCGCAGGAGGTCGCGCTGCCGCCGGGACTGGCAGCGCTCGCAGCGCTGGAGGACGAGGACCGGGCGGTCGGGGACGACGACACGGCGCCACCCGACGAGGCGGACACCGACGGTCCCGACGCGCACGCGCGGTAGCGCTCCGCGGGCACGGCCCGACGAGGTGGACGCCCGGTCCGACCGAGGGAGCGCACGGGCCGGCCGGGCCCTCGGTCGTGGTTCAGGCCTCGTCGTCGATCGCGAGGCGGATCCGCCGGAACCCCTTGCCCTTCGACTCGACCTTCGCGACCCGCACCCGACCGACCTCGGTGGTCGAGGCGACGTGGGTGCCGCCGTCGGCCTGGCGGTCCAGCCCCACGATGTCGATCACCCGCACCTCCCGCAGGCTCGCCGGCAGCAGCGAGACCTTGGTGCGGATCAGCGACGGGTCCTGGTCCGCCTCCTCGCGCGGCAGGAAGGACACCTCGACGGGCCGTGCGGCGTCGAGCTGCGCGTTGAGCTCCTCCTCGAGGCTGGCCTTGTCCTCGGGGTCCCAGTCCGGCAGCTCGAAGTCCAGCCGGCCCACGCCGGGCTCCATGTTCCCGCCGGTCACCGGGGAGCGGTAGCGCTCCCACACCACCCCGCACAGGGCATGCATCGCGGTGTGGGTGCGCATCAGCCGGTAGCGCCGATCCCAGTCGACGATCGCCCGCACGTCGGTGCCGACCTTCGGGAGCCCGCCCTCCAACCAGTGCCACACACCGCGGGCGTCGTCGTCGACCCGCACGACCGCGAGCCGGTCCTCCCCGATCGTCAGCTCACCGACGTCGTGGGGCTGACCGCCACCCCCCGGGTAGAGCACGGTCCGGTCGAGCAGGACCCGACCGTCGTCCGGGTCGACGTCCACGATCGTCGCGTCGGTCTCGCGGGCGTACTGCTGGGTGGAGTAGATGCGTTCGGTCACGCCACGGCCCTCCTCACGGTCACCACCACGCTATCCGCCCGGTTAGCCTTGCAGGGATGCGATGCCCGCGGTGTGGTGACGAGTACGAGCCCGGTGTGATCCGGTGCGCGGACTGCCGTGTGCCCCTGGTCGACCCGGACGCGGACGACGGTGACGTCGAGGAGGTGCCGGTCGACGTCCCGATCGACGCGCGTCTGGGTCGGTTCCACCCCGCCGCGGCGGAGATGATCTCGGGGGTGCTGGAGCGTCGGGCGATCCCGTACACGGTCCTGCCCCACGACGACGAGGTGGAGGTGCTGGTCGCGCGGTCCTGGCGGGACGACCTGCGCACCGAGCTCGCGGTGTCCTGGAACGACCTGGTGCGCGGGCTCGACGAACCGGCCGCCTCGGAGGTGCGGGCCAGCGGTGGCGATGCGCCGGGCTGGTTCGACGCGCCGCGCGGCGGCTACGTGGACCGGGCGGGTCGCATGGTCGTCGAGGTGGCCGACGACGACGAGGATGCCGACGCCGCCCGGGTGGTCGGCCCGGTGCTCCTGACGGCCGGTGCCGTCGCCGTCGTGGTCGGCTGGTACCTGCTGTCCTCGCCGGCGGTGATCGTCGCCGGCATCGCCCTGGCGATCGTCGGGCTGCTGATCCCACGCTGATCCGGATCACCCGAACCGAGCCGGGACGCCGGGGGAGCGACCCGCAGCCCCGGTGTCGCACTCAGCCGTGGATCGCGTCGGTGTCCCGGGCCTCGTGCAGGTACGACTCGACGAGGTGGTGCCAGTGGCAGCCGAGGCACACCTCGACGACGTACACCTGCAGGTCGCCGATGCGGTCGGCGTGCGCCGCCACCGTCTCGCGCGGCACGGCGCGCCCGCTCGGCGTCCGGGCGCCCTTGCCCTCGAAGACGTAGTCGACGTGGGTGAGGGTGTGGACGTCGCACAGCGGGCAGGGTTCGCGGGTCGCCGTCCCGATGTGGCTGGCCGCCCGGAGCAGGTCCGGGTGGGCGTCGCGGACGTCGTCGCAGGACGTGAGACCCTCGCGCACGTCGCGGAGGACGGCGCGCCGCCGCATGCGGTAGTCGATCCGTCCCTTGCGCACCGGCCGGTGGCTCCTGTCGGGTCCCGTCCCCGCGGACGGGCTGCTCGTCCAGCGATCGGGTAAGGGTACGGCGCTCGTGCGGGGGCCGCTCGTGCTTCGTCCCTGCCGGGACCGGTCGTGCTCCGGCTCGGTCAGTACCGTTCGGGGCCGCACGCCGTGGTGCGTGCCCCCTGCCTCGTCCCCGATCCCGTGGAGCCACCGTGACCGCTGCGCCCGACCAGGGACCGACCCGCGACGTGGGGGCCACCGCCGGCCCCTGCCCGCCAGCGACGCGGCGGGAGGAGCTGGTGGAGGAGCTGCACGGCCACCGGGTCGCCGACCCGTACCGCTGGCTGGAGGCACCCGCCAGCGATCCGGAGCTCGCGGCGTGGGTCGCCGCCCAGGCCGCGTGCAGCGCACGCCACCTCGCCGCCATCCCGGCGCGCGGCCCGTTGCGCGAACACCTGGGCCGGCTGTGGGACCACCCCCGCCGCAGCACCCCGTGGCGCCGGGGCGACCGGTGGTTCCAGCTGGCCAACGACGGCACCCAGGACCAGGACGTGCTCTGGACCGCCCCGGCGGTCGCCGACGCCGCGCGGGCGCAGCTACCCGCCACCGACGCCTGGACCGTGCTGCTCGACCCCAACACCTGGACGGCCGACGGCACCGCGTCCCTGACGGGGTTCTCGGTCACCGACGACGGCACCCGCGCGGCCTTCGCCCGGTCCGACGCCGGATCCGACTGGATGGTGTGGCGGGTCGTGGACGTTGCGACCGGCACCGTCCTCGATGACGAGGTCCGCTGGTCGAAGTTCTCCACGGCGGCGTGGCTGCCTGACGGCTCGGGGTTCTTGTACTGCGCGTACGAGCCGCCCGAGGCCGACCAGGAGTTCGCCGCCGCCAACCGCGATCAGCAGCTGCGCCTGCACGTCGTCGGCACCGACCCGACGACCGACACGCTGGTGTACGCCCGCCCCGATCAGCCCGAGTGGGGGTTCCAGCCGCACGTCAGCCACGATGGCCGGTGGCTTGTGATCGTCGTGAGCCACGGCACCCGGCCGACCACCCGCGTGCACCTCGCACCGATCGGCGAGGACGGCACGGTCGGGGAGATCGTCCCGCTGCTCGACGAGGGCGACGCCCGCTACGAGCCACTGGGGGTGCGCGGCGACGACCTCGTCGTGCTCACCGACCACGAGGCACCGTTCGGCCGGATCGTCGCGGTCGATCTCCACGACGCCGAGCGCCGCCGCGAGATCGTCCCCGAAGGTGACGAGCCGATCAAGGCCGGGCACGTGGCCGACGCCGCCACGCTCGTCGGCGGGTTCGGCGACGACGACCCGGCCTGGCTGGTGGTCGCGCGGTTGCACCACGCGACGGCCCGGTTGGCCGTCCACGACGCCGACGATGGCCACCACCTCGGCGACGTCGGTCTACCCGGCCTCGGCTCGATCACCGGGATGACGGGAGGTCGTCGCGACACCGCGGTGCACCTCACCTTCGAGACCTTCACCGGTCCGTCCGCGGTGCTGCGCGTCGACCTGGACGCACCGGGCGACGTGACCGACGCAGCGGACGGCGCGGGACCCGCCACCCGCACCGCGATCGAGGTGACGCCACCCTCCGCGCCGCTCGCGGACCACCTCGCCGTCGAGCAGGTGCACGTCCACCACGACGGGGTCGCGGTGCCGCTGTTCCTGATCCACCGTCGCGACGTCGTCCCCACCGGTGAGGTGCCGACGGTGCTGTGGGGCTACGGCGGGTTCGACATCGCGGTCACCCCGATGTACCGGCCGGGGTGGCGGGCCTGGGTCGACGCCGGCGGGCTGCTCGCCGTGGCCTGCCTCCGCGGCGGCGGCGAGTACGGACGGGCGTGGCACGACGACGGGCGGCTCGCCACCAAGGAGCACGTGTTCGACGACGCGCTCGCCTGCGCGGCATGGCTGACCGGACGCCGACGCGTCGAGGTGACCGCCTCCGCCCTGACCGACGGCACCGCCACCGACACTGTCTGGTCCGCCCCGCACCACCTCGGCGTCGAGGGGCGGTCCAACGGCGGGCTGCTGGCCGGCGCGTGCCTGGTGCGCGAGCCCGACGCCTTCGGCAGCGTCGTCCCCGAGGTCGGCGTGCTCGACATGGTCCGCTTCCACCGGTGGACGATCGGCTGGGCGTGGACCTCGGACTTCGGGTCCCCCGACGAGCCCGACGACCTCGCGGTCCTGCTGCGCTACTCGCCGTACCACAACATCGAGGTGGGCCGCGCCTACCCGCCGACGTTGATCACCACCGGCGACACCGACGACCGCGTCGTGCCGGCGCACTCCTACAAGTTCGCCGCGGCGCTGCAGCACGGCCAGGGCGGGGACGCGCCGGTGCTGCTGCGGGTCGACATCGCCGCGGGGCACGGGATGGGCAAGCCCGTGAGCAAGCTGTTGGACGAGCGTGCGGACGTGCTGGCCTTCCACGCGGCCCACCTCGGCCTCGAGGTGGACGCGTCGACGCTCCGGTGAGGAGCGGGCCCCGGCGACGGTCGTCCGGATGGCGCCACCGCCACGTCAGCTGGCAGCCATCGCGGCGGTGTCACCGCGGTGTCCACAGGTGGCCGAGCGGCCAGGGTCGTCGGCCGCGAGGTGGCTACCTTGGTCGCATGGTTGGCGGTCACCGATCCGCGCTGCAACTCCTGCGCCGCGCCGCCGCCCGATCGCCCGAACACGACGCCTGATCACGGTCACGACGCGAGCGTGATCGGGCCGTCACGGAGCGTGATCGTCGATGAGCGCTCGGTCCCGCTTCAGCCACAACGACAACTGCCGATGGTAGGAATGGTGCAACCGTGGCCGAGACCCGGCCACGATGCAGGTGGAACCTGGATGCCAACAGCGGGGCGAACGATGTCCGGGACAGTGGTCGTCGGCCGGGATCGACGACCGGAGGACCGCACGAGCACGGCCGACGACGGCGAGCCCAGTACACCGGGCCGCGACGGCGCCGGAGCGGACGACTGGGTCCGCTTCCGGTGCGGCTGCGGCCGGAGCGTCGCCGCACCGGCGGACTCGACAGCGGCCGAGGAGCAGCGATGCTCCCGGTGTCGTGAGGAGGCGACCTACGCGGACGACCTCGTCCGCCAGGATCGCTGAGACACCACCACGGGGCGCGCCGCGGCCAGGGACCGCGGCGCGTGGTGCTCGGCTGCCCGCGTGCCCCTCAGCTGGTCAGCCAGTCGGGCTTGCCGCCCTTCGTCGCCCAGAAGATCTCGGCGATCTCGTCGATCTTGGCGAGCAGGTCCAGACCGGCCTGCGGGTCCATCGTCTTCTTCGCGTCGCCGGCCGCCTTGATCGCGTGCCAGAACAGCTCGTGGAGCTGCGGGTACTCCTCGAGGTGGGGCGGCTTGAAGTAGTCCGTCCAGAGCACCGAGAGGTGGTGCTTGACGAGTTCGGCCCGCTCCTCCTTGATGAGGATGCACCGGTCGCGGAACACCTCGTCGTCGGAGTCGTGGTACTTCACCATGCACTGGTGGACGGACTCCGCCTCGATGCGGGCCTGCTCGGGGTAGTACACCCCGCACATCAGGTCGCAGTGGGCATCGACGACGGGGATGTCGACGAGCGAACGGAACATCGACGTCAGGCTCATCTCGGCTCCTCGTGTTGACGTAGGGTCGCACCGAGGTTAGCCAGCCACCCCGGTCCGCGGACAGGGCCGTGGGGCGCCCACCCGGTCACCGTTCGGCGGCGGCCCGTGGGCGCAGCGACGCCCGGCACCGCGCTGGACGTGAGCGGACCGACGACGGACCGCGACGATCACCGGAGACGATCACCGGAGATGAGCCACGTGACGGCGACGAGACGGCGAGGGTGGACCGTCCTGGGCTGGGTCGCGTTCGGTGGGGTGGTCGCCCTGCTCGGGCGCCGCAGCCTCGTCGAGGTCCGGGGCCCGTCGATGCTGCCGGCGCTGTGGCCGGGCGATCGGCTGCTCACGGTGCCGGCCCGTCGCCGGTGGCTACGGGCCGGCCAGATCGTGGTCCTCGCTGATCCGGCCGACCCGTCGCACCTGGTGATCAAACGCATCGTCCAGGTCGCCGGCGACCACGTCGGGGTGCGCGGCGACGATCCGCGCCGCTCCACCGACGGGCGGCGGTGGGGTCCGGTCCCGGCCCGGTCGGTCCGGCGCATCGCGGTCACCCGGTGGCCCGCGGTGGGCAGCCCCCTGACCCGCCGCCCCGCCTGACGCCGTGCCCCGGCCGACCTCCCGCCGTGTCCCGGCCGACCTCCCGCCGTGTCGCCCCGATCGTGTGGGTTCCGGGGCGTATATGCCCGGTTCTCCACACGATCTCGGGCGCCGGCCGGCGGTCGGCTACCGGCGGCGGGCGACGACCAGCACCTCGGGGTCGTCGAGCGCCACGTCCCCGGCGCGCCGACGCCCGTACGCCCCGGGCTGCACCCCCCGGACGCTCGCCACCGTCAGCCCGACGTCCGCGAGCAGCCGGACCGCCTCCCGGACGGTGTAGCTCGCGGTCCACAGGTCGAAGCGCGCCCGGACGTGCTCGGGTCCGTGGACCTCGGGGCGGTGGTGGTGCACCAGGTCGATCGGGTCGAAGGCATCCCCCGGGGCGAGGTGCCGCGCGGCGAACAGCGCGTGGAAGAACGTCACGATCACCGTCCCGCCCGGGCGCACGGCGTCGGCCAGGCCCGCCAGCACCTGGGGGTCGGTGACGGGTGAGGTCCCGACGGCACCCTGGCACAGCGACCACGCGACGTCGAAGCTGCCCGCACGGTCGCCCAGCACCGCGGGGAGCTCCCGCGCGTCGCCGACGAGCAGCGCCACCTCGACGTCCTGCTCCCGGGCGGCGCGACGACCGGCCTCGATCAGCCCCGGGGAGGCATCGACGCCGACGGCACGGACGCCGTCGACCTCCCCGACCAGCCGCCGCAGGTGGCGGGCGTCGCCGCAGCCGACGTCCAGCACCGACGATCCCGGGCCGACCTCACCGAGCGCGCGCAGCGCCGTGACCTCCTCGGCGGTGCCGGCCGCGAAGGCGTTGCGACGGTACGCGTCGCCCTGCAGGTCGCCGATCGCGGTGTAGAAGGGCGGGGCGTCGGGGCCGGGGACCGGCGGGACCTCGGCGGGCCGGTCCTCGTGGTCCCGCCAGGAGCCGCCGGTCACCGGGCTCACGGCTCGCCGGCCCGGTCGTCCGCCTGCCGCTGCGCCCACCACGCGTCGAGGGCGGCGATCGCCTCGTCCTCGTCCATCTCGCCGCGGTCGAGGCGCAGCTCGAGCAGGTGGTTCCAGGCCTCACCCACCAGCGGACCGGGGGACAGGCCGAGGTGGGCCATGATGCGGTTGCCGTCGATCGGCGGGCGCACCGCCTCCAGCTCCTCCTGCTCCCTGAGCTCGGCGACCCGCTCCTCCAGCTCGTCCACCCGCCGCTGGATCCGCGCCGCCTTCCGCGGGTTACCGGTGGTGACATCGGCGCGGGTCAACGCGTTCAGTCGCTCGTAGAGGTGGCCGGCGTCGCGGACGTAGCGGCGCACCGCCGAGTCGGTCCACCCCTGTTCGTAGGTGTGGAACCGCAGGTGCATGCGCACCAGCTCGCTGACGTCCTTGGTCGTCTGCTTGTCGAAGCGCAGCTCGCGCATCCGGTGGCGGGTCATGCGTGCGCCCACCACGTCATGGTGGTGGAAGGTGACCGTGCCGTCGCGGTGGACCTGCTTCGTGTCGGGCTTGCCGATGTCGTGGAGCAGCGCGGCGAACCGCAGGACGAAGTCGGGCTCGTCGCCCTCGAGCGCCATGGCGTTCTCCAGCACGGCCAGCGTGTGGCGGTACACATCCTTGTGCCGGTGCATCGGGTCGACACACGCCTCGAGGGCGAGCAGTTCGGGGATCACGTACCGCATCAGGCCGGTCTGGAGCAGTAGCTCGATGCCGCGGCGAGGCCGCTGCCCGGTCACCAGCCGGACCAGCTCGTCACGGACCCGTTCGACCGAGACCGTGGTGAGCTGCTCGGCCATCGCGTTGGCCGCCTCGACCGCCTCGGACACCGCCTCGGCGTCGAGCACGGCGGCGAACCGGGCGAGCCGCACCATCCGCAGGGGGTCGTCGGCGAAGGAGCTGGCCGGCTCGATCGGGGTGCGCAGCACCTTGCGGTGCAGGTCGCGCAGTCCGCCGTAGGGGTCGACGAAGGCGAACTCGGGGATGCGCACGGCCATGGCGTTCACCGTCAGGTCCCGTCGCGAGAGGTCCTCCTCGATCGAGCGGCCGTAGGTGACCTCGGGGTGGCGCGAGCCGGCCTCGTACGCCTCCGACCGGTAGGTCGTGATCTCGATCCGGCGCGTCGGACGGCCCGGCTCCTCGCGTTGGCAGGACACCGTGCCGTACGCCGCACCGGTCAGCCAGAGCGCGGTGGCCCAGGGTCGCACGATCTCCTCGGTCTCCTCCGGCGGCGCCGAGGTGGCGAAGTCGAGGTCGACCGCATCGAGCGCCTGCCGGTCCCCACCCGCGAGCAGGGTGTCCCGGACCGTGCCACCGACGAGGTGCAGCTCGTGGCCCGCCGCCGCGAACCGGTCGCCGAGCTCGCGCGCCTCAGGGTGCACGTCGACCAGCCGCCCGAGCTGGGCGGCCTGATCGGGTTGCAGGGTCTCGGTCACGTCTCGCTCCGGAGCAGGCGGACGGTCGTCGCGCCAGCGGGACCTCGATGGCGCGCAGGGTCGCAGGTGGGCGACGGACGGGATCGGGGTGGGGACGCCTCGCCGGGAGGCCAGCGGGGTCCGGGAGACGCACCGCGCGGATCGGCCCGTCGGTCGCGGCACCGTCCCCTGACGCCGAGGCAGCGACGTCCGAGCGTACCGGTCAGCCCCGCCACGGGTCCCGTCGGCCCACCGCGAAGCCACCCGACCCCGGTCCTGTCGGCCGCCAGGGAGCCACACGACCCCGGTACCGTCACACCGCGGGGCACGTCACGCCCCGTCTCATGCGCCCGCACAGGAACCTCGGTGTCCGACCTGCCTCCCCCGCCCCCCGGTGCCCGCGGACCTCACCCGTCGGGACCGGCGGTGCCGCCGCCCCCGCCACCTGCCCCTGGCGCGCAGAGCCCCCCGCCACCTGCCCCTGGTCAGAGGGATCTCCCGCCACCCGATGCCCCACGCCTCGACGACCGCGAGCGCACCCTCGACCCGCGGGTGGTGATCACCTGGCGGCTGTTCGGCGGGCTCAGCCTGCTGTTCCCCCTCGGAGCGGCGTCGATCGTCGGGTTCGTGCTGCTCGACCAGGTGCGCTGGCTGCCGGCCCTGGTCGCGGCCGCGATCCTGGTGCTCGCGGTCACGTGGTACCCGGGTGCACGCTACCGCCGGTGGCGGTGGCAACTGACCGACCTCGCCCTCGAGCTGCGCTACGGCGTCCTGGTGCACCGCTTCGAAGCGATCCCGTACTTCCGGGTCCAGCAGATCGACATCGAGCGTGGGCCGGTGGACCGGCTGCTCGGCCTCGCCAGGCTGCAGGTCACCACCGCCTCGGCGTCGGGCAGCGGCTCGCTGCCCGGCATCCCCGAGGAGCAGGCGCCGCAGGTCCGCCAGGAGCTGCTACACCGCGCCGCGGAGGCCATCGGGGACCACACCGGGGACGTGCACGATGCCGTCTGACCTGCCCCCGCCACCCCCGCCCCCCGGCGGTGGCCAGGGGTCGGTGGACGATGCCGACCCGTCCATGGCACCGGTGGAGGCGGAGGCCTTCGTCCAGCCTCGCCGCCTGCATCCGGCGAGCGTGGTGCTGGGGATCCCCCTCATCCAGCTGATCCAGGCCCTGATCTTCCCGCTGTTCGCGGGGCTCGCCGCTGGCGGCCGGGTCACCCTCGTGATCCTGGCGTTCATGGCCGTCTTCGGGGTGATCGCCCGATCCCTGGACTGGTACCACCGCTGGTTCTCCTTCGACGGCGAGGTCCTGCGGGTCGACAGCGGGGTCCTGAGCCGCAACCACCGCAGCCTCGACGTCGCTCGGATCCAGCAGGTGGAGATCCACCGGGGACCGGTCCAGCGGCTGTTCGGGCTGGCCACGCTCCGCGTCGAGACCGCCGGCAGCGCCAGCGAGCCCGAGGTCGACCTGCGGGTGCTCCCCGAAGGCGACGCCGTCGCGCTCCGCACCGCGGTGCGGGTCAGCAAGGCCCGGCTCGCCGCCGGCCCGGCCGCCGACGCCGACGTCGACGCGCTGGCCGAGCCCGAGCGTCGCGAGATCCTGCGCGTGCCGATGCGGCACGTCGTCCTCGCGTCGGTCACCGGCGCGCGGCTGCTCGTCCTGCCGGCGGTGATCGGCGCCGCCTTCCAGTTCATCGGACAGCAGATCGGTGCGTTCATGGAGGACTGGGTGGAGCGCGCCGTCGAGGCGGGCCTCACCGCCCAGGAGGGCGGGTGGCTCACCGCCCCCGACTGGCGGCTGATCACCGTCGGCGCGGTGGTGGCGGTGCTGCTCGCCGTCGCCTTCGCCGCGGTCGTCGGGGTGGTCCGCGACGGCAACTTCCGCATCGAGCAGGTGGACGACGACCTGCACGTCACCCGCGGCGTGGTCAGCACGCGCGAGTCGGTCGTCCCGCTCCGCCGGGTGCAGCTGGTCGAGGTGCAGCGCAACTGGCTGCGACGCGTGCTCGGGTTCTCCAGCGTGCGGATCCGGTCGGCTGGCGGCTCGACGGGCGGTGAGGGACGCGTCAGCGTCCCCCTGCTCCACGACGAGCGCGTCGACCGCCTGCTCCGCGAGGTGCTGCCCGGGGTGCCCGGTATCCCCACCCTCACCCCGCACCCGCGCAACGCCCTGCGCCGCTCCCTGGTCCGCTGGCTGCGGCCGGCCCTCACCTTCGTCGCACTCGCCTGGCTGGTCCCGGCCTACGTCGAGGTGCTGGACACCGGCCTGACGCCGTGGGTGCGCGGCGCCGCCCTCGCCCTGGTGCCGATCAACACGGTCCTGGCGGTGATCGAGTTCCGCAACCTCGCCCATGGGCTCACACCGCTGGTGGTGGCCGCACGCCAGGGGGCGCTGTCGATCACCACCACCCTGGCACCGGTGGTCAAGGTGCAGGCGGTCACCTCGCGGCGGAACCTCTTCCAGCGCCGCCTCGGCCTGACGACGCTGCACGCCCACGTGGCCGGGCCGGGAGCGCTCGTCGAGGTGCTCGACGCCGGCGTGGCCGACGCGGCCACCCTGCACGCGCGGTTGACCGAGCACGCGGCTGCCCCCCTGCTCCCTGCCGACGAGGAGGAGTTGCCGGTGCGGCCCGTTCGCGCGGACACGCCCGGGTCCGTACCCGGCGCCGTCGCCGGTCGGTCAGGAGGCGGCGAGCCCGAGACCGCGTAGCGCCACCCGGAAGTCCTGCGGGCTGGTGGCGGCGGCGAGCGCGTCGCGCAGTGCCACCTCGCCGTCGCGGTACAGCTCCAGCAGGTGCTGGTCGAAGGTCTGCATCCCGTAGTAGGCGCCCTCGGCGATCGCGTCCTCGATCTGGGACAGCTGCGCCGGGTCGGCGACGAACTCGTAGAGCCGCGCGGTCATCACCATCACCTCGACGACCGCGACCCGGCCCTCGCCGGTGGCGCGTGGCACGAGCCGCTGACAGACGATGCCCTTCAGCGAGTTCGCGAGGGACAGCCGGGCCTGGTTCTGCTGTTCCTTGGGGAACATGTCCACGACCCGGTTGATCGTCTCGCGGGCGTCGGTGGTGTGCAGGGTGGAGATGACGAGGTGGCCGGTCTCCGCCGCCTGTAGCGCCGCGGTGACCGTCTCGATGTCGCGCATCTCCCCGATGAAGATCACGTCCGGGTCCTGCCGGGAGACCGCCTTCAGACCCGTGACGAAGTCCTCGGTGTCGACGCCGATCTCCCGCTGGTCGATGATCGCGTTGTCGTCGCGGTGCATCACCTCGATCGGGTCCTCGAGGGTGACGATGTGGCAGCGCCGGGTGGCGTTGATGTGGCTGATCATCGCGGCGGTGGTGGTCGTCTTCCCGGTGCCGGTCGGGCCGGTCACGAGCACCATGCCGCGGTGCTCCTCCGCGAGCTTGCGCACCGCAGGCGGCAGCCCGAGCGCCTCGAAGGACTGCGATCCGGGCAACACCCGGCGGGCGACGATGCCCACGGACCCGCGCTGCATGAAGGCGTTCATCCGGAAGCGGCCCACCCCGGGGATCGAGTAGGCGAAGTCGGCCTCGTTCGCCTCCTCGAACCGCCCCGTGACCCGCTCGTCCATCATCTCGTAGGCCATGCGGCGCGTGTCGTTCTGAGACAGAGGCGGCAGCTCGATCACCGGCTTGAGGTCCCCGTCGATCCGCACGAACGCCGGCCCCCCGGCCTTCAGGTGCACGTCCGACCCCCCCACCTCGACGAGGTGTTGGAGGTACTGGTTCACGCTCTCCACGGCACTCCTCCGGCACGACTCGACGTCAGCTTCACCATCGACGCAGCTTCTCCACTTCTTGAGCGTTCCTGAGCGCCAGCGACGCCCCCGTGACGGCCGCGTCGAGGTCCGGCGCCTCCCGGCGCCACCTGCTCACACCTCGAGCAGGAGCGTAACGGGTCCATCCCCGACGAGGTGAACCTCCATGTGCGTCCGGAAGCGTCCGGTCGCGACCGTCGCCCCGTGCTGGCGCAGCCGCGCCACCACCTCGTCGACCAGCGGCTCGGCCACCTCGGGTCGGGCCGCGTCGACGAAGGAGGGCCGACGTCCCTTCCGGGTGTCGGCGTACAGGGTGAACTGACTGACGACGAGCAGCTCACCTCCGGTGTCGGCGCAGCTGAGGTTCATCCCGCCGGCCCCGTCGTCCATGACCCGCAGGTGGTAGAGCTTGTCGGCGAGCCGGTGGGCGGCGGCGACGTCGTCCTCGTGGGTCACCCCGACCAGCACGGCCAGGCCGGCACCGATCCGGCCGACCTCGTCCCGAGGGGCGTCCCGGTCCTCGGCCGCGGTCACCCACGCCTCTCGGACCCGCTGGACGAGACCCCGCATCCACCACCTCCACGCCGCCGACGGGACGGTACGGCCGCACCCGTGACCGCGCCAAGCCCGACCGAGGGCGGACGCTCGGCCAACGGCCCGCGACCGCTCTGACCAGCGCGGATGCGCCGCCGCGGGGGTCGGGCCGCTCGCTACCCTCGCCAGCATGCCCAAGTATCCGACGCACCGTGCCACCTCCGCAGGTGGCATCGTGTGTGACGACCGGCCGGACGGGCGACGGTGGGTGTTGCTGATCGCCCGACGCAACGCTGCCGGTCGGCCGCAGTGGACCCTGCCGAAGGGGGGACTCGAGGACGGGGAGAGCAACGAGGAGGCGGCGCTGCGGGAGGTGCGCGAGGAGACCGGGTACGGCGCCGTGGTCAGCCACCCGCTCGGGACGATCGACTACTGGTTCGTGTGGCGTCCGGACCGGGTGCGCTACCACAAGTTCGTCCACTACTACTTCATGTGGTGGGACGGGCTCGCGGCGGGTGACCGGGACGACGAGGCCGAGCACGTGGAGTGGGTCCCCCTCGACATCGCGCTCGTGCGCTTAGCGCACCGCAACGAGCGCAAGCTGGTCGAGCAGGCCGGCGGCGCCGAGGCGGCGGTCCCCCAACCGCCCCGACGCGCCGACGTGAGCGCGGACCGGTGACGCGGCGCACCGCACACCGGCGCC
>SKNO01000248.1 GCA_007120465.1 Nitriliruptoraceae bacterium
CAGCAGCGCGTCCTTGTCGGCGAGGTGGCGGTACACGGTGCCGGTGGCGACGCCGGCGTCGCGGGCGACCGCGGCCACGCTGACCGCGCCCCACCCGCCCGCGGCCACCCGCCGCACCGCGGCGTCGATGATCCGGTCCCGGGTCGCGTCGAGCCGGGCCTGGACCTGTGCCGTCCTGCGGTACGCCATTCAAGGAATGAACCACAGTTCACTCCTTGACGCAACCGGCGATCACGGAGCGGGACGTCCCGGGCGACCACCGCGCAGCGCGGGGGTCAGGGCAGCTCGACGCCCTGGTCGGCCGCGGCCTGCTCGATCGCACCTGCGAAGACCTCGAGGGGCTGCGCGCCCATCACCGGTCGTCCGTTGATGATGAACGCCGGGGTGCCGCGGACGCCGAGGTCGTAGGCCACCTGGGCCTCCTCGCCCACCCGGGTGACGAGCTCGGGATCCTCGAGCGCCGCCCCGAAGGCCTCGACGTCGAGGCCCAGGTCAGCGGCGATCGCGAGCAGGCTGTCGTGGTCGAGTTGCTGGCGCAGCTCCGAGATGCCGAGCTCGAAGAACCGCTCGTGGAGCTCCCAGAACGCGTCCTGTTCGGCCGCGGCCTGGCCAGCGATCGCGGCGAGCCAGGCGTCGTCGCCCTGGAAGGGCAGGTCGCGCCACTCGATCCGCAGCACGCCGGTGTCGACGTAGCGGCGGATCAGCTCGGGTTCGGTGTCCTGCGCGAACCGGGCACAGAAGGTGCACAGGAAGTCGGCCCACTCCACCATCACCACCGGCGCATCGACGTCACCGAGCGCCCGCGGATCGCCGGGTTCGCGAGTCGCGAAGGCATCGACCGGGAGCGGCGGCTCGTCGGCGGTGGTCGCGCCGGGGTCCGTCGCCGCCGGCGCAGCCGGACCGGTCGCGTCAGGGGCAGGGACGTCACCCGTCGGGGCGTCATCGAGCGCCCAGCTCGTCAGGGCGATCACGACCAGCCCGAGCGCCAACGCCAGGAGCAGGATCCGCGGCAGTGGCCACCGAGTGTGTCCGGTCTCGTCGTGGGAACGACGGCGCTCGGACGACGCAGACGAGTGATCGGCGGGAACGTCGGCGCGTGGCGGGGACGGGTCGACGGGGTGGGACATCCCGATGCGGGTCCTTGGACGGGGGAGCGAGGAGGTGCCGGGGAGATCCGGCCGAGGGTGCACCTCGACGGTACCCGGCCCTGCTCGCCCGACGGACACCTCGACGACCCCGGCGTACCCCTGGCAACCGCCGGGAACGTCACCCGACCGGCGGGGGACCATGGCCCGGTTCCGGCCGATGCCGTCCCCGGGGTCACGTCACGGCGCTGCCGCTGATCCACACCCCGGTGATGTTGGCAGGCTCCGCCAGCACGGTCACGTCCTCGGTCGGGTCGCCCGCCACGGTGATCACGTCGGCGTCGTAGCCGGCCGCGAGCTGGCCGGTGTGGGGTGCGCGTGGCCCGAGGGTCGCCGGCGCCGTGGCGGTCGCCGCCTCGATCGCCTCCAGCGGGCTCATCCCGAGCTCGACCAGCAGCGGGAGCTCCCGCGCGTTGTTGCCCCACGCGGCCGGCAGCTCGGGACGGGACATCAGGGCGTCGGTCCCCATCGCGATCGTCACGCCACGTTCGTGGGCCAGCGCGATCGCGTCCCGGTGCCGCGCGTCGGTTGCGAGCAGCTTCTGCCACATGGCGTCGGACATCTCGCGCTGTCCGCCCGCTGTCAGCTCCGTGACCACGAACCGCGTCGGCACGAGGATCGTGCCGCTCTCGCGCATCGCGTCGGCCACCTCCTCGTCGATGAAGGTGCCGTGCTCGATCGTGCCGACCCCCGCCTCGATCGCTGCCATCATCCCGGGCTTGCCGTGGCAGTGGGCCATGACGATGCGTTCCGCCATCCCGGCGACCTCCACGATCGCGCGCAGTTCCTCGTCGGTGAACTGCTGGTGGATCGGGTGGTCGCGTTCGGACAGCACCCCGCCTGACGCACACACCTTGATGACGTCCGCGCCGATCCGCAGCTGTTCGCGTACGGCCTTCATGCAGTCGGGGACGCCGTCGCACAGCCGCCCGACGCGTTCGCGGACCGGCAGATCGTGGAACCACTCGAGGGGCAGGTCGTGCAGGTCGGCGTGCCCGCCGGTCGGGGACAGGATCGCGCCCGCTCCGTACACGTGGGGGCCGGGGATCGACCCCTCGGTGACGGCGCGAGCCAGCAGCACCCCCATCCCCCCGGCGTCACGGACCGAGGTGATGCCGGCGTGCAGCGCCCGCTCGAGGTCCTTGGTCGCCCGCGCGGCCCGCACCGGCTCCGGGACCCGGTACAGGTCGTCGAGGGTCATCCGGTCGATGCCCATCAGGTGGGCGTGGCAGTCCCACATCCCGGGCATGACGGTGTCGGCGGTGACCACCTCGGCGTCGGGGGTGGCAGGGGCGTCGGCCACCGGTCCGGCGTAGGCGATCGTGGCGTCCTCGATCACCACGGTCGCGTCGGTGACGACGGGACCGCGACCGGGGATCAGGCGGGCGGCATCGATGCGGGTTGCGATGGGATGACCTCGGCTCGGGTTCGCCGGAGCCTAGTTGTGCCCGCCGCGCGATCTCCGGGTGCGACCGTCAGAAGCGGCCGAACTCGCCGACGACCTGCCCGTCCACGAAGGTGCGGACCACGAAGGGCGCCTCCTGCTCGCCTGGCATGCCCGGCGAGCCGGCCGGCATCCCGGCCAGGCTGATCCCGTCCACGTCGGGCGCGTCGTCGAGCAGTCGGAGCAGCGCCTCGGCGGGGACGTGCCCCTCGGCGGCGTACCCCGCCACCTCGTTGGTGTGGCAGGAGCGTTCCCCGTCGGGGATGCCGAAGCGGGCCTTGACGGCCTCGAGGTCGTCGTGGATCACCTGCTCGACGGTGAACCCGACGGCGGCGAGGTAGTCCTCGTACTCCCCGCAGCAGGAGCACGCCTCGGTGCGGTGGACCGTGACGGTCGTGCCCGCCGCAGCCGACAGGTCGGCGGTCGCGCCGGGGTCAGCCGCGTCGCTGTCGCCGGCGCAGGCGCTCAGCAGCAGTGCGGCAGCGACCGCGGCGAGGAGGATGGTCGGGCGGATGGGCCAGCGGGGCATGGCAGGCTCCGGGCGTGGGGGGCCGGGGGCAGGGAGCGCAGCGGCGGCCGCACGCGCCGCGCGCCGCGGTGACCGCTGACCGTCGGAGCATCGGCGTCCACCGCCGCTCGATGCACGGGGTGAAGGTCGATGGCCGGAGGGTCGAAGGTCCCGGGCCGGCCCCCAGGACGGGCGTTCCGCGCACGGGTCGGAGAGTTGGCGCGCAGGGGGCGCGCACGGTCTCCGGTGTGCACCCCGGCCCTCACCCGTTACCGTGGAGGGACACGCGATGGCGTCTGGCGGCCGATCGAGGCCGGGATCACCACGGGGAGCGGCGCCGATGGACCGATGAGGGAGCGGGATGCACAGGATCGACGACGCGGCACGTCCGACCACCGGTGAGCGCTTCCGCGCCTACACCACCCACCACCTCGACGAGTTGGCAGCCCGCGCCGGGCTCGACGAGACGGAGCGCTTGGAGACCCGCGCGGTGGCCACGGTGCTGCCCTTCCGGGTCAACGCGTACGTCGTCGATCAACTGATCGACTGGGATGCCGCCCCCGACGATCCGATGTTCCGCCTCACCTTCCCCCGTCCGGACATGCTCCCGCACCAGGATGTGGCCCGGATCTGCGACCTGCTCCGCGCGGGGGCGGACCGCAAGCAGCTCACCCGCGTCGCCAACGAGATCCGGGCACGGCTCAACCCGCACCCCGCGGGGCAGATGACCCTCAACCGGCCCACGGCCGACGACGAGCCGCTCGACGGCGTCCAGCACAAGTACGACGAGACCGTGCTGTTCTTCCCGCGGCAGGGCCAGACCTGCCACGCCTACTGCACCTACTGCTTCCGCTGGGCCCAGTTCGTCGGTGAGCACGACCTGAAGATGTCCAGCGACGACATCGACGGGCTGGTCGCCTACCTGCGGGCGCACCCTGAGGTGACCAGCGTGCTGTTCACCGGCGGCGATCCGATGATCATGACCGCCGAGCGGCTCGAGCGGTACGTCATCCCGCTGCTCGACCTGCCGCAGCTCGAGTCGATCCGGATCGGGACGAAATCGCTCGGGTACTGGCCGCAACGGTTCGTGACGGACGCCGACGCCGACGCCACGCTGCGGCTGTTCGAGCGGACCGTGGCCGCCGGGAAGAACCTCGCGTTCATGGCGCACTTCTCCCACCCGACCGAGCTGTCCACGGACATCGTCCAGGACGCGATCCGGCGGATCCACGCGACCGGCGCGCTGATCCGTACCCAGGCACCGCTGATCCGCACGGTCAACGATGACCCCGCCACGTGGGCGCGGATGTGGCGCGAGCAGACCCGGTTGGGGATGGTCCCGTACTACCTGTTCGTGGAGCGGGACACCGGCCCCCAGGACTACTTCGCCGTGCCCCTCGCGCGCGCCTACGCGATCTACCGTGCGGCCTACCAACGGGTCGCCGGGCTCGCCCGGACGGTCCGGGGCCCGTCGATGTCGGCGACCCCCGGCAAGGTGTGCGTCGACGGGATCGCCGAGGTCGGCGGTGAGCGGGTGTTCGTCCTGCACATGATCCAGGCCCGTGACGCCGAGCTCGTCGGCACGCCGTTCTTCGCGCAGTACGACGAGCGTGCGGCCTGGCTGGACGACCTCAAGCCGGCGCTGGGCGCGGCCCGCTTCCCCTTCGAGGAGGGGTAGGCCGACGCGCAGGGTCAGGTGCTCCGGGGTGGCGCTGGTCCTGGCGGCGACGCCGAGGTGGCGTGCTGGGGCCCCCGGCGCGTCGGCGCCGGGGGCCCGGGTTCGGACGGGAGCTCAGGCGGGCTGGGTCGGCCGCTCGCCCGGCAGCTCGATGTCCTCCTGGCTGGACTCACCCGGGATCGTGAGCCGCCGCTCGGGACGGGCGACGATCCCCCAGACCAGCAGCGCGATGCCCAGCGCCACGGGCAGGCCGATGCGGACGAGCATCCCACCGACACCCCAGGGCTGGACCGGGTACTGGATCGCCTGACCGCCGGCGAGGTTCCACGTGATGAACATCGCGCCGAGGAAGGCGCCCGTGTACACCGTGCCCGTCAGGCGGAAGAAGAAGGTGGACATCACCGCGACGATCGCCAGGATCGGGATGAACTGCAGCCCGGCGACGATCGACAGCAGCGGTTGGGTGTCGACCCAGAGGGTGCCGCCCATGAGCAGCGGCAGGTAGTTGGCGATGGCGAGCACCGTGATGCCGGCGACCAGGATCAGCGCGTTCGCGACCATCGCCCGGGCCACGCTGCGTTCGTGGTCCCGCGGGCGGAACTGGCCGTGCAGCATCGCCGTGATGATCACGAAGATCACCGCGAGCGGCACCAGGTAGGTCAGGAAGATCTGGAAGCGGACCGGGTCCATCAGCTTCAGCTGGTAGATCCAGAACCGGAAGTCGGTCTTGAACAGCAGGTCGGAGACGTACAGCAGCGCCCAGACGCCAGCGCCCAGGGTCAGGGCGAGCAGCGCGGACCGGCCGACCACGGCCGGGGTGGTGCCCTCGGGGGTCGCGAGGCCGTAGTGCGTCAGCGTCGCGCCCTCCCGACGGTTCAGGAACAGGTGCCACGCGCCCATCAGCACCACGACCGCGAGGGCGACGACGCTGGCCCAGACGAGGACCCCGTTGCTGATGCCCTGCGGCAGGACCCGGTTGGGCTCGATCCACTCCGAGCCGCGGCTCAGGAAGTAGAAGAACGTGACGGCGGGGACCGCGGTCGCGACCGCGGCACCGACCCACCACATCCACCCGCGCTCGATGCCGCGAGCCGGCGGGACGGGACGGCGCAACCGCCCGAAGAAGGGCGTGCGCAGCAGCAGGGCGCCGGCAGCGAACACGAACAGGATGCCACCGAGCATCGCGATCAGGGTGCCGATCTCCTTCAGCCACCAGGTCTGGCCGGTGGCCTCGTAGCCACCGTCGAGGGTCTGGGCGAACCAGTCCACGGTGCGCGACGTCGCGGTCGGGCTCCAGTGGATCCCCGGGTGGGTGGTCGTGATCGGGTGCAGCATCCGGGCGGTGCCGTCGGCGATCGATCCGTACAGCACGTCCGGCTGCACCGGCTGGTCGGTGCCGAACAGCGCCATCATCCGCTCACTGGCGTAGGAGTCGGTGGGCACCGGAGCACCCCAGAACATCGCGGAGAACTCCTCCCACTCCGGGAAGAGCACCATCGTGTTGCGGGGGAAGGTGTCCGTGCCCTCGGGCGTGCCGAAGAGGCCGGGCGCCGACGCCTGGATCACGAAGGACCGGTACCCGTCGGGGTACGTGCCTGCGGCCGCGAGCGCGGCCCACGTCCCCATCGAGTGGCCGGTCAGCCCGATGTTGTCGACGTCGACGACGTCCAGGGAGTGCAGGTAGCGGAGGCCGGCCGGACCTCCGAAACCATCGGCGAAGGCCGGGGTGTCGGAGTAGCCGTGGCCGGTCTGATCGAGGGACAGCACGACGTAGCCGCGCCGCGCCAGCTCGATCGCGAAGGGGTTCTGGGTCTCGCGGGAGTTGACGTAGCCGTGGACGGCCAGGACCGCCGGGGCCGGGGTCTCCGCCGTCGCCGTGTCGGGGACGTACAACAGGCCGCTGAGCACGCGGCCGTCGCCGTCGTTGAACCGCACGTCACGGAGCGAGACGTTGCCGGCGTCGGTCTGGACGAACGCGGCCAACGCACCACCGAGGAGTACGAGCGCGAGCGAGAGGCTCAGCAGCCGCCAGCCCCGCTTCCTGCGCGTGCCTTCCATGATCCTCCCCTTCGAGGTGAGGTTCGGGCGGGATGCAGCCGAGGGGAGGGCGTCACCACCACCGATCCCCCGGTCGTTCCGAGGGTCCGTCGTCGAGGTCGCGTCGGCTAGTGCCGAAGGCCCCGAGCTCCGCGATGGCCGTGGCGACGCAGCGCCGGTTGGAGCCGAGTAGGGACTTCCGCCCCTACCCGTCGCGACGTGTGACAGCCATCGTCGGGGCGGGTCAGGATCGTTCCACGAGTCCCACGACGAGCGTGGTGCCGGTCCGGAGAGGAGCGACCACCATGGTGCGACGGCGAGTGGAGCGCAGGTCGGCCGTGCACGTCCCCAGCTGGCCGTCCCTCGACGACAGCGAGCGTCCCCGTGTGCTGATCGAGCACCCGGACCCCGCGGCACAGCTCGTGCTGGCCGAGGCCTTCCAGGACCACGGGTACGACGTGCGCACCTGCGGCGGTCCCGTCGCCCAGGGACGCAGCTCGGTGACCTGCCCCCTGGTCGAGCACGGCAGCTGTCCGGCCGTCGACGGCGCCGACCTGGTGGTCACGAGCCTTCAGGTCAACCAGGGGGTCGAGGGCGAGATCGTCACCCGCCTGATCGAGGACCCCACGTCGCCCCCCGTCCTGCTCGAAGCGACGAGCTGGCAGATGAGCCAGGTGCAGTTGCGCGCCCCCGTCGCGGGCCGCTGCTACCCGTTCGGGTCCCCGTCCACGGTGGTCGCTGCCGCGGAGGCGATGCTGCCCGCCAGCTGACCGGGACGATCGCGGAGGAGCCCGAGCTCCTCGCGGTCCGGGATCCGTGCCGCCGCGGGGCGGGGTCGCGCTGCGGGGCGTCGGCCGTGACCGTCGCCCGAACGCAACGGGGCTACGCTCCTGCGGCCTCGGCCTGCCGGATGCGCCTCCGTGATCGACAGGAGCCGATCGGATGACCACGACGGTGGACGACGATGGCGGGTTCCGCCCGGTCCGGCAGATCGAACACGTCTGGATCCCGCTGTCGGACGGCGTCCGTCTCGCCGCACGGATCTGGCTGCCTGAGGACGCGGAGTCCGACCCCGTCCCCGCCGTGCTCGAGTACATCCCGTACCGCAAGAACGACGCGACCTACCTGCGCGACCGGTTCCGCCAGCCCCACCTCGCGTCGTACGGGTACGCCGCGGTCCGGGTCGATATGCGGGGCAGCGGCGACTCGGACGGGCTCCTGCTCGACGAGTACCTGCCGCAGGAGCTCGAGGACGGCAC
>SKNO01000164.1 GCA_007120465.1 Nitriliruptoraceae bacterium
GATTCTGCTTGTGCAACACGTTGGTGATCGCCGCCGTCAACGTCGTCTTCCCATGATCAACGTGACCGATCGTCCCGATGTTCATGTGCGGCTTGGTCCGCTCGAACTTCTGCTTGGCCATGACGGGCCTCCTTCGCGCTGCGTCGTGCTGATCGTGGGGTGATCGGTGGGGTCACTCGCCGCGGGTCTTCGCGACGATCTCTTCCTGGATGCTGGCCGGTGCCGGCTCGTAGGAGCCGAAGTACATCGTGTAGCTCGCGCGACCCTGGGTCATCGAGCGCAGGTCGGTGGCGTACCCGAACATCTCGGACAGCGGCACCCGGGCGCGGACCACGGTGGCGATACCACGCGCCTCGGAGCCCTGGATCAGGCCGCGACGTCCGGACAGGTCGCCCATGACGTCACCCATGTAGTCCTCGGGGGTCACCACCTCGACGTCCATGACCGGTTCGAGCAGCTGGATCCCGGCCTTGCGGCAGGCCTCCTTGATCGCCATCGAACCGGCGATCTTGAAGGCCATCTCCGACGAGTCGACGTCGTGGTAGCTGCCGTCGGCGAGGGTGACCTTGAGGTCCACGAGGGGGTAGCCCGCGAGGATCCCGGACTCCATGGCCTCCTGGATGCCCTGGTCGACCGAGGGGATGTACTCCTTCGGGATGGAGCCACCGACGATCTTGTTCTCGAAGTAGTAGTGGTCGTCGGACTCGAGCTCGAGATCCTTCTTGAGCCCGTCGGTCAGTGGCTCGACGTCGATCACGACGTGGCCGTACTGGCCCCGACCACCGGTCTGGCGGGCGTACTTCAGGTCCACCTTCTCCACCGGCCGCTTGATCATCTCGCGGTAGGCGACCTGCGGCCGGCCCACGTTGGCCTCGACCTTGAACTCCCGCAGGAGGCGATCGACGATGATCTCGAGGTGGAGCTCACCCTGGCCACCGATCAGGGTCTGACCGGTCTCCTCGTCGGTCTTCACGCGGAAGGACGGGTCCTCCTCGGCGAGCTTCTGCAGGGCGGTGGAGAGCTTCTCCTGGTCGCTCTTGGTCTTGGGCTCGATCGCGATCTCGATCACCGGCTCGGGGAACTCCATCGACTCGAGCAGGATCGGCGCATCGGTCGTGGTGATGGTGTCGCCGGTGGAGGTGTCCTTGAGGCCGACGAGGGCGACGATGTCCCCGGTCATGCAGCCGGCGTTCTCCTGCCGGTGGTTGGCGTGCATCTGCAGGATGCGCCCAACCCGCTGCTTGGAGTCCTTGGTGACGTTGAGCACGTGGGAGCCGGCCTCGAGCGTCCCCGAGTACACGCGGGTGAAGGTGAGGGTCCCGACGTACGGGTCGGTCATCACCTTGAAGGCGAGGGCGGCGAAGGGGGCGTCGTCGGACGCCTCGCGCATCAGGTGGTCTCCGGTCTTCGGGTGGGTGCCTCGGACCGGGGGGATGTCCAGCGGGGAGGGCAGGTAGGCGACCACCGCGTCGAGCAGCGGCTGCACGCCCTTGTTCTTGAAGGCCGAGCCGCAGAACACCGGGACGAGCTGGTTGGTGATCGTGGCGATGCGCAGACCGCGCTTGATCTGCTCGGTGGTGAGCTCGCCCTCCTCGAGGTAGACGTCGAGGAGCTCCTCGTCGGTCTCGGCGATCCGCTCCATCAGCTCGGCGCGGTAGGTCTCCGCGTCGGCCTTGAGCTCCTCGGGGACCTCGACGACCTCGAAAGAGGCGCCGAGGTCCTCGCCCTTCCACACGATCCCGCGCATCTCGACGAGGTCGACGATCCCCCTGTGGTCTCCCTCGAGGCCGATCGGCAGCTGCGCGCGGACCGCGTCCGGCGTCAACCGCTTGCGGATCGACTCGAACGAGCCCTCGAAGGACGCGCCGGTGCGGTCGAGCTTGTTGATGAAGCAGATCCGCGGCACGCCGTACTTGTCGGCCTGACGCCAGACGGTCTCGGACTGTGGCTCGACGCCGGCGACGCCGTCGAACACGGCCACCGCACCATCGAGGACACGCAGGGACCGCTCCACCTCGATGGTGAAGTCGACGTGCCCGGGCGTGTCGATGATGTTGATCGTCGTGTCGGCCCACTTGCAGGTGGTGGCGGCCGACGTGATCGTGATGCCGCGCTCCTGCTCCTGCTCCATCCAGTCCATGGTCGCGGCACCGTCGTGCACCTCACCCATCTTGTAGGTGCGCCCGGTGTAGTAGAGGATCCGCTCCGTGGTCGTGGTCTTGCCCGCGTCGATGTGGGCCATGATCCCGATGTTGCGGAGCTGCTCCAGCTTCACGGTCCGCGTGATGGCCATCTGTCCGTCTTCCTCGTCTTGTCGCGTCGCGCCCCGGTCCGCGGTGGCGTCGCGGGGCTCGTCGTGGGCTCGCCGCCGGGGGTGGTGGACGGCGAGCGGGTGGGGCCTGGTGCGGGGGTGTCGGTCACCGAGGCCGGTGGGGCACCGGGAGCCGCTCAGGGCTCCCGGTCAGGTTGCGCGCTCGGGGCGCGGTGACCTGGCAGGGTCACCGTCGGTCACCAGGGCCCCGGGCCCGGGGCGCTGGTGAACCGCGGTGTGGTTCACCATCGGTAGTGCGCGAAGGCGCGGTTGGCCTCGGCCATCTTGTGGGTGTCCTCGCGACGCTTGACCGCCGCGCCGACGCCGTTGGAGGCGTCGAGCAGTTCGCCCGCCAGGCGCTCACCCATCGTGTGCTCGCGGCGGATCTGGGCGTAGCCGACGATCCAGCGGAGCGCGAGGGTCGTCGCGCGGGCCGGCCGCACCTCGATGGGGACCTGGTAGGTCGCACCACCGACACGGCGGGACTTGACCTCGAGCTGGGGCTTGACGTTCTCGACGGCGCGCTTGAGCACGCTGATCGGATCACCGCCCGACGTGCGCGACCCGATGTTGGCGAGCGCGTCGTAGACGATGCGTTCGGCGACCGAGCGCTTGCCGTCACGCATGATCCGGTTGATCATCTGCGTGACCAGCACCGACCCGTACTTGGGGTCGGGCTCGAGCTTGCGGCGGCCGGGGGAACCTTTGCGGGGCATCTCAGCCCTCCTTCTTCACGCCGTAGCGGGAGCGCGACTGCTTGCGGTCACGCACCGGCGAGGCGTCGAGCGCCCCACGGATCACCTTGTAACGCACGCCCGGCAGGTCCTTGACCCGGCCACCGCGCACGAGCACGATCGAGTGCTCCTGCAGGTTGTGGCCCTCGCCGGGGATGTACGCCGTGACCTCGATCCCCGAGGTCAGGCGCACCCGGCAGACCTTGCGCAGCGCGGAGTTCGGCTTCTTGGGCGTGGTCGTGTACACGCGTGTGCACACCCCACGCCGCTGCGGTGAGCCCTTCAGCGCGAGCGTGGTGTTCTTCTTGGATCTGCTCTGGCGGCCATTGCGCACCAGCTGCTGGATGGTCGGCATCCCTGGCGATCTCCGGTTGACGTGGCCAGCGCACCGCGCATCGCGGGGCCGGACGGGTGGATCGAGCGGACGGATCACGACGCCGTCCCACGGAGCGCGGGCGTCGGCGACCGCAGGGGTCGCTCGCCGGTCCGGGGACTCGGACGGTGTCGGGGCGTCTCGGTCCGACCCACGGGGTCGGGCGTTCCGCTCCTGCTGCTTCGGGTCCGGGGCAGCACGCGTCGCCGTGCGGGAAGCGATCGGCTTCGGCGCGAGGGCGCCCGGACGAACGCGCCATGGGACGATGCCCCACGGCGCGCGAGTTGGAACGGTACCCGCCCGGTGGCGGGCGGTCAAATGGTCGTCGTGGCACCGCCCGCGTCGGCACCGAGCCGCGCCCGCCCGGCGGTGACCCACGCCTACCTCCCGGCGCACCCGCTGCCCCGCCCGGCCGCTCGACCGGTGTCCGAGCGGCCATGCCGATGCCCGCTCGACCGTATCCACTGTGAGGCATCTTGCGGCACGGTGTCGCACACGCAACCGAGGAGACACAGGACATGAAGCGCACCCTGGCAGCCAAGCTGATGCTCGCGTCCGGCACCGCCGCGCTCGCGCTCGGCGCCGCCGCCTGCGAGATCGAGAACGGTGACCTCGACGGCGACCTCGACGGCAACATCCTCGAGGACCCCGGCGACGACATGTGATCCGTGCCCGTGCGTCCGATCACCCGGACGCACCTCCACGACCAACGACGGAGGGCCGCCCGATCGGGTGGCCCTCCGTCGTGTGTGGTGTGCGGTCAGTCCCCGCTGCGCTCCTGGAGCTCGCCGGGGAAGTCCTCGAAGCCCCAGCCGCTCTCGAAGCCCCAGGACCCGTCGCCCTCGTAGGACTCCGTCGACGCGAGGAACTCGGCGATGTCGGCGGGCAGCGCCTGCTCCGGCATCTCGGTGTGGGCCACCTCGATGTTGCGGTAGCGGTCGATGCCCGTCCCGGCCGGGATGAGCTTGCCGATGATGACGTTCTCCTTCAGACCCACCAGCGGGTCCGAGGAGGACTCGAGGGCGGCTTCGGTGAGCACGCGGGTGGTCTCCTGGAAGGACGCCGCCGACAGCCACGAGTCGGTGGCCAGCGACGCCTTGGTGATCCCCATCAAGAGCGGCCGCGCCGCAGCGGCCTGGCCGCCCTCGGCGAGGACCCGGTCGTTCTCGCGGTTGAACCTGACACGGTCGATGTTGTCGCCAGGCAGGAACACGGCGTCGCCCGGGTCGACCACGTTCACCCGGCGGTACATCTGCCGGACGATCAGCTCCACGTGCTTGTCGTGGATCGGCACACCCTGCGAGCGGTAGACGTCCTGCACCTCCTTGACGAGGTGCAGCTGTGAGGCACGCACACCGAGCACGTCGAGCAGCTCGTGGGGGTCGATCGCGCCGACGGTGAGCTGCTGGCCCACCTCGACGTCCACGCCGTCCGCGATCTCGATCGAGCCGTCGTCGGAGCGGTACAGCCGGGCACCGCGAGGCAGCTCGTGCTCGTCGACCTGGTCGCGCGCTCCCTTGATCCGGAGCACCCGTCCCTGGTCGGTGTCCTCGATCTCCACCCGGCCGGCGAGGCGAGCGATCTCCGCCTTGCCTCGCGGCGAGCGTGCCTCGAACAGCTCGACGACGCGGGGCAGACCCTGGGTGATGTCCTCGGCCGAGATCACCCCGCCGGTGTGGAAGGTCCGCATCGTCAGCTGCGTGCCCGGCTCACCGATCGACTGGGCGGCGACGATGCCGACGGCCTCGCCCATGTCGACCATGGCACCGTTGGCCAGCAGCTCGCCGTAGCAGGCCCGGCAGACCCCGATGTCGGTCTCGCAGGCCAGCACGGAACGGACCTTGATGACGCGGTCGGCGTCCTCGGGCTGGTGCTCGAGTTGCTCATCGGTCTCCGGGTCGACGCCATCGACCAGCACGGCGCGCAGGATGCGCACCTCGGTGTCGGCGACCGGCGTGCCCGCGGGGAGCACCACCTTGCGGCGCCCCGGGTAGGTGACGTCCTTGGCCAACACACGGCCGTACAGCGACTGGGAGTCGTACTCGCCGACGACGATGTCGATGCCGCGCTCGGTCCCGCAGTCCTCCTCACGCACGATCAGGTCCTGCGAGACGTCCACCAGCCGCCGGGTGAGGTAGCCCGAGTCGGCGGTCCGCAGCGCGGTGTCCGCCAGACCCTTCCGGGCACCGTGGGTGGCGATGAAGTACTCGAGGACCGACAGTCCCTCGCGGTAGTTCGACTTGATCGGCCGCGGGATGATCTCACCCTTCGGGTTGGCCACGAGCCCCCGCATGGCGGCGATCTGCCGCAGCTGGGTCATGTTGCCTCGTGCCCCCGAGTTGGCCATCGCGAAGAACGGGTTGGTGACCGTGAAGTTGGCCTCCATCGCGTCCGCGACCTGCGCGGTCGCGTCGGTCCAGATCTCGATCAGCTCCTGGCGACGCTCGGAGTCGGTGATGACCCCGCGGGAGAACTGCTTCTCGATCTTGGCGGCCCGCTCCTCCGAGCGCTCGAGCACCTCCTTCTTCAGCTCCGGCGTCTCGACGTCGGAGATGGCGACGGTGGTGCCGGCCCGGGTCGCGTTGTGGTAGCCGAGGTCCTTGATCGCGTCCAGCACCTCGACGACCTGCCAGCGCGGGAACAGGTCGGCGCACTTGTTGACGATGTCGCCAGCACCCTTCTTGGTGACCACATCGTTGACGTAGGGGTAGTCGGCCGGGAGCGCCTCGTTGAAGATGACCCGGCCCGGCGTCGTGACGATGCGGGTGGGCTGGCCACTGGCACGCAGCTCCTCCCACGCCTCCTCGTCGCCGCGGACCTCGGCGGGCCGGTCCTCCACCTCGAGCTGCTTGCCGCGCACCCGGAACACGATGGCGTCCTGCATCCCGATGTGGCGGTCGTCCAACGCCCGCTCGACCTCGCCGATCGACGCGTAGATCGGCAGGCCCGTCAGGTCGCGATCCAGCGAGGTGTCCTCGGGGGTGTAGGTCAGCCAGTAGATGCCGAGGACCATGTCCTGGGTCGGTGAGGCGATCGGGCGCCCCGTCGCCGGGGACAGGATGTTGTTGGTCGCCAGCATCAGCACGCGGGCCTCGGCCTGCGCCTCGGCGGACAGCGGCAGATGGACGGCCATCTGGTCACCGTCGAAGTCAGCGTTGAAGGCGGTGCACACCAGCGGGTGCAGCTGGATCGCCTTGCCCTCCACCAGGGTCGGCATGAACGCCTGGATCCCCAGCCGGTGCAGGGTCGGCGCACGGTTCAGCAGCACCGGGTGGTCCTGGATGACCTCCTCGAGGACGTCCCACACCTGGCTGCGCTGCCGCTCGACCATCCGCTTGGCGGACTTGATGTTCTGCGCGTAGTTGAGGTCCACGAGCCGCTTCATCACGAAGGGCTTGAACAGCTCCAGCGCCATCTGCTTCGGCAGCCCGCACTGGTTCATGCGCAGGCTCGGGCCGACCACGATCACCGACCGACCGGAGTAGTCGACGCGCTTGCCGAGCAGGTTCTGGCGGAACCGGCCCTGCTTGCCCTTGAGCATGTCCGACAGCGACTTGAGCGGCCGGTTGCCCGGGCCGGTGACCGGACGCCCACGACGGCCGTTGTCGAACAGCGCGTCGACGGCCTCCTGGAGCATCCGCTTCTCGTTGTTGACGATGATCTCCGGGGCACCCAGGTCGAGCAGGCGCTTGAGCCGGTTGTTGCGGTTGATCACCCGGCGGTACAGGTCGTTCAGGTCGCTGGTCGCGAACCGGCCACCGTCGAGCTGCACCATCGGACGCAGGTCCGGTGGGATCACCGGGATCGCCTCGAGCACCATCGAGGCTGGCTTGTTCCGGGTGGTCCGCAACGCCTCGATCACCTTCAGGCGCTTGGTGGCGCGCTGCTTGCGCTGCCCCTTGCCCTCGGCGGTGATCGTGCGGCACTCCTCGGACTCGGCGTCGAGGTCGACGCGCTCGAGCAGGTCACGGACGGCCTCGGCACCCATGCCGCCCTCGAACAGCTCCCCGAACCGGTCGCGCATGTCGCGGTAGACCAGCTCCTCGGTGACCAGCTGCTTGGGCTTGAGCTTGCGGAAGGTCTCCAGGACCTTCTCGAGGTGCTCGATCTCGTTGTTGGCGCGCACGGAGACGGTCTTGAGCTGCTTCTCGATCTCCTTGCGTTCCTTCTTGACCACGTCGGCCTTCGCGCCCTCGGCCTCGAGGTCGGCGAGGGTGGCCTCGAGCTGCTGGAGCAGTTCCTGACGGTCGAACTCCAGCTGCTTCTCGATCTCCTCCTTCTCGGCGGCGATCTCCTCCTCGAGGGCCGGCAGGGCCTCGTGGCGGGCGTCCTCGTCGACGTGGGTGACGACGTACGCGGCGAAGTAGATGACCTTCTCGAGGTCCTTCGGGCTCATGTCGAGGAGGTACCCGAGCCGCGACGGTACGCCCTTCAGGTACCAGATGTGGGTGACCGGAGCGGCGAGCTCGATGTGCCCCATCCGCTCACGGCGCACCTTCGCGCGGGTGACCTCGACGCCACAGCGCTCGCAGATGATCCCCTTGAAGCGCACGCGCTTGTACTTGCCGCAGTAGCACTCCCAGTCCCGGGTGGGACCGAAGATCTTCTCGCAGAACAGCCCATCCTTCTCGGGCTTCA
>SKNO01000127.1 GCA_007120465.1 Nitriliruptoraceae bacterium
CCGGGCCCTGGGCGGGGCCGAACCAGCCGGGCTGGCCGGGCAGCAGCGCGAACAGCCACGGGATCACCCCGCCGTGCAGGAAGAACGGCGCGAGGATGATCAGCCCCAGCGCGAGCCACCAGGCCATCCGCTCGGCCTTGACCCGCTCGCCGTCGCGGTGCCCGACCAGCAGAAGCCGGTACAGCGGCCGCAACGCCCGCGGCAGCCGGTCACGCAACGTCCGGAGATCGCTTCGGATGGTCAGGGCCAGGTAGGTGGCGGTGAGCACGAAGTACAACGTGATCACCACCACGTCCCAGGCCAGCGGCGAGGTCTGGAGGGTCGTGGGCAGGTTGGGCAGGATGCTGGTCACCACCCGCTCGGGCCGGCCCAGGTGGATGACGATGTACATCCCCGCGTTGGCTAGCGCCGCCAGGGTCAGCAGCTCCGCGAGCCGCGCCACGGGCTTGAAGGCGTCGAAGCGGAACAGGCGCACGGCTGCGGAGACGATGATGCCGCCGTGGGCGATCCCGACCCACCAGATGAACGAGGCGACGTAGAAGCCCCACGGGATCCCGCCGGCGTAGCCCCAGTCACCCAGACCGGTGACGACCATGCCGTGACGGAGCTGAAACGCCCACGCCTGCAGGAACCAGGCGAGCCCGGCGATTGTGACGACCAGCGCGGTGATCCAGCGCCACGACGGGCGGCCCAGGGGCCGCAGGATCGCATCGAGCCGCCCCCGCGTGGGTGTGGTCTCGGTCGGGGTCGGAGGAGAGGTGGTGGTCGCCATCGTCACGCCTCCTGGGCCAGGCGGCGGAACCAGGGCTCGGGCCCTTCGAGCACCGCGCGGCGGTCCTCGGTCAGCCCCCAGTCCTCGTAGGCCCAGTCGCCCTCGACGAGCTCGGCCTGCGGGGAGGGTGGCTGGCCGATGTAGATGATGTTGGGCTCGGTGCCCAGGTCCTCCAGCAGCCGGAAGGTCGGCAGGTTCCCGCCCGCCTCCTCACGCCGCTTGGCCAGATACCGGTTCGGTGCGCTGTCGGGGTCGTTGAGATCCCCGATGTGCAGCGCCTCCATCGAGCAGGCATCCACACAGGCCGCGGTGCCCCGACGTTCGGGGTCGTCCTGGCGCAACGGGCAGAACGTGCACTTGCCCATCACCCCCATGGGCGGGTCGCCCTTGACCGCCACGCCGCGAGCATCCCGGCGCTCGCCGGTGAAGCTACCTCCGTAGGTGGCCGGGTCGGCGAACTGGAACACGTTGACGCCGTAGGGGCAGGCCACCTGGCAGTAGCGACACCCGATGCACACGTCGTAGTCGGTGAGCACCAGCCCGTCCGCGAGCCGCCGATGACGCGCCCCGGTCGGGCAGACCATCACACACGGCGCCCGGGTGCAGTGCTGGCACAGCCGCGGCAGATATCTGGGGTCGACGTCCGCAGGCTCCTGGTAGGCGAACACGTAGGGCCATAGCACCCCCTCGGAGAGCCCGTTCTCCTCGCTGCACGCAGCGACGCACCGCAGGCAGCCGTCACAGCGCTCGAGATCGATCACCATCCCGAACTGCACGTCGGTCTGCTCGCCGGGCGCGGCCGTGCCGCCCCCGGTGCCGGCGCCCGCAATCGGACCGCCGGCCATCGGCAGCGGATCACCGATGCCGAGGCTGGAAGCGAAGGCGCCCCGGCGGAACGCCTCGCCGAAGAACAGCGCCCCTGCGGCGGCGGCGCCGAGCACGCCGAGGACGACACGGCGTGAGACCACCTGCGGCTCGTGCGACCCCTCGACACTGCCGTCGGTGGCGGCCGCCGGCTCGGCCCGGCCACTGTCTTCGCCCGTTGCGGTGCTCGGCTGGCCGCCGGGCACCTCAGGATCGCGGCCGGTCACCGCGGGCTCGCGGTCGGGGTGTGTGAGACCGTCGGCCAGCCGTGGCCGGTGGTCGACTCCGAACTCGTTGAGGTAGTCGTTCTCGTAGCGGTCGCGGAACTCGTCCTCATCGAGTTCGCCGGCGGCAACCGCCATCGCGTCGCGGGCGACCTCAACGCCCAGGTCCGCGTCGGCGTCCGCGCCGTCCAGCAGGGCGCGTGCCCACGGTTCCCAGCGCTCATGGGGATCCGGCCCGTGTTCGCTGCGACGGATCATCGGACCGTCCTTTCGTGACCGTCAGCCGGTGACAAGCAGCTTCTCCCGGCGCTGGTGGTCGTGGCCGGGCCCGCACTCCTCGGTGCAGCGGAACTCGTAGGACCCTTCCTCGTCGACGGTGAACACCATGCGGGCCGGCTGGTCACCATGGGCGTCCAGGAACGCCTCGATCCCGAGGCCGGCCACCAGGAGTGCGTGGTCCTGTGCGGGGCCGACGTGGTCGTGGCCGTCATGGGCGATGCTCAGCGCTTCGCCCAACGGCACGCCCTCCGCTTCCTCGAGGTCGGGGATGTGACCCTGCTCCATGTCGTGGTGGGCGCGGTCGTGCCAGTCGATCGAGGTGATCGTCTCTGCGACCGGTGTCGGCAGCTGCTCGATCGCATGGGACGCGTGGTCGTTGACCGCGACGAGTTCGACCTCGCTACCAACCGGCACCTCGAGCACCTCGAGCTCGGTGCCGTCCTCATCGAAGACTGCCCAGCCCCAGTGGTAGGCCACCACGTAGGCCGTAACCTCCTCTGGCTCCGCGGGCTCGGTGCCGATCTCCTCCACCGGCTCCTCACCCGGCTCGTCAGCCGGCTCGTCGGTGGGTGCGGCGGCCTCGTCGGCTGCAGTCCCATCCTGTTCCTCCACGATGCCCTCGGCGCCGCACGCTGCCGTGAACAGCGCCAGCATCGAGATGGCCGTCAAGCTGTTCCGCCTTGAGATCCTCATCGTCGACCTCCTCCTGCGAGAGTCCACCTCGACCATCGCCCCGCTACGCGCGATGCGCAGCAGTCGACCGGCCTCGAAACGAGTGGGGGAACCACCACCGCAGACGTGTCCACGACGGCATCCACCGACATCGACCTACGGGGATCCACGTACCGATCGGCAGGTCCGGCTGTGGCGGGCGATGGCCGATCCACGGCGCCGTGCAGATACGGATCGAAGAGGCGCCGGCGGCCGGCCTCGATCCGGCCCGGCGCCGACGAGGTGACGAGCGATGGTCATCGCCCGTGACGCGATGGCTGGTTCGCTGGCCGGGTCAACCGGTCGCCAGGCGTGCTCGTCGGGGAGTTGGGTCGGATCGTCGAGGTCGCCGTGGCCGACGATCGCTGCGAGGGTGACGAGCAGGTTCTGGCCGGGCCCGCCGGGGACGTCGGCGGCAGCGTTCTAGAGCGGCAGGTGGACGATGAGCCAGAGGTCGCCGAGCAGCCCGTCGCCGGCGAGCACGACCTCGCGGGCACCTCGAGTCGGATCGGGCCGTCGACCGTGCCGCGCTGCGGCATCCACGGTCGGGTGATCGCTCGACGCAGCCGCTGCTCGAGTCCGGGTCGGATGCGAGATCCGACGTCGCGCTGTTCGCGTTCGAGTTCGAGCTGCACCTCGTCCTGTTCGTCGGGAAGGAGCTGGCCGGCAGCGGCTCGGCGTTCGAACAGGGTGGAGTCGTGCTGTGGTGTGAACCGACAGGAGCCGCATCACTTGCACGGTGGGTGAACCGCAACTCTCACGGCCGCTCGCCAACGGGCGGGAAGGGGTCGGTCACGCCTCCCGGGCCGCGCGCCGAGCACGGACCCGCTCCCGAGCTGCCACGACGCGTGGATGTTCCGGCTCCTGGTCGAGGAGCTCGGCTGCACGCTGCGTCGCTCCGCGCCGCTGGTCGGCGAGGCGGTAGACCGACGCCGCCGGGATGCGGTGGAAGGTGGTGACCGGCTGATCCTCGAGGAGCCCCTGTTCGATCGCACGGAAGAACTCGGCAACACGTCCGGTCAGCGCGATCTCGTGCCCGTGCTCACCGACGAGACAGACAGCCGGAGACGACAGGATCTCGTCCAACAGCTCTGATGGCTGTTCGACGTCGCGAGCCGACAGCTTGGCGGCCACCTCTCCCTCCGGAACGGCAGGTGTAACACCTGCAACTGTTCCCGCTTGGGGTTGCGGGTGGCACCCGGATGTGCGGTCGGCCGCGACACGGGCCGGTCAGTGTTGGCGGTGTGCTTGCTGGTAGGCCTGCACGACGTGGGCGCGGAGCCCGCCCCGTGACGTGAGCTTGTAGCCGGCGTCCCGCGCCCAAGCGCGAACCTGCGCGGCGCGAGGAGCTGGCTTGGTGGGGGCGTCCGGCGGGTCTGCAGGCGCCGTCCCGCCCGCCGGCGGCGCGGTGACGGGAGTGAACCCGTAGGGGCGGCTTCGAGGGTGGGTGCGAAACCGAACGGGGTGTCGCCGAGCACCCGTCGGCGATACATCGCGGCCAGGACGGGCACCTGCGAGTCGAGGTAGTCGTGCATCTCCACGGCATGTTTGGCGGGTTGGGTTCGGAGGATCCGTCCGACGTACTGGACGATGCGTTGCTTCGCGGGGATCGGGAAGGTGAGGAACAGTGGGTCCAGGCGGGGGCAGTCGAACCCTTCGCCGATGTAGCGGTCGGTGGCCACGAGCAACAGCAGCCGGTCGTCCTGCTCGATCTGGCCGTGGACGGCATTGCGCTGGGACGTGGTGAGGCTGCCGTAGAGGACCATCGGGTCGAACCCGTGGCGTCGAAGCTCGGCGGTGAGCCATTCGACGTGCTCGGTGCGCTCGGTCAGCGCCAGACAGTTCCGCCCCCGTCCCGTGGCGTCGGCGATGTCCTGGCAGATCTGCCGATCGCGGTCCATATCGTCGATCAGTGTGGCGGTGATGAGCGCCAACAGCTCGGATCGGCTCAGCCGGTCGGGCCGTTGCGGTCTGGCGGTCAGCCCGACCCATCGCCGCGTCTCGATGGTGCGGATCGCCCGTTCGACGGTGGGCGCTGGCATCTGGTGACATCCGTCCACGAGGACCAGCCCGTAGCCGTCCAGCAGGCCCTGGAAGTCGTGGCTGCGAGACACGGTCTGGATCATCGCGATGTCCACCAGCCCGGTGGGCCGCTGCTTGCCGCCGCCGATCTGGCCCGCGGGGGAACCCCAGGACCGCGATTCTGGTCGATCTTCGGCCGATCCAGGGCTGTCCCCCGAGTTCGGTGCGCCCTACTCCGACGTCGGGCACCTCGCATGGGACCTTACGGACTCGTTCTCGGGGGTTTCGAGGGGGTCGGAAGGGCTCTCTAGCGCGGCGGTGTGGGGCCGTGTGGGGCTGGCCGGGTTGGCTTCGTGTGCGGAGTCTCGGTCGCCACGCCGGTGCCTTCACCTGATGGCTGTCACCTCGAACCGCTCAACTCAGGTTCGGGAGTGTCGCCGGTCGAGATCGGGATCGGCGGCGACGTCGGCGATCGCCTGTCCGCAGTGTCGGTCGTGCACGCCGCACCGACTGCCGAGCGCGCAAACGATCCGGCCGTCACGGTGGATCAGCGAGACCTCGCATTCGTTGCTGCATCCGCGACACGGGAACGTGTGGGAGGCGAACTCGGTCTCAGGCTGACAGCTGGTGAACCCGCCGTGCGCGCTCCGGCTCAGGGCGAGGAACGCT
This sequence comes from Nitriliruptoraceae bacterium, assembly GCA_007120465.1. GTDB lineage: Bacteria > Actinomycetota > Nitriliruptoria > Nitriliruptorales > Nitriliruptoraceae > CSSed11-175R1. Next base: position 5,542 of record SKNO01000127.1, read on the forward strand.
GCACCGAGCGCACCGGAGACGCGCGGGTCATCGTGGATCCGGATGTCGTGGCCGCTGATCTCTGTGAACGCGTCGGCCACTCCTTCGTTCAGCGCCACCGCGCCGGTGAACATGATGGGGGGCTGCAGTGGGCGTGACCGACAGATGTTGCTGACGAAGTTCTGCGCGAGCGCGCGGCTCATCCCCTTGACGATCCCGTTCGCGGGGTAACCCGCCTGCTGCTTCGAGACGATGTCCGACTCGGCGAACACGCCGCAGCGTCCCGTGATGCTGACCGCGCAGGATGCGGAGCGGGCACATGCACCGAGCTCTTCGACGGCTAGCCCGAACTCCCGTGCTGCCGAGGTGAGGAACGAGCCGGTGCCTGCCGAGCAGATGCTGTTCATGCCGAACCAGTCGGGCACCCCCTTGGCGTCGAGCGAGATGAACTTGCTGTCCTGGCCGCCGATCTCGATGATCGAGCGCACGTCTCGGTCACACAACATGCAGCCGACGGCCTGACAGCTGATCTCGTCGATCGCCAGTGGGGCGTCGAGGAGTGCCTGCGCCAACCTTCGTCCCGAGCCGGTCGTGGCGCCGCCAGCGATCGGTCTGTCTGGGTTCCGTGAGGTGATGGCGGTCACGACACTCCTGATCGCGTTCATGGGGTCGCGCTGGTTGAGCTCGTACTGCTCGTCAGCGATCTCGAGGGTGTCCCCGTCGAGGAGGACGGCCTTCGTGGAGGTGCTGCCCACGTCGACGCCGAGCCAGAACCCCGGCCGGGTGGTTCGCAGGAGCGATCCGACCCCTTGCCGTCGGAAGCGCACCATGTTGACCAGTGCCTCGGCGCGCGTGATGACGTTCTGCTCGCCGAACTGTTGGTCGAACACGAAGTGGTTGACGCTGATGCCGTAGTCGCGAGCGACCTCATCGACCAGCACGGACACGGTCGCCTCGGGCATGCATGGGAACGGCATGATGTGCACGACGCTGTCGAAGCCGGCCAGGGCGTAGTAGATCGTCCAGGCGATGCTCTCTTTGCCGTGGCCTCCGACCCCCTCTTTGGGCAGGTAGGCGTCCGCCTCCATCTTCGCGCGGTGGTAGAGACGCACATCGACATCCGGTCGCTCCATCTGGCCGAGGCACCAGTCCCTGATCTCGCGCCACATGCCCAGGTAGGCGAACCCGACGGCCCACTTCATCTTCTGGCGTGTGCCTCGTCCGATGACCCCGCCGCCGGTGTCGAGCAGGTAGTGGTACATGAACTGCGAGAGTGGCAGGGCGTTGTGGACGTAGGCCCCGGAGCGTTTCAGTCGCTGGAGGAGTTCGAGGTTCGCCGCCGGTTCCAGGACGGTGTAGATCTCTCCGCAGACGCCGATCTTGGGTGTCCCTTCGGCGTTCGCCTGTTCGAGCTTGCGGGCTTGGGCCTCCATGGTCGCCACATCGGATGCCCAAAGGTTGCGGAGGATCGCGCGGATCAGTCGGCGGCTGCGTCGTTTGGGGAGACCGCCGAGCACCTCATCGAGCCAGCCCATGGCGTTCATCGGTTGGATGGGGTGGATCTTCATGTCGACACCCTGCTGACGCAGGATGCTCGAGTGCATGATCCAGTACGCCTTCTGGCGACAGTCGCCGCACTGGTCCCACTCCACGACGGTGTCGATCCCGTCGTCGTGCATGTCCAGGATGTTGCCCAGGGTGATCTTCGCCGGCAGACAGATGTTCTCGTCCATGCACGCCGTGCCGCGATCGACCGTCCTTCGCGTGATCGGTGGCGCCAGCTCCAGTCGAACGTGGTGAACGCCTTCGTCCTGCAGTGCCTCCTCGATCAGCCGCTTCAACAGTGCGCTGTACCTGCCCATGCGCGGAACACCGATCCGCGTGATCGTCGTCGTTTCCGTCACCTCGGTCATGGCCGGATCCTTCACGACGGAGGTCCAGCGTGCGGATCAACGCGCCGTGACGTTCGGGCAGCATGATCGTGGCCGTCCACGCCACGGTGACGTTGGAGCCGCCCGGCAACGCCTGCGCCGGTCGAGGGGCCATCCGAGGAACGGAGCTTCGACACACAGCCCCGGCTGCCCGTTGGCCTCAGAGCACGTTGGGTCACCTTCCGGTCAGGGGTTCTCATGCTGGGCCGGAAGCGCGCTGTTCCCCAGAGGCTTTGGTCACAGAGCACGACATCGAGATCGGCTTGGGGCCACATGCCGACCTGCGCCGTCATCGACACCCCCAAGGTCCTCAACCCATTTGGCGCGTGGCGGCCGGCCCTTCGGCGCTGCGCTGTCCGTTGTCATCTCACTGTGGCGGTGGGCAGGGTGTGACGAGACGGGTCGCATCAGCCTGCTTCGCTGAACCGCGTCGCCACGGGGAGCAACACCTGGCGGGCGGCGGGACGGGCACGCAACCTCGAGGTGCGCCATCGGCCGGCAGTTCAGCGTGTGTCGGCCCGCTGCGGGTGGGGGAGCGGGTGGTCGTGGAGGTGGAACACGGCGGCGGCGTAGGAG
>SKNO01000056.1 GCA_007120465.1 Nitriliruptoraceae bacterium
CGACGGCCGCCCGGATCGCCCCGGCCGCCGGGACGTCGGGACCGTCCCGGGCGAGCAGCACGGCCGCGGTCGCGACCAGCACCGCCCCGTCGATCGCCTCCGGGTGGGTGTGGGTCACCTGCGCCTGCACGGTGGCCAGGTGCGCGGCCACCTCGACGTCTGCGTGGGCCGCCAGCGCGACCGGTGCGACCCGCATCGCCGCACCGTTGCCGAAGGACCCGCGTCCGCCGAACAGCGATGCGGCGGCCTCGACGTAGGGGCGGCCCCGGCGCGCCATCGCGAACACCTGGGGCGGACCGGCGCCGTACCCGCGCCACGGCTCCTCGTCGTAGGCCGTCGCGAACGCCTCGCCCAGCACCTCCGGGTCGAGGTCGTCGCCACCCCGGTCGGCGAGCACCTCCGCGAGGGTCAGCGCCATGTGGGTGTCGTCGGTCCAGGTGAGGGGCCGGTCCTCCGCGAGCCACGCGTCCACCACGGCGGGGTCGATCCGCCGCTGTCCCTCGAAGGGGGCGCCGACGGCGTCGCCGAGGGCCAGCCCGAGCAGCGCGGCGCCCACCCGCTCCGCGTGCAGCCCCTCCGGTGGCCTCGGTCGGTCCATGGTCGGCTCGTCGTCGGTCACGGTGTCGTGGTCGGGTCGTCGTCGGTCACAGCGTCGCGTCGAACCACTGGCGGATGCCCGCCAGCGCCGTGTCCATCGCGCGCCGCCCCGTGAGCAGGTGGTCGGAGTCGAGCAGCGGCAGGAACCCCTTGGGCTGTGCCGCCGCCGCGAAGATCCGTTCGCCCTCGCCGACCTCGACCACCTGGTCGTCGACGGCGTGGACCACCAGCAGCGGCCGTCCGAGCGCGGCGACCGCGCCGGCCTGGTCGTGCGCCTCGAGGTCGTCGAGGAAGGAGCGGGCCACCTCGAAGTCGCGGCCGGCGATCCGCACGCCGACGTGGTCGCCGTCGCCCTCCTCGACGTCGCGGAACAGGTGGCGCATGTGCGTCGGGGTCGACGGGGCGCCGACCGTCACCACCGCGCGCACCGTGTGCAGCTTCGGCGCCGCGAGCAGGCAGGCCGCACCACCGAGGCTGTGGCCGAGCAGCCCGCACGGCCCGAACCCCTCCTCGATCAGGGCGGTGGCGGCGCGCACGACGTCGCGCACGTCGTGGCTCAGGGTCGTGGTCGCGAAGTCGCCCTCGCTCTCGCCGAGCCCGGTGAAGTCGAACCGGAGCACCGCGTAGCCGCCGTCGGCCAGCCCGCGCGCCAGCCGGGTCATCGTGCGCAGGTCCTTGCCGCAGGTGAAGCAGTGGGCGAGCAGGATGCTGCCGCGCACGTCGCCCTCAGGGACGTGCAGGATCCCCTCGAGCGTGGCGCCCGTGCTCCCGGGGAAGGACAGCGTGCGGGTGGTCATGCTCCCTCCGGTGTGCCGGTCCGGGTGGTGGCGTCGGGACGCAGCGGCCGGCCCCGGGTGAGGCCAGGATCGGCCCAGGGTCAGGCCAGGATCAGGTCAGGAAGGTGCTCGCGTAGCGGGTGAGGGTCTCGAGGTAGTTCGCCCGCTCGAAGGCGGCCGGGTCCGCGACGTTCACCTGGCTGACCGATCCGGTCATCTGCTCGACCGAGGCGTACTCCCGTTCCGCCATCCAGCTGGCGAGCCCGGTGACGAGGGTGCCGGCGTGGTCGGGCCCGTGCCGCAGCAGCGCCGAGGTGGTCATCGCCACGTTGGCGCCGGCGAGCAGGGCCTTGGTGACGTCGACCGGCGTGTGGATCCCCGTGGTGGCCGCCAGCGAGGCGTCGACGCGGCCGTGGAGCAGCGCCATCCACCGCAGCGGCAGCCGCAGCTCGTCGGAGGTGGACAGCACCAGCCGTGGCCCGACCGACAGGGTCTCCAGGTCGATGTCGGGCTGGTAGAACCGGTTGAACAGCACCAGCCCCGACGCGCCGGCGTCGACCAGTTGCGTCGCCAGGTGGGCGAGGGCGGACCAGTAGGGGGACAGCTTGACGGCGACGGGGACCTCGCACGCGGAGGTCACCGCGTCGACGACGTCGAGGGTCTCCTTCTCGGTCTCCCGGGCGGTGCGGCCGGGGTCAGCGGCCACCTGGTAGACGTTGAGCTCGATCGCGTCGGCGCCGGCGTCGGCGAGCATGCGCGCGTACTCGGTCCAGCCGCCGCGGGTCGCGCCGTTCAAGCTGGCGATCACGGGCACCTTGACGGCGGCCTTCGCCTCCCGGATCAGCCGCAGGTAGCGCACGGAGCCCTGGTTGTAGCCGTCGAGCACCGGGGCGTAGCCGTAGGTCGCCTCCGGGTTGATGTCGGCGGACAGGCCGAGGTAGCGCTCCACCTCGGCGATCTCGTGCTCGAGCTGCTCCTCGAACAGGCTCGGGAGCACCACCGCTCCGACCCCGGCGGCGTCCAGCGCGCGCAGCGACGGCAGGTCGCCGGTCAGCGGGCTGGCCGACGCCACCACGGGGCTGCGCAGGGTCAGGCCGAGGTAGCGGGTGGACAGGTCGGGCTCGCCCTTCGGACCCGGACCGCTCGGTACCACGCGGCCGGCGCCGGACAGGGCGTCGAGATCGTCGTCGTCGATCGGTCGGACACCGTTGCCGTCGCTCACGGGGCGACCTCCGGCTCGTCGGTCATCTTGCGTTCCACGCCGGCGAGCTGCTCGTAGTAGCTCCAGCGCTCGTCGACGTCGTGCTGCGCGAGGATGTGCAGGTGCTTGGCCCGGTCGGGCGAGGTGCGCCCGAGCACCGCGTAGCGTCCCTCGGTCTCGAGGAAGCGTTCGAGCGGCTCGCTCGGCGGCTTCGAGTCGAGCTGGAAGGGCCGGGTGCCCTCCTCCGCGTCCGGGTGGAAGCGGTACAGCGGCCAGTACCCGGTCTTGACCGCCAGGTCCATCCGGCCCATCGACTCCCGCATGTCCACGCCGTGGGCGATGCAGGTGGAGTAGGCGAGCAGCAGCGACGGGCCGGGCCATGCCTCGGCCTCGTGGAACGCCTTGATGGTCTGGCGTTCGTTGGCGCCGAGCGCGATCTGGGCCACGTACACCGTCCCGTACTGCATCGCCAGGAGCCCGAGGTCCTTCTTCGGGGTGGACTTCCCGGAGGTGGCGAACCGGGCGACCGCCCCGCGTGGTGTGGCCTTGGAGGCCTGCCCGCCCGTGTTGGAGTACACCTCGGTGTCCAACACCAGGATGTTGACGTCGGCGCCGGACGCGAACACGTGGTCCAGGCCGCCGAACCCGATGTCGTACGCCCAGCCGTCCCCGCCGACGATCCACACGTCGCGGTGCACGAGGACGTTGGCGATCGCCTCGAGCTGGCGTGCCTGGGCGTCGAGGTCACCGTGGATGTTGGAGAGGCGTCGGCGCAGCTCGGCGACCCGTTCGCGCTGGGCGGCGATGCCGGCCTCGTCCCCGACCGAGGTGCCTGCGAGCAGCTCGTCGACCAGGTCGTCACCGAGCTCGCTGGCGAGCTGCCGGAGCAGGTGCTCCGCGGCGACCCGCTGCTCGTCGATGCCCATCCGGATGCCCAGCCCGAACTCGGCGTTGTCCTCGAACAGCGAGTTGGACCACGCCGGACCGCGCCCGTCGGCGTTGGTGCCCCACGGGGTCGTCGGCAGGTTGCCCCCGTAGATCGAGGAGCAGCCGGTCGCGTTGGCCACGACGGTGCGGTCGCCGAACAGCTGGGTCATGAGCTTCAGGTACGGGGTCTCGCCGCAGCCGGCGCAGGCCCCGGAGAACTCGAACAGGGGCTGGAGCGTCTGCGTGTGCTTGACGGTGTCGTGCCGGACGGCGGTGCGGTCCAGGTACGGGATCGACTGGAAGAAGCGGAAGTTGTCGCGCTCGCGCTCCCGGTGCTCGGGAGCGGGCTCCATGTCGATCGCCTTGTGGCCGACGGCCTCCTTGGACACGGCGGGGCACGCCTCGACGCACACACCGCAGCCGGTGCAGTCGTCGGGTGCGACCTGCACGGTGAGCAGGTGGTCGGTGAGGTCCCGGTCCTTGAAGGGCTTGGCCAGGAAGGCGTCGGGCGCGTCGTCGAGGGCGCCGCCCTCGAACACCTTGATCTGGATCGCGGCGTGGGGGCAGACGATCGCGCACTTGCCGCAGTCGATGCACAGGTCCGGATCCCAGATCGGGATCTCCGCGGCGAGCGAGCGCTTCTCGATCCGGCTGGTGCCGGTCTCGAAGGTGCCGTCGACCGGCAGCGCGGAGACGGGCAGGAGCTCGCCCTCCCCGTCGATGACCCGTGCGATGACCCGCTCCACCAACTCCGAGCGGTCCCGCGCACCGTTGGGGACCAGGTCCAGAGCCCGGTCGAGCACGCCCTGGCGCCGCCAGCTCGTGGTCACCTCGTCGGGGACCGCGACCTCGTGGACGGCGTCGGCCGCGGCCTTGATGGCGTCGAGGTTGCGCTGGACGATCAGGGGACCGTGCTCGGCGTAGGTGGTGCGGGCCGCCTCGCTGATCGCCTCGACGGCCTCGTCGAGCGGGAGCAGCTCCGACGCGGCGAAGAACGCCACCTGCATCACCGTCGAGATGCGCCCGCCCAACCCGGCCTCGCGGGCCGTGCCGTAGCCGTCGATCGCGACCAGCCGCAGGTTCCGCTCGATCAGCACCTCCTGCACGTCGGCGGGCAGACGGTCCCACACCTCGTCGGGCGGGAACGGCGCGTTGAGCAGGACGGTGCCGCCAGGACGGGCGATCGAGAGCACGTCGAGCTTCTCGAGCAGCCCGAACTGGTGGCACGCGACGACGTCGGCCTGGTCGATCAGGTAGGTGGAGTGGATCGGGTCGGGCGCGAACCGCAGGTGGGAGACCGTGGTCGCGCCCGACTTCTTGGAGTCGTACACGAAGTAGGCCTGGACCTGCTTCCCCGTGTGCTCGGCCATGATCTTGGCCGTGTTCTTGTTGGCGCTGACGGTGCCGTCGGAGCCCAGCCCGAAGAACACGGCGGACAGCTCGCCCTCCGGCCGCGGGAGCTGGAAGTCGGTCGGTTCGGGCAGCGACAGGTGGGTGACGTCGTCGACGATCCCGACGGTGAAGCGACGCCTGGGCTCGTCGGCGGCGAGCTCGGCGAACACCCCGGCCACCATGCCCGGCGTGAACTCCTTGCTGGACAGCCCGTAGCGGCCGCCGATCACGTCCGGGATGGCGTCGCGCCTGCCCTCCATCACGGCGGTGGCCAGGGTGTGGACCACATCCTGGTGGAGCGGCTCGCCGGCCGCGCCCGGTTCCTTGGTCCGGTCGAGCACGGCGATCCGCGTGGCCGTCTCGGGCAGGGCGGCGAGCAGCGCCTCGGTGGGGAAGGGGCGGAACAGCCGCAGGACGAGCATGCCGACCTTCTCGCCCTCCGCGTTGAGGTGGTCCACCACCTCGCGGACCGCACCGCTGCCCGAGCCCATCAGCACGATCACCCGCTCGGCGTCGGGGTCGCCGTGGTAGTCGACGAGGTGGTACACGCGGCCGCTGCGCTCGGCGAGCCGGTCCATCGCGGCCTGGATCGCGTCCGGCACGGCGTCGTGGAACGGGTTGGCGGCCTCGCGGGCCTGGAAGAACACGTCGGGGTTCTGGGCGGTCCCGCGCAGGACCGGCCGGTCGGGGTCGAGCGAGCGTGCCCGGTGGGCGATCACGTCCGAGGGGTCGACCAACGCGTGCAGGTCCTCGTCGGACAGCGGTTCGACGATGCCGAGCTCGTGGGAGGTGCGGAACCCGTCGAAGAAGTGCAGCACCGGCACCCGCGAGGCCAGGGTCGCCGCGTGCGACACCGCCGCGAGGTCGTGGGCCTCCTGCGGGCTCCCGGAGGCCAGCATCGTCCACCCCGTCGAGCGGGCGGCCATCACGTCCGAGTGGTCACCGAAGATCGACAGGGCGTGGGTCGCCACCGTCCGGGCGGCGACGTGGATCACGGCCGGGGTCAGCTCACCGGCGATCTTGAACATGTTGGGCAGCATCAGGAGCAGGCCCTGGGACGCCGTGAAGGTCGTCCCGAGCGAGCCCGCCTGCACCGCCCCGTGCAGGGCGCCCGCGGCCCCTCCCTCGGACTGCATCTCGATCACGCCCGGGACGACGCCCCACAGGTTGGGCTTGCCGGCGGCCGCCCAGGAGTCGGCCTGTTCCCCCATCGGCGAGGCGGGGGTGATGGGGTAGATAGCGATCGTCTCGCTGAGCGCGTAGGCGACGCGTGCCGCCGCCTCGTTCCCATCGATGCACACGGCTGGCACGTGGGGACCTCCAGAGCGGGTCGACGGTTGGCGTATGGGCGTCTGTCACCTCCGTCCCCACTCTACGCAGGTGCCTGGGGACGTGTGGGCGACGTCACATCCCTGACGACGCTAAGCACCTGCGGGCCCGGACGATGCGGCCACAGGGCCCTCCTGCCGAGGACCATCTCCCCCCGTCCGTCGGGCGGGTGGCGCCGGCCGAGGAGCGGGACCGCGGCGGACCGGCGGTCTCGGAGACGGCTGGTCCGTGCGTCGGCACGTGGGCGGTCTCGGACCGGGGTCGGTGGACACCGTAGAGTGAGGTCCCCGGCCCTGGGGCCCCCGGCCCGGGGCTCGGGCAGGACCTGCACTCGGACAGGAGGCGACGTGCCGACGATCGCGTGTCCACGGTGCGGTGACGACGAGGACCTCACCGGCGAACAGCGCGACGAGGCCATCGTGCTCACCTGCGGGGCCTGCGGCCACCGGTGGGACCGCGACACCCGACCGGCCTGCCGCCTGTGCGGCGCCGAGGACATCGAGGGCATCCGCACCTCGACCCTCGAGGAGGCTGGCCGCGCCGGTGTGCGCACCCCCTCGGGGATCCGGCTCGTGTACTACTGCTGGGACTGTGGCGGGCTGGACGTCACCTCGTCGTCCCCGAGGCCGGGCCCGAACCCGCCACCGGGCGGCAGCCGCGACCTGCGCGCGTTGCGGGGCCGGTGAGATGGACCGCATCGCCCTCGCGGAGCAGGCGCTCGACCGCGCGATCGCGGAGACGCCCGCGCCCACCGACCGTCGGGATCCCGACGAGCCGGTCGCGCCCGGCGGTCCGACCGGGCGGGCGCTGGTCGCGTCGTTCGCGGACCAGGTCGCCTCGCGGGTGCTGGACGTCGTCGCCCGGGAGCTGCGGGCACGGCAGGTCGGGTTCTACACGATCTCCTCGGCGGGGCACGAGCACACGGCCGTGGTCGGGGCGCTGACACGCCCGGACGATCCGGCGTTCCTGCACTACCGCGATGGCGGGTTCGTGCTCGCGCGTGCCCGCCGTGGGGGAGCGGCCACGATCGAGCGCGACGTGCTGTACTCGCTGTGCGCCGCCGAGCAGGATCCGGTCGCCCAAGGGCGCCACAAGGTGTGGGGGAGCCGCGAGCTGTGGATCGCGCCGCAGACCTCGACGATCGCCTCGCAGCTGCCGAAGGCGATGGGGACGGCGGTGGCGATCGGGCGGGCGCGCCGGTTGGGGCAGGAGCTGCCGGTCCCGCCCGATGCGATCGCGGTGACCTCCTTCGGGGACGCCTCGGCGAACCACGCCTCGGCGTTGTCTGCGATCAACGCCGCCCGCTGGGCCCATCGGGTCGGCAACCCGGTCCCGATCCTGTTCGTGTGCGAGGACAACGGGATCGGCATCTCCGTGTCCACCCCGCGGGGGTGGATCGCGGACACCTTCGGGCGCATGCCGGGGCTGACCTACGTGCCGGCGGCCGGGGAGCTCGACGAGGTGTGGGCCGCGGTGCGCAGCGCCGTGGACCGCTGCCGCACCGCACGCACGCCGGTGTTCCTCCACCTCGAGACCGTCCGCCTGTGGGGACACGCCGGCTCGGATGTGGAGTCGGGGTACCGCGCCGTCGCCGAGATCGAGGCGGACGAACGCCGCGATCCGCTGCCGCGCGCGGCCCGACGGCTCGTGGAGCTGGGGGCCGCCGGGCAGGACGAGTTGGCGGCGGTGGTGGCCGAGGCGCGGCAGCGGATCCGCGACCAGGCCGAGGAGGTGGCGGCCACCGCCACCCACCTGTCCAGCGCCGACGCGGTGGTCGCCCCGTTGGCGCCGTACCGTCCGGA
>SKNO01000019.1 GCA_007120465.1 Nitriliruptoraceae bacterium
ATTTACCGCGCCGTCACCGCGACGGTCCCGGTGCCGGCGCACAACCTCGGCCTCGTGCCCCTGGCCGCCGGCCTCGCGGTGACGGCGGCGTACCGGGCGGCCGGGACCGACCCGCGGCTCAAGTGGCCCAACGATGTCGTGCTGGAGGGGCGGAAGGCGGCGGGCATCCTCGTCGAACGGCACACCGTCGACGGGCGCGCGCTGCTGCTGATCGGCTGTGGTCTCGACCTCGACTGGCGCGGCGTCGAGCGGCACGGTGACGCGGCCCACTGGACCTCCCTCGCCGAGGTGACGGGCGTCGAGGTGGACCGCCCCCAGGTGCTGGTGGACCTGCTCGGGCAGCTCGCCACCCTCCTCGGCGAGGTGGCCGCACATCCCGACCGGGTGCTGCGGGCGTACCGCCCGCTGTGCGCGACGCTCGGGGAGGTGGTGCGTGTGGAGCGGCCGGGTCGGGCGGCCCTGCACGGTGAGGCGGTGGACCTCGACACCGGCGGGCGGCTCGTGGTGCGTACCGACGTCGGCCGGGTGGTGATCGACGTCGGGGACGTGACGCACGTGCGCGCCCGGTGAGCGCCACGACCGACGCGCGCACCGAGCCAGACGACCGACCCGCGCACCGCTCCCGACGACGGACCACCGATCCCGAGCTCCGCAACGCTTGGACGTCCAAGTATCCTGCGGACATGTCGAGCCGGACCGAGCGCGGGAGCCGCCATGTCGTCCTTCGAGTTGACCCCCGAGCAGGAGGAGTTCCGCAAGGTCGTCGCGACCTTCGCGGACGAGGTCGTCGCCCCGGAGGCGACGGAGTTCAACGCGGCGGGCCGCTTCCCCGTCGAGATCGTGCGACAGATGGGGGAGATGGGGCTGTTCGGGATCCCCTTCTCGTCCACGTACGGCGGGATGGACGGGGACTACCTGACGCTCTGCCTCGCGATCGAGGAACTCGGGCGGGTCGACCAGTCGATCGGGATCACCCTGGAGGCCGGCGTGGGACTCGGCGCCGCACCGATCGACGAGTTCGGGACCGACGAGCAGAAGCAGCGTTGGCTGCCCGAGCTGTGCCGGGGCGAGAAGCTCGGCGCGTTCGGCCTCACCGAGCCGGGCGGCGGATCGGACGTGTTCGGCACGGCCAGGACCCGGGCCGTCCAGGACGGTGACGAGTGGGTGATCGACGGCTCGAAGCAGTTCATCACCAACGCCGGCACCGAGATGACCTCGGTGGTGACGATCACGGCGTGGACCGGCGAACGGGAGATGACGTCGATCATCGTGCCGATCGACACGCCGGGGGTCGCGATCGCGCCGCCCTACCGCAAGGTCGGCTGGCACGCCTCGGACACCCGCGAGCTGACCTTCGACGGGGTGCGGGTGCCGGTGACCAACACCCTCGGCGAGCGGGGCGCCGGGTTCCGGCAGTTCCTGAAGACCCTCGACGACGGGCGGATCGCGATCGCGGCACTCGCGGTCGGGCTGATCCAGGGGTGCGTCGACGAGTGCGTCCGCTACGCGGGCGAGCGTGAGGCGTTCGGCGGACCGATCGGCCGCCAGCAGGCGATCGCCTTCAAGATCGCCGACCTCGAGGTGGCGGCGCAGACCGCCCGACAGATGTACCGCTACGCCTGCCGTCGCAAGCTCGCCGGGCTGCCCTACAAGCGCGAGGCGGCCATCGCGAAGCTGTACTCGTCGGAGCAGGCGGTCACCGCCGCGCGCGAGGCGGCGCAGGTCTTCGGGGGCATGGGGTTCACCACCGAGACCCGGGTCGGGCGGTTCTACCAGGACGCCAAGATCCTGGAGATCGGTGAGGGCACCTCGGAGGTGCAGCGCATGCTGATCTCCCGCGACCTCGGGCTGTAGCGGGGCGGGACAGCACGTCGGGCGCGACCGTGGAGAGGGGCCGCGAGGCTGCCGTACCCTCGCGCGCCGTCGAGGTCGAGGAGGATCCCGTGGCCGATCGGTACACGTCCCGGATCGCGCTCCGTGTCGACGGTCCCGTCGCGGACGTCGGCGAGGTGGTGGCGGCCGCCAGAGCCGCTGGCGACCTCGACCGCGGCTACCCGGTCCGCGACGAGGGCGAGGCCGCCCAGGAGGTGCACTGGGGCGGGCAGATGCAGAAGGGCGTCGTCCGCTACGTCCGCGAGGACGACGCGCACCTGCTGCGCACCGAGACCTACCTCGGCTCGCAGGGGCTCGTCGCCGGGATGCAGCGGCAGGCGCAGCTCGTCCAGGCGCTCTCGCGGCAGATCAAGGGGCGCGTCGAGGGTGTTCTGGACCAGTCGGCGATGACCGACCGTGACGAGGCGTGGATGAACCGGCTGTCGATCGGCGTGATCTCCCAGGAGGACGCGATCGTCAGCGTCAGCGAGGGCGAGGGCACCTGGTGGGTCCGCACCCACGGCGCGGCCCGCTTCGACGTGCCCGACCTCGAGCTCTACGGCCTGCGTCGCGGTCAGGTCGAGGCTGCCGGGGAGGCGCTCGCCCACGTCCACGCGCAGCTGCTGCGCGGCGGCTTGAAGACCGAGCTCAGCCTGCCGGACGGCACCCCCGTCTACCTCGTCCCCGTCCTGGAGGCATGGCAGCACGTCCCGTTGGACTGGCCGGGTGTCGGCCGGGCCGGACAGGACCGCGGTGAGGGGCTCGACGGTCCCCGGGCCAGCCTGTCGGTGCTCACCAAGCCGCGGTTCGGGCGGTACCGCAAGGACCTCGATGGCGTGATCGAACGCCTCGCGGCCGCCTGACCGAGCCCGTCCGGGCCGGGCGGCCATTGACGCCCCGACGTCCCAGCCGTCAGACTCGGGCGGCGATGCGAGCGGGAGGTGGCGTCGATGGGCGGCGAGGTGGACGACATCCGCGGGTACCCGACGGTGACCCCCTACCTGCTGTACGAGGACGTCTCGGGCGCCTTGGGGTGGCTCACCGAGGCCTTCGGGTTCCGTGAGCGCTTGCGGTTCCACGACGACGACGGCGTCGTCAACCACGCCGAGATGATCGTCGGGCCGGACGGGGTGGTCATGCTCGGACATCCGGGGCCGGAGTACGTGAACCCACGGCGCAGCGGCGCGGGTTCCGCCCTGGTCCACGTCGTGGTCGACGACGTCGACGCGCACTTCGAACGGGCGGAGGCCGCAGGCGCGGAGGTCCTGCTCGAGCCCACCGACCAGGAGTACGGCGACCGCCGGTACGACGTCCTCGACCCCGAAGGGCACCTGTGGTCGTTCGCGCAGCCGGTGCATCGGGTCGCCCCGGAGGAGTGGGGAGCCATCACCCCTGAGTAGCCGCTGGCGGCGGCCCTCGCTCAGTCCTCCTCGTCGGGCACCTCGTGCCAGCCCTCCTCGCCCTCGGGCCGCTCGTCGCCACACACCTCGCGCAGCCGGGGTGCTCCCTCCTCCGGACCGATCGCCAGCAGCCGGTCGCCGGCCTGGAGCTGCCGCGTCGACCGCGGCCGGTAGAACCAGCGGTCACCCCGGTGGATCGCCAGCACCTCCATGCCGGTGGCGGTGTGCAGGCGGAGCTCCCGCAGACTGCGGCCGTCGGCCGCGCTGTCGGGCGCGACGATCGCCTCGGCGACGATCTCATCGGTCTCGACCAGCGCGGCCGCGATGATCGGATGAGGCGGCTCTTCGTCCTCGACCAGCCGACACATCGACTGTGCCGCGTCGACGATCCGTTCGGCAGCGGCAGCGAGGTGGAGCATCCCGCGCAGCTCCTCGGGATCCTCGAGTTCGGCTGCCGCACGCAGGACCCACCCCTCGAGCTGGTGGAATAGCTCGTCGGAGCGGTCCTCGATCACGCCGACCTCGGTCGCGAGCGCCAGGTCACGGAGCAGGATCGCGGAGTAGGCGAGCCCCACCGCCACCTCGGAGATGTCCTTCAGTTCGACCATCAGGTCGACGGCACGGTCGAGGTTCGTCAGCTTCGCTCGCTCCGGGGGCGGCGGCAGCTCACGTGGGGTGCCTCCGGCGAGCTCCCGGACCGTGTCGACGCCCTCCCGCGGCCCCTGGAGGAACAGGACGTCGCCCTCGCGGAGCACATCATCGCCCTCGGGGCCGTAGATCCAGTCCACGTCACGGCGGATCGCGATCACCCACATCCCGGTCCTGGCCGGGAACTCCAGGTCCCGCAGCGACACCCCCTCCAGCTGGTTGACCTCGCGGATCTTGACCCGGGCGGTGACCTCCGTCGCGTGGCGGAGGTCGTCGCGCAGTTCGGGCGGGACCCCCAGGTCCTTGAGGACGACGCGGGCGATGTCCTCGGCGGAGTTCGCGATGGCCTCGATCGCGACGGCGAGGGAGAGGACACCGGCGAGCTGGTCGGCGTCCTCGCGGGTCCGCGCCGCGAGCATGCATACCGCACGGAGATCGACCAGGAGCTCGTCGACCCGCTCTTCGAGGCGCAGGACCTCACGGGCGAGCGCATCGTCGGCGAAGAAGATCGCGGCGTAGGCCAGGTCCACCATCACCTCCGCGGCGTCCTTCGCGTCGACCAGGAGCTCCTTGACGGTCCGTTGGTTCCTCATGGATCAGACTCCCACCTGGAGGAGGGTGATGGCGGCGACGAGGCAGAGGACCCCGGTGAGGTCCATGGTCGCCGTGACGATGGGTATACCGTGGTTGTCGGGATCGAACCCGAAACGGAACGAGGTCGCGGCCGACCCGTACGCGGCGAGGGACAGGATCGGCAGGGCGAACAGCCCGGCGAGCAGCGTCACCCCGACGGTGGCCACCAGCGACAAGGGCTCGACGCCGGGGACGATCACCGCCGCGAGCCACCCGGCCAGCCCGACACCGGTGAAGGTGAGCACCGCCAGCAACGCGATCAACGTGAAGTCCAGGATCGCGAGCTTGCCGGGGATCGTCCGTGGCTCGAGCTGTCCGACGTGCAGCTTCGACGCCAGCCGGCTGGCCAGCATCCCCCCGAGCGCGCCGCACTTCGCGATGAACGGGGGGATCAACACCAGCAGCGCCGCCGCGCCGAACTGCTCCTCCGCACGCGCCTCGACCACCACCCCGGCGAGGACGTCGATCGTCACCGCGACCGTGAGGACCACCAGCGACTCCCGCACGATCCGCCGGATCATCGGGTCGCGGCGGCGGACCCCGAGCACGACGGCGATGAGCGACAGCACGACCGCCACCACCCCGATCGTCGTCGCGGCCACCGGCACCCGCAGGACGAGGGTCGCGGCCAGCAGCGCGGGCAGGGTCACGAGGTCGCCGGTGGCGGTGATGATCGGCGCACCGGCGTCGTCGAGGTTGAACCCGACCGACGCGGACCGGCGCGCCATCACCACGACCACGACGAACAGCACGACCGACGAGAGCATCCCGCCGATCAGCGAGATCGCGACCAGGTCGAGCAGGGGGACCGTGCGCAGCCCCAAAGCCGCACTGATCGCCCAGGCGATCAGCCCGGCCTGGGTCGCTGAGGCGACGCTCAGCACCGTGGAGGCCTCGATCTGCCGGCCGAGGTAGCTGCGGAGGGTGAGGCGGCGGTCGAACTGCCCGGTCAGGATCCCCGTCGCCAGCCGTGAACCGAGCGCACCGAAGATCGCGCCACGCATCCCGATCGCGGCGGGGATCAGCGCGAGCAGGCCAGGGATCGCCTCGAGTTCCTCCTCCGCGGAGGCGAGGACGATGCCGGCGATCAGCGTCGCGCCGAGGCCGAGCGTCAGCGCGCTGCTGCCCGTTCGGATGCTCCGTGACTCGCTCGCCCAGTAGGTGCGGACCTCGCTGACGGGCAGGCCGATCGCGCGGCCCAGGGCCTTGAGGGGACGGGGCGTCCGGGGCAACGGGATGCGCCGGCGCTCCGCCACAGAACCCTCCTGACCGGTCGCTCGCCCACCCGGCGATCGCGGTGCCGCTCGCACCGCGGAGTCGCGGTTCGAGGGAGGCTAGCCCGCAGCTACGCTCGCGGACATGGACACCTACACCGCTCCGCTCCGCGACATCCGTTTCGTCCTCGAGCACGTGACGCCGCTGTCCGAGCTCACCGCGCTGGAGGACCTCGCCCACGCCGAGCCCGAGCTGGTCGCCGGGCTCCTCGAGGAGGCCGGCCGGTTCGCCGCCCAGGCGATCGCCCCCACCAACCGGGAGGGCGACGAGCAGGGCGCGACGCTCGTCGACGGCGAGGTGGTCACCCCCGAGAGCTTCAAGCGCGTCTACCAGCAGTACGTCGACGCCGGCTGGGGCGCGGTGCAGCACCCGCCGGAGTTCGGGGGTGGCGGCTTCCCGCTGACCGTGGCCAACGCCGTCAAGGAGCTGATCACCAGCGCGAACATGGCGTTCTCGCTGGGGCCGCTGCTGACCACCGGCGCGGTCTACCTGATGGTCCACCACGCGTCGGAGGAGCAGAAGCGCACCTACCTGCCGAGGATGGTCTCCGGCGAGTGGGCCGGCACGATGAACCTGACCGAGCCCCAGGCCGGCTCGGACGTCGGTGCGGTCACCACCCGGGCCGAGCCCGTCGGCGACGGCACCTACCGGATCACCGGGCAGAAGATCTACATCACCTTCGGGGAACACGACCTCACCGAGCAGATCGTCCACCTCGTGCTGGCACGGCTACCCGACGCCCCGCCCGGCACCAAGGGCATCTCGCTGTTCATCGTGCCGAAGTTCCTGGTCAACGAGGACGGCTCCCTCGGGGAGCGCAACGACGTCCACGCGGTGTCGCTCGAGCACAAGCTCGGGATCCACGCGTCCCCGACCTGTGTGATGGCCTACGGGGAGGACTCGGACGGGGCCATCGGTGAGCTCGTCGGGGCACCGAACGACGGCATGCGCCTGATGTTCACCATGATGAACGACGCGCGGCTGGGGGTCGGGCTCCAGGGGCTCGCGATCGCCGAGCGGGCCTACCAGCAGTCGCTCGCCTTCGCGCAGGAGCGCCGGCAGGGCCGTGGACCGACCGACGCGCCGGGCGAGCAGGTCCCGATCATCGAGCACCCCGACGTGCGGCGCATGCTGCTCACGATGAAGGCGTACATCGACGCGATCCGCGGGCTGTGCTACGCCAACGCCCACGCGCTGGACCTGGCGGAGCACCATCCCGACGCGTCGGTCCGCGAGCACCAGCAGAAGCTCGCGGACCTGCTCACGCCGTTGTCCAAGGCGTGGGGCACCGACCTCGGGGTGGAGCTGACCTCCCTGGCGGTCCAGGTCCACGGCGGCATGGGCTACGTCGAGGAGACCGGGGTCGCGCAGCACTTCCGCGACGCACGGATCGCACCGATCTACGAGGGAACGAACGGCATCCAGGCCATGGACCTGGTCGGCCGCAAGCTGCCGTACGACGGCGGCGCCTTCGTGAAGGGGGTGTTCGAGGAGATCCGGGCCGACGTTGACGGGCTGCCCGACGCCTGCCGGGACATCGGCGCGGCGCTCGCCGCCGCGGTCGACGAGCTCGCGACCACCACCGACTGGTTGTTCACCCGGCGGGAGTCCCTGGCCGACGTGCTCGCCGCCGCGACGCCGTACCTGCGGATGTTCGCTACCGTGGTGGGTGGCTGGCAGCTCGCCAAGGGGGCCGCTGCGGCCCAGCGGCTGCTCGACGCCGGTCACACCGACGCCTACGGCACCGGGTTCCTCGAGGCAAGGCTGACGGTCGCGCGGTTCTACGCGACCCAGCTCCTGCCGCAGGTGCACGGTCTCGCGCCCGCCGTCATGGCGGGAGCGGACGACCTGTTCGCGGTCACCGCGGAGCAGCTCGCCCCGTAGCACCGCACGGCGACCGGGCTCACCGCCAGGCGGTGACCCGGTCACCGGCGGCCGCGTCGGCGGTGACGCCGCGGAGCACGACCGTCGGGTGACCCTGCACGAGCGGCCGCAGCGTGGCGGCCACCAGCCCCTCCACCGGTTCGACGCTGCCCGCGTCGACGCCGAGCGTGCCGGCGTCGGGCGCGAGCCGCCGGGCGCGGTTGAGCAGTTCC
>SKNO01000129.1 GCA_007120465.1 Nitriliruptoraceae bacterium
CGCGACCGGCGGGCACGGCAGCGGGGGACGGGCGCGTCGGGCCAGGCGCGGCTGAGCGCTCGCCCGTCTGCGGGGTTACCTCGTCTCGCCGGCGGCGGCTCGGGCGTGCTCGACCCGGGCCGTCGTCAGCCGCGGCGACACGGTCACCGCCAGGAGGAGGTAGACCAGTGCGGCGGCAACGAAGGGTGAGCGCAGCGCCACCTCCCGGGGACCGACCACCTCGACGAGCCTGACCAGCGCACCGCCGAGGAGCGTGCCGAGCGGCATCGCGCCCCACCCGAAGAAGCGGTACACGCTGTTGACCCGTCCGAGCAGCCCGTCGGGGATCAGCGTCTGCCGCAGGGACACGGTGACGACGTTCCACATCACCGCCGTGAAGCTGAAGGCCGCGAAGGCGACCCCGACGAGGACCGCGGTGGAGGTCAGCGCCGTGACGGTCATCGCCCCGATCGGGACCACGATCCCCAGCAGCAGCGACGGGCCCGCGCCGATCCGCTTGGCCACGTTCGGGGCGAGCAGGCTGCCGAGCAGCCCGCCGACGCTCCCGCCGGCCAGCAGCAGCCCGAACCCCAACCCGTCGAGCAGCAGGATCTCCTGCACGAACAGCACGTAGGTGGCCATGGCCGCGGCACTGATGCCGTTCATCGTGGCCAGTGCCAGCGCGAGGGTGCGCAGCAGCCGGTGACGCCACAGCCAGCGCAGCCCTTCGGCGATCTGCGTACGCAGTCGCGGGCGTGGCTGCGTGGGGTCCGCCGAGGCCGAGAACGAGCCGGGGATCGCCGCGATCAGCGCCGCTGACACGGCGGCGGTCAGCGCGTCGATCGCGAAGGGCAGCGACAATGCGATGCCGACCAGGGCGCCGGCGATCGGCCGCGCGACGAACTCCGCGATCACCATCTGGGCCCCGATGATGTTGCCGTTCGCGCGCTCGAGGCGGTCGCGGGGGACCAGGGCAGGCAGGATCGTCTGGGAGGTGTTGTCGAACACCACCTCGCACATCCCGAGCGCGAACCCGACGACGTACAGCAGCGGGACGGTCATCACGTCGGCCAGGATCGCGGCCGTCGCGATCCCGACGATCACCGCCCGCAGCGAGTTGGCGAGGATCATCAGCCGGCGCCGGTCGAACCGGTCAGTGAGTGCGCCGGCCTGGAGGCTGAACACCAGCCAGGGCAACCGCGTGGCCAGGGCGACGCCGGCGATCGCCAACGGGTCGCGGGTCAAGAGGCTCGCGAGCCACGGGATCGCGAGGGACACCAGACCGTCGCCGACGTTCGAGCTGGCGACCGCGCCCCACAGCTTCCAGTACCGCCGGTCGAGCCCGCCCGTGCGGCGCTGCCACCAGGATGCCCTGGCTGCCTCGGTGTCGACCGCGTCGGCGGTTTGGGGGGTGGGTCCGTCCATGTCTCGCCTCGTGGGAGGTCCGTGAGAGGCGGCACACGGCGGCACCGGCCCTCGGGGTGGAGCCGCGCGGCAGCCGCTCCGCAGCGCAGGGGAGGGGAGCATCGCACGACTACTTGAGAGATGTCAACCAGTTGTGCGTCGGTGGGAGCTGTGTGCGATGCTGTGCCCATGAGCGAGACCGTGCCCACACCGCGCCGTCCTCCGACGGCGGCGGAGGCGCGTGCGCTGGCCCACCCGACGCGCCTGCGGATCCTGTTCGCGTGCCGCGAGCACGCGAGGACGAACAAGGAGCTGGCCGAGCAGCTCGGGACGACCCCGGGGACGATCCACTACCACCTGCGGCCGCTGGTCGCCGAGGGGTTCCTGCGGGCGGAGACGCCACGGCCTGGCCCACGCGGCTCGCGGGAGCAGCCCTACCGCGCCACGGGCAAGTCCTGGGAGATCGGTGGGACCGCCGACACGGGGCGAGCGCTGCGGCAGGTCGGGGCCGAGGAGCTGCTGGCGACGGAGGACGACGACGTGGTCTCACTCGCCCGGCTCGGGGTCTCGCTGCCACAGGACGAGCTCACCGCGGTGCTCGAGCGCATCCACGCGGTCCTCGAGGAGGCCAAGGCGCGGACCCACGAGCTCGCGACCTCCGGCGGTGACGGGTCGACGACGGCAGCGGACGAGCCGGTGACGCTGCTGTTCGCCGCCCACCGATCGGGGCGCTAGGCGCCAGATGAGGCGGGAGGTCGAGGTGGCCGGGACATCCTCGGGCGCGGACGTCGGGACCGAGCTGCGCGTCGCCACGATCATGACCGGTGGGGTCAGCCTCGCCGTGTGGATGGGCGGGGTGGCGGCAGAGCTGCTCCACCTCGCCGAGCCTGACGGGCCCTACGCGCCGCTGCTGACCGCGCGCGGCTACGACCGGGTCCGCCTGGACGTGATCACCGGGACCAGCGCCGGCGGGATCGACGGGGCGCTCCTGGCGGCGGCCGCGACCTGGGGCGTGGGCGCGGCGAGGTTCACCGACGACGTGCGCCGCGTCTGGCTCGAGGAGGGCGCGTTCGAGACGCTGCTGCGTTCCCCCCGCGAGCGTGCGCCCACGTCGTTGCTGCGGGGCGACGACCACCTGCTGCGGCGCCTGGAGGCTCAGCTCGAGGCGTGGTTCCCGGCGGAGGAGGAGCGCCCGACGCGGAGCGCGGCCTACCTCGACCCCGCCGAGCCGCCGACCCGGCTGATCATGACGGCGACGCTGCTCGAGCCCCGCGTCGAGGTGTTCCTCGCCACCGACGGGCCCCTGGAGGAGGCCGATCACCGCGGGACCTTCACCTTCTCCGGGTTCGACCTCCTGACCGCCACCGCACCGGCGCGGCTCGCCCGCGCGGCCCGGACCAGCTCCTCGTACCCGGGGGCCTTCGAGCCGAGCTGGATCGCGACGGACTCCGACCGTGCCGACGATCTCGGCGGGATCGCGACCGGCGGCGGGTTCGCGATCGACGGCGGGCTGCTGGTCAACCGCCCCTTCGGGTTGGCGCTCCAGGCGATCTTCGGCCAGCGGGCCACCCGCCCGGTGGAACGTGCGCTGCTGTACGTGGTGCCCTCGCTGTCCCGACCCGAGGAGGACCGGCCGGTGGAGGGCGCTCCGGCACCGTCGGGGCACGGCGAGCCGCCCGAGGTCGGCCCGAGCTTCGCCGCGCTGCTCGGGCGCACGGCCTCGCTCGCCGCGTCGCAGACGATCAGCGACGACCTGCGCTCGTTGGCGGACCACGACCGGCGGTGGCGCCGTCAGCGCGCCAACCGGATCGGGTGGGTCGCCGCCCTGCTGCCGGACGCGCGCGAGCACCTCGCTGAGAGCCTGTGGCCCGAGTTCACCCGCCGCCGCGCCGAGGGGTCGGTCGCGGCCACGCTCCGCGGCGTCGTCCGCCGCAACCCGCACCTCGACCTGCGCACCGACTGGGCGCGGCTCGTGGCCGGGATCGAGGCGGGGCGGCACCGCGCCGATTGGCACGGGTCGAGCTTCGCCGCGACGCTGCCGTCCGCGGACCAGCCCCGGTGGCGCTGGGGCGTGTCCTGCGTCGAGTACCTGTTCCAGGTGGCGCTCGACCTGCTGCGCTCCTCGCAGCCCGCACCCGACGACGACGGGAGCGCCGGGTCGGAGCTCGCCCGGCTCCGGACCGACGTGCACGGTGTGCTCGACCTCGTCGCCGCCTACCAGCGACTCGACGCGATCTACTGGGACGTCGCCTTCCGCCACGCGGCGCCCGCCGACCGGGAGGACTGGACCGGGTGGGCGGAGCAGCGCTACCGCGACTGGCCGGCCGTGAGGGGCGAGGTGGACGCTCGTACCCGGCAGCACGTCGTCGCCTGCCTCGCGCGCATCCGCGGCGAGGTGGCGTTGCTCGACGCGGGGACGACGGAGGCCGTGACCGGGCAGGACGTGCTGCGGGCGCCGGCCGACGTGCTCACCCAGGACGAGGCGCAGCAGCGTCTCACCGACGTGGCACTGGCGGTTGCCGAGGTCGTCCGCGACTGGGTCGAGCTGTCGGCGGCGGGCGCCGTCGTCCCGTGCGACGATGCCGAGGCGGACCTGCAGGCGGCGCTCACGCTCCCGCCGTCGACCGCCACCTCGTGGTCGCTGCTGGCGACCCTGCTGACCTTCTGGGTGATCCAGTCGACGACCCAGCACGACCACCTCGAGCGGGAGCAACCCGTGGACCTGGTCCCCATCACCGGGGACGGGGCGCTCGAGGTCGACCCGCAGCGGCGCGCGCTCGTCTCCGAGAAGCTGACCGGGACGCAGCTCGCGAACTTCGGCGGGTTCTACAAGCGGGCGTGGCGCGCCAACGATCACCTGTGGGGCCGCCTCGACGCCGCCCAGCGGATCGTCCGGTGGCTGGCCGACCCCGCCGAGGTCGCCGAGGTGACCCGTGCGCGCCAGTCCGCGATCCTCGAGGAGGAGCTGCCCCACGTCGCCGCGGCGATCCGGACGTCGGCGTCGGAGGGCGCGGCGCTCACCCCGTCGGCCGCGGCGTTCCTCGAGGCGGTCGAGGCCGAGCACCCGCCGCCGGCCGAGGAGCTGCTCGGGCTGCTGCGGGTGGGGGAGGAGCGCCTCGCCGACGAGCGCGACAGCAACGCCTTCCTGCGCACCGCGACCGGGGCGGCGGCGGTCGGCGCCGCGATCCTCGCAGGCGAGCGCGGGGGACTGCCGTGGCTCCGCCGGCTCGCGACGAGGGTCCGCCGCTGGGTGATCCTGCCGGTGCACACGGTCGTGCATGCCACCCGCCGGGGCGCCCGACGGGGGTTCGGCGCCCGCGCGGTGTCTGCCGTGGTCGGCCTGTGGCGAGGGGTCATCCGCGTCCTGCGCCGGTCGTGACGGCCGGGGTTCGCACGACCCGGCGACGTGGTGCGCCGGCACCGCTACGGTCCTGGTCATGGTCACCATCCGCCGGGAACGGCCGAGCGACGTTGCCGCGGTCGACGCGTTGTTGCGGCGAGCGTTCGACGACGACCTGCCGGCGCGGCTGGCGCGGGCGCTGCGGGCGGCCGGTCTGGTCGACCCCCGGTTCACCTGCGTGGCGACGGACCGGGAGGACCTCGTCGGCCAGGTGATGTTCAGCTGGCTCACGGTCCACGGCGAGACGACGTTCGACGCTCTGAACCTGACCCCGTTGGCGGTCGCGCCCGCGCGTCAGGGCGAGGGGATCGCCCGCGTGCTGGTCGAGCACGCCCTGGACGCGATCGAGGTGGAGCGGTGCACACCGCTGGTGGTGATCGAAGGGGACCCGCGCCACTACGCCCGGTACGGGTTCCGCAGGGCGTCCGACGCCGGGCTCGAACGCCCGTCGCCGAGGATCCCGGACCCCGCGTTCCAGTTCATCCCGACGTCGGGGTACGACGCGCAGGTGCACCGCGGCGCCGTCGCCTACCCGCAGCCCTTCCACGACCTCGGACTGGTGTGATCCGCTCGTCCCGGGCGGCGCGTGGCTGCTGCAACGATGGGCCGGTGCGCCGGTCATCATGCTGGAGACCGGCGGTGACGAGGGCCACACGCCGGCGCGAGCGTTGTACGAGTCGGCGGGGTTCCGCCGCCTCCCGACCGCGCAGTAGTGGCTCCCCGGCGGCACGGGCTGAACGAGGTCGGGTGGCCGCCGCGATCAGCATCGGCGGCCGCAGGTGGCATCCGGTCACGCCTCGTCGGAGAGGATCGCTGCCGCGATGTCGCCGAGCTGGACGATCTGGTCCTGGCTGAGGCGCGAGAACAGGTGTTCCTCGAGGCTGCGGTGGTGGGTGTCCTGGACCTCGCGGAGCCGATCCAGCCCGCGGTCGGTGAGCGCGACCTCGACCCCGCGTGCGTCGTCCGGGGAGGGCTCCCGGGTCACGAGCCCGTCGGCGTCGAGCTCGGCGACCAGCCGCGAGACCCGGCTCTGGCTCAGGGGTGCCTGGGCGGCCAGCTCGGTGATCCTCAGCCGACGGTCGGGCGCGAACGCTGCGAGGTGCAGCAGCACCTCGTAGGCGCGTAGCCCGATGCCGTGGGCGCGGCGCAGATCGGCGTCGAGCACATGATCCAGCTCCTCCCCGGCACGGACCAGGCCGAGGAACGCTCGTGCGTACGTCGGTGACGGGTGACGGACCCCATCGTGTCGCTCGACCCATCGGCCGTCGTCCCCGGCAGGGGTGGCCTCGTCGCATCCGCTCATGTCCAGCACCGTAGCAGAACACTTGCGTACGCATGCACAGTTCTGTAGGTTGATCTATGCGCAAGCATAGACATCCCGGGAGGGACGATCGTGAGCGTGTTCACCCTCTCCGAACTGGACTACCTGTCCGGCGAGCGACGCCTGGCCCGCCTGGCCACGATCGGGATCGACGGCACGCCCCACGTCACACCGGTCGGCTGGGCCCTGGACCCCGAGGCCGATGTCATCGAGGTCGGCGGTCACCACCTGAGTGCCACCAAGAAGTTCCGCGATGTGACCGCGACCGGCCGGGCGGCGCTGGTCATCGACGACGTGCTGCCGCCCTGGCAACCCCGAGGCATCGAGGTCCGAGGGCGGGCCGAGGCCGTCGACGGCCCGACGCCCAGGATCCGCATCCATCCCGAACGCATCGTCTCGTGGGGACTCGAGGACGGCCGGCGCCACGCCCGCAACGTCCAGCGGGCCACGTCGTCCCCGGACGGCGGCGAGCTCGGGCCGACCGCACCGCCGGAGGACGCGCGATGACGGCCCGCCCACCAGGCCACGCGTCGGATCAAACGCGGCACCGGCTCCCAGGTCCCGGCGCGGGTGCCTCCCGCCGCCGCACACGCCTGACGGCTGTCGTCGCCGTCGTCCCGGCCACCCTGGCAGTGTGGATCGCCGCCGCGGTCCTGTTCGAGGTCGACCTGCTCACACCCGCCGCCTCGGGTCACCCGAGCCGACCGGTCGGACCGGCGATGGTCACCACCGTCGCGCTGGCCGCATCGGGGGCTGGCTGGGGGTTGCTGGCCATCCTGGAGCGGTTCGTCGCGCGGGCGCGCACGGTCTGGACCGGTGTCGCCGTGGCGGTGCTGCTGGCCTCGTTGGCTGGCCCGCTGTCCGGCAGCGGGATCACCGCCGCCAACCGCGCCATCCTCGCACTGCTGCACGTCACCGTCGCGGCTGTCGTCATCCCCGCGCTGCATCGCACCTCACCTGCCCGATGATCGCCCGACGCTCCCACCGCGCTGGCCGGCTTGACCGCCGCGGTGATGCTCACGGTCGACAGGCGACACCCCAGCCTGCGGCGACGGTCGGCAACGGCATCGCCCGGGCTCGCCGATCCACCGCCGGCGTGTCCGGTGTCGGCGTGGGTCCTTGCCGGTGATGACCAACGGCTCTCGCCGCCCGGCACGCACCTGGGCACGGTCGTGCCGGTGCCGACGTGAACGAGATCGCTGGCGCACGTCGCCGCGGAGGTGGCTGTCAGCGTGAGGCTCGTCGGCCGGGAGGGCAGACGGTGGCGATCGTCGAGGTGGAGGACCTGCGCAAGCGTTACGGCGGCCGGACGGTGGTCGCTGGGGTGTCGTTCGAGGTCGCCGAGGGGGAGATCTTCGGGATCGTGGGCCCGAACGGGGCCGGTAAGACCACCACGGTGGAGTGCATCGAAGGGCTGCGTCGCCCGGATGGCGGCCGCATCCGGGTGCTCGGCCTCGACCCGCAGCGTCACCCGCGGACGCTGCGTCAGCAGCTCGGTGCGCAGCTGCAGGCGGCCCGGCTGCCCGACCGGCTCAAGGTGTGGGAGGCCATGGACCTGTTCGCCACCTACTACGACGATGCGGCCGACCCGGCCGAGCTGCTTGAGCTGCTGGGGCTGACCGAACAGCGAGAGGTGCGGTTCGCCAAGCTGTCGGGTGGACAGCAGCAGCGGCTGTCGATCGCGCTGGCGCTGGTGGGCCGCCCGCAGGTGGCGGTGCTCGACGAGTTGACGACCGGGCTGGATCCTCAGGCGCGCCGCGACACGTGGACGTTGATCGAGCAGGTGCGTGACCGTGGGGTGTCGATCCTGCTGGTCACCCACCTCATGGAGGAGGCCGAGCGGCTGTGCGACCGGGTCGCGGTGATCGACCGCGGCCGGATCGTCGCGCTGGACACCCCGACGGCGATCGTGACCCAAGCCGGCGGTGAGCAGCGGCTGCGGTTCGTGCCCTCCGCACCGGTCGACGGTCACCGGCTGGCTGGGCTCGCCGAGGTCACCGCGGTCGAGCAGCGCAGGGACGCACTGGTCGTGACCGGCAACGCACACCTGGTGCAGGCGGTGATGGTGTGGCTGGCGCGGGAGCAGATCGTCGCGCACCAGCTGCGGGTCGAGCAGCCCGACCTCGACGACGCGTTCGTGGCGCTGACCGGACGGTCGTTGGACGTCGCGGACGAGGAAGCGGCCGACCGATGAGACCGCTGACAAGGACGATCCAGGTCGAGATCACGCTGCTGGTACGTGACGTGGTCACCATCCTGTGGGTGGCGCTCCCGCCGCTGGCGCTGCTGGGGCTCGGCATGGGCATCCCCGCCTTCCGCGACCCGCAGGACGACCTGGCCGGGCTGCGGCTGGTCGACGTCTACCTGCCGATCCTGCTCGTGTTCACCCTCGCGTTGACCGGCACCATGGCGGTCGCCGCCACCCTGGC
The DNA here is from genome assembly GCA_007120465.1 of Nitriliruptoraceae bacterium. GTDB lineage: Bacteria > Actinomycetota > Nitriliruptoria > Nitriliruptorales > Nitriliruptoraceae > CSSed11-175R1. The sequence goes on from SKNO01000129.1 coordinate 8,534, forward strand.
GAGCTACCGCCACCAGGGGGTGCTGCGCCGGCTGCGCACCACACCCGTCGGGCCGGTGCCGCTGCTCGCCGCCCAGCTGGTCGCCCACCTGCTGTACGCCGCGGTCGCGGTTGCGCTCACGATCGCCGTGGCTGTCGCCGTGTTCGACGTGGCACCACCCGCATCGTGGGGCGGCAGTGCGCTGGCGTTGGCGCTCGCGGCGTGGACGCTGTTCTCCATCGGGCTGATCATCGGCGCCGTGGCGCCCAACCCGACCGTCGCACCGGCCATCGGCAGCCTGGTGTGGATCCCGCTGATGGTGCTCGGTGGCCTGTGGTTCCCGCGCGAGGCGATGCCCACCGTGATGCGCCAGATCAGCGACCTGTCGCCCGCCGGCGCCGCCGTCGACGCCCTCCAGCACGCCTGGTTCGGGGCTGGACCACCCGCCTCGAGCCTGCTCGTCCTGGTGGTGTCCGCACTGGTCCTCGGCGTCGCTGCCGCAGCTGCGTTCCGCTGGGAGTGACCGGCGGCTTGAGCGCCGGGGGCGTCGACGTCGAGCTCGTCGAGGCCGACGCCCGAGACCTCCCCTTCGGACCGGAGGCGTGTGACGCGGCGATCTGTCTGTGTGAGGGCGCGTTCTGCCTGGTCGCTGACGACGCCGAACCCCTCGCCCACGATCGTGCGATCCTCAGCTCGATCTTCGGGGTGCGGCGTCCTGGTGGTCGGCTCATGCTCTCCGGCCTCAACGCGGGCCGGCTGCTCGCCGCCTGGCATCGAGGCGAGTCCACGGGGTACCTGGATCTGCTGACGCTGACCGAGAGCAGCGTCTCTGAGCTCCCGGCCGGTGGGACCGTCGAGCTGCGCGAGCACGACCACCTGCCCGACGGGTTGCGGACGCTGGCGGAGAGCGTCGGGTTCGAGATGGAGGCGGTCTGGGCAGGTGGCGCGCTCTGCTGGCGCCGTGACGCCGCGACCGTCGACGCCGACGAGTTGCTGCTCGTCGCAAGCCGGAGGTGGACGCACCGACGCAGCGCTGACTCGAGGTCGTGACGGGCAGCGATCGTGGGCGGTTGTCGCTCCTGCGAGACCGCTTGACACCTCCAGGAGCTCCTTCCGTGCGGGTTGGCGCCGACGCGGGCTGCCCTCGCCTCGGACGCCAACCATGGGCGGTGCGGCGCACCTCGGCGCTTCCGCGGAAGCGCCGAGGGCCACGGGGCCCATCCAGGTCTCCGCCGCGCTCATGCTGCGCGCGGCGCCGACGGAGGGACGTCGCCGGTCTTGAGGCGAGGTTGGGGCCGTCGCGGTGGTGGTCTGACGGGCTGCCGCGCTCGGGAACTCGCGCTGGTCCAGGTCGCGGTGGTGAGGGCGAGAGATCCGGCCGCATCGACGAACGGGCCACCTCGATGCTCTGCGAGATCACGACCTCACGGGACCCGGGCAGGACCTCCTCGTCGATCTCCGGCCAGGCGGTCGTGTCCGCCAGTGGGGGGCCCGGATCCGGTGCAGCGGGGTCGCTGGTGTGGAGGTGCGCCGTCGGGCGGGGCAGGTGGGCGTGTACAGAGACGTCGCGGTTCGATCGTCGGCCCGCCGAGGCCGTTGCACGGGTCGGACCCGATCCGCTCCGGGCCACGGATCGACGCGAGGTCTGGTGGCGGCACCGTGGGCGTACCCGGGGGCATACACGGACCGTGGCGATGGGGACTGCGGGTGCTTTGGAAGCGGTCCCACGCCACCAGAGCTGCGGGTCCGCTCTGTCGCCGCCCTCGCGTCGACGATGCTCGGGCAGGCTGACGATGTTGCCGGCATCGCGGTCGCCTGCTGGCCTCACTGGTGGTCGAAGCACACCCCGTAGGGCAGCGTCACCGCGAGTCTCGCCCGGCCCTCACAACGCATCCCCGAGAGGTCGTCAGGCCAACGCCGTGCGATGCCAGCAGAGACAGAAGGGGTGGCCAGCCGGGTCAGCGTAGACCTGGAAGCCCTCCTCGGCGGTGGGGTCGGGAGCCGCCTGCAGCAGGATCCCTCCGAGGTCGATCACCTCCTGATGCGCGGCTTCGAGGTCCGCGACCCACAGGTCCAGATGTAGCTGTTGCTGCTGCTCCCCGTCTGGCCACTGCGGCGGCACGTGATCCGGGGCGAGCTGGATGCCCATCCGTGGTACCCCGTCACGATCCACGATCATGTGCCAATCATCATCGGCGTCCACCGAGCCGCCCAGGACGCCAGCCCAGAAGCCGCTGACGGCGTGGAGATCGGCCGCGTCGAGGACGACGACCTGGTACCTGATGTCCATGGGGTGCTCCCCTCCGGTGCTCGCGGGCGTGCGCGGTTGATGGGCCGCTCGGACCCGCCCAACGATGTCACGTGACCCACCGCGTGGCCACCCGGTGCGCCGAGGTGCGTCGATCCGCGGCAGCGGGCGGCACACGCAGGCAGGCGGGAGCAGGGGCAGCCGGATGGCTGGGCAGGTGTCGGCAGGGGAGGAGCGCCTCCGTACAGCAGGATCGATCGCCGTTGCGTGCCCGGTCACGGAGCTGGCCATGGCGTCGCCATCATCGTGCCGTCAGGGCGCTCAGCCCGACAGGGCCGTCCTCGCCCGCTCGCGCAGCTGGCGCATGGCCTCGAGCTCCGCGGGCTCGTGCCATGCCAGTCGGCGTAGGAGCTTGCGGGTGGTCCACTGCTCGTCACCGCGCTCGACACGGCGGTCCCGCGGCAGGGTGGGCAGCGTCATCATCACGTGACGGTGCGATCGTCTGAGCTCGACATCGAGATCATCGGCACGTTCGGGCGGGTCGATGTCGAGCGCCGCGAGGTAGTACCGGCTCTCGGTGTCTGCGATGTGCCAGGCCATCTGGCGGAGCGTGCGCCACCGGGCCCACGCCGGCAGTCTGCGCTCGGGATCATCCCAGTCCAGCTCCGTCTCCGAGCAGGCCGCGAGCAGCGCCGAGAGGTCGGCACGAGCGGCATCGAGGATGGTCAGCGTCCGCTCCAGTTCACGGTCGGTCGCGGGCTGGCGGTCGCGTTCGAACGACCGCTCGTCGCCGTGGACGCGTTCGACGACCTCCAGAGCATCGAGCGTCGGCGCCGCGAGGTGATGTCGAGCCAGGAACCCCCGGTAGGCGTCCGCGGCACGGCCGGCGAGGTCGGCGATGGCTGAGCGCTCGTCGGTGCCCTGCCCGCACAGGCCCCACCAGCGGTGGTCGTAGACCCACGCGACGGCGGCATCGTCGACGTGTGCTCCGACGCCGAACTCGAGGCAGACCGCGACCATCGCCCCAGCATGGCACACGCTCGCATCCCGTCCACACCCGCGCCCGATGCACGCCAGGTTGGCACGGGTCCGCATCGACGGATGCGGCAGCAGTTCGTGCTCGTTGCGAAGGGCAGGTGGTCGCACTCCTCGTGCCTGGTGCACGGCAGTCGCGTCGGCGGTTGGCTCCTGCTCCGCGGCGATGTCGGAGACCGCTGGAAGCGGTCGAACCACGTCAGGCCCCGCGCTGGTCTTCAGCACCAGCCGGTCCCAGGGGCCGTGACGCGATGGGACCACTCAGCGGAGCTCGTCCTGGGCGCGTTCGAGGTTCTCGACCAGTTCGACGCCGAGGTGCACGTCGCAGGGGTGAGGCGTGCCGCCGTTCGCTGCGGTGGCGAGGGCCGCGGCCGCGTGACAGAACGCCTCGACCGGGGTGACACCGTGGTCCGTCGGCGCAGGTGCCCAGCCGTGCTCACCGAAGACCTCGAAACCCCGGTGTTCGGCGGCCGGGGGCGCGTCGAGCGACAGCAGGACGCTGCTGACGCCACCCTCGCTGTGCCCCGCCGCGAGCTGCACGCTGTCGCGCGGTCCGCGGACCCCGGTGATCCGGGTGACCGGTCCGAGCACCGCGACGGTCAGCGAGAGGGCGTGCGGCCCGATGTCCCACAGGGCACCCTGCGTGTGGCGCCACGGAGACGCGGCGAACGGGCTGTCGGTGCTCAGGACGGACGTGAGGATCGTCGAGCGCGCGCCCCACCAGCCGCCGCGGGCGCGCGTCTCCTCCAGCCAGTCGGCGACCGCCGGCACGAACCGGGAGGTGAGGAACACGACCGTGGCGACGCCGTGTGCGTCCGCGGCGTCTGCGATGCGCCGTGCGGCGTCCGAACCGAGTGCGATCGGCTTCTCGAGCAGCAGGTGGCATCCGGCCGTGGCCGCCTCAACCGCGAGCGCCGCCTGCACGTCCGGCGGCACCGCGAAGGCCACGGCGTCGACGTCGGCGAACAGCCCCCCGGGATCGCGGTAGGCGGCCACGTTGTAGCGCTCGGCGAGTGCGCTCACTTTGGCCGCGTCGCGTCCCCACACACCGATGAGGTCCGCGTCCGCGCTCGTGGTCAACCCCTGCGCGTGCACCTCCGCCGCCCAGTAGCCCGTCCCGACCAGCCCGTAGCGCATCGACGCCCTCCCGGGTCGGCGCTCGATCACGGTGGATCGTAGAGCCGTGACCACCGCACAGGTGTCGCGCTGCTGTTGCCCCGTCTGGCCGCTGCGCGCACGCCAACCACGGTCCACCCTCGACGGCTACGGTGCTGCCATGTCCGAAGTCGACCTCCTCGCCGCACTTCGGCGCGAGTCTGCCCGGTTCCTCGCTGTCCTGCGAGCTGTCGAACCAGCGACCCCCGTCCCGTCGTGCCCGGGCTGGACCGCCAGCGACCTCCTGTGGCACCTGTGTGAGGTGCAGTGGTTCTGGGCAACGATCGTCACCGACCGGCTCGACGACCCGGGTACGGCAGAGGACGCGAAACCGGACCGGCCCCGCACCCACGCCGACCTGGCCGAGCTCATGGCCCGCAGCACCGCCCGCCTGCACGACGCCCTCGCGAGCGCAGATCCGTTCACCCCGGTCTGGACGTGGACAGACGATCGGACGGTCGGCTTCGTGCGTCGCCGGCAGGCCCACGAGGCACTCATCCATCGGGTCGACGCGGAGCTCACCGCGGACAGCCTCACCCCGCTGGACCCGCCCTTGGCCAGCGACGGGATCGACGAACTGCTGCGCGTCTGTCACGCGGCCTGGCCCGGTTGGGCCACCTTCACGCCGGACGCCTCCGTGATCCGCATCGAGGCACAGGACACCGGGACCGCCTGGCACCTCACCACGGGCCGCTGGCGAGGCACGAGCCCGAACACCGGAACCACCTACGACGAGCTCGGCGTCTCCGTCGTGGCGGACGAGACCGATCGGGACGTCGCCCTGCGAGGCGACGCGAGCACGCTGGACAGGTGGTTGTGGGGCCGCATCCCACGTGATGGCCTGTCCGTTGACGGCGATCAGGCTGCCCTCGAAGTCCTCGATGCCGTCGTCGCCGAGGGCATCGAGTAGCGGCTCAGACCCTGGCGAGTTCGTAGCGGTAGACGTTGGTGTCGCGCCGCTGGAAGCCGAGGTGCTCGTACATCACGTTGGCGGCCCCACGTGACGGTCGAGAGGTCAGATCGACGGTTCGAGCGCCACGCGCCGCGGCGTGGGCCAGGGCTGCGCGCGTGAGCGACCCCCCCACGCCGCGACCGCGGACCGCCCGGTCCACGACGACGTCCTCGATCCACGCCCGTACCCCCGAGGGGATGGCGAAGACCGCCAGGGTGAGCATGCCCACGATCCGGTCGTCGACCCGGGCGACGAAGATGGTCGTCGACTCCGCGTCAACGATCTGCTGCACCTGCTCCATGGAGGGCGGCGACGCCGAGGACGACAGCTGCGACAGGAGGCGGCCAACAACCTCGACACTCGCGTCGTCGACGCGTTCCAGCCGTTCGATCCGCATCCTCGCCTCCGCACTGATCGGTCCGGTCGATGGGTCCTTCCTACCACTCCGCGCAGCGGCTGACGTTGCGTGACCTGGAAGGGGGCCTCGCCGGTCACGCTGGTCCGTAGGATCGACGTCTCGCTCGCACCGGCATGCCGAGACGGATGGACAAGCGGAGGATGACGATGGGCGCTGGGGACGGGCTGACGGTGTCCCCGGCCGTGCGTCGGACCGTGGCCGAGCTCGGCCCCGACGCCGCCCGGTGGCTCGAGCAGGTCCCGACCCTCGTCGCGGAGACCTCGGCGGTGTGGGAGCTCACGGCGGGACGAGCGCTGCCGCAGCAGGGGTGTGCCTCGGTCATCCTGCCGGTGACGACCGGCGAGGAGGTACCAGCGGTCCTGAAGCTGTCGGTCCCGCACGACGAGGCGCGGCGCGAAGCGGATGCGCTCCGACGCTGGAACGGCGGCGGCGCGGTCAGGGTGCTGCGGTCCTCCGCGGATGGGTTCACGCTGCTGCTGGAGCGGGCGGAGCCCGGGCACGATCTCTGGGTGGTCGGCATCGATGAGCAGATCGAGGTCCTGACCGACCTCCTCCCGCGCCTCTGGACCAGCCCCGGACCCGAGCGCCCCTTCCGGGATCTGGCGGAGACGGCGGCCTGTTGGGCTCGGCAGATGCAGGCGAAGGCCGCGGCCATGGGCGTGCCATCCGAGGTTGCCGACCGCGCACGACGGTGGGCCGGGGAGCTTGCGGAGGACCAACCCGGTCGACTGCTGCACGGGGACCTCCATCCCGGGAACGTCCTGGCCGCGCGGAGGCGCCCCTGGCTGGCGATCGATCCGAAGCCGTGGGTGGGGGATCCCGCCTTCGACCTCGCACAGGTGCTCGCCAACTGGGTGTTCGTCGATGTCGGGCCCGACGGCAGCGCTGCGGACGCGATCCGCACCCGTGCGAGCAAGCTGGCCGACGCGCTGTCGCTCGACCCGGGGCGGGTGCTGCGATGGGCCGTGGTCAAGGCGATCGGATGGGACATCGGACGGGACCAGACCCTGGTGCTGGACGAGGCCGCTCGGGCCTCGTGACGTCGTCCCGAAGGCAGCCGCCCGTGCTGCGGGTTAGGGTCCCGGTATGGTGCAGGACCTGAACACGCCGGAGCTCGAGACGCTCGCGCGCTACCTCGATGGGTACCGCGAGGTGGTGCTGTGGAAGCTCGCGGGGGTCGATGAGGAGGCCGCACGCCGCGCCCTCGTGCCGTCCGGGACGAGCCTGCTCGGCATCGTCAAGCACCTGGCCTACGTCGAGCGGTACTGGTACCAGCGGGTCATCGCCGGCCGCGAGGTCGACGTCCCGTGGCTCGACGGGGACGACGACGCCGACTGGCGCCTCGACCCGGACGACGACATCGCGACGGTCACCGCCCTGTACGAGCGCGAGGTCGCCGAGAGCCGACGGATCCACGCCGAGCTCGAGGATCCGGAGGACACCGTCGCCGTCGACGGCGACCTCGTGTCGGTGCGCCGCATCGTGGTGCACATGGTCGAGGAGATCGCCCGCCACGCCGGACACGCGGACATCCTCCGGGAGCTGATCGACGGCACCACGGGGAGCTTCCCGGGCGAGGACTGATCGGGCCCTGCGCGCCGTGCCGGGGCGGCCCCGGGGTTCAGCCGCGGGCGATCCTCAGCAGCTCGGTCACGGTCCGCCAGTTGCGCACGGTCACGGCGATGTCGCCCGCCCGGCGGAGCAGGGCCGGGGCGAGCTTGCTCCGGCCGATGCCGTTCGGCAGCAGCAGGTAGCGCACGCGGTCCCCCGCGACGAGCCGTTCGGGGACGTACGTGTCGGGATTGAACGTCAGCGACGACGGATCGTTGGGCTCGGCGGAAAGGAACGCGGCGTGCACCGTCGTCGGGTCGGCCGCGGCCGGCTGCTGGAAGGGGTTGCCCGCCACGACGGCCGCGAACTCCTCGACGGTCCGCACGACCACCGCGGCCGCGACGCCGAGGTCCGTGCGCAACCGTGCGGACAGGTCGTGGCTGATGGCCCCGGGGTCGTCACGCGTCGACGTGAAGACGACGTTGCCGCTCTGCACGTAGGTGCGGACATCCGCGAACCCTGCGTCCACGCACAGCTGGCGCAGGTCGGACATCGCCACCCGGTTGTGGCCGCCGAGGTTGATCCCGCGCAGCAGTGCGATGTGGGTGCCCATGTCCCGCTCCGCGCCGTCCACCGAACTCGTCGTCGCGCCGGTTCTGACAACGCTAGCGATGGCCGCGGCGGGAGGGAGCAGCACCGGTCGGTCAGCGCGGGGCGAGGGCGAGCTGGCGGGACAGCGCGACCAGCCGGCCGCTCGCGTCCCACACCTCGCCATCCTCCTCGAGGTAGCCGCCGGCGGTGACGGTCTCGGTGGTGAAGCGGGTGGTGAGGTAGCCGGGACCGGGTCGGCGTCGGATCTGAACCGTCAGTTCGATCGTGGGCACCCAACTCACGGTGGTGTCGCCGCTGTTGAACACGGCGGGTGGATAGCAGTCGGTGACCACCAGCAGGCCGAGGGTGTCCATGGGTGTGTCATCGCCCCAGCGGACGTACCCGCCCACCTCACTACGTCCGAGGGGGCGGCCGACCACCCAGCCGGTCAGTTCCGCGGGCATCCGGTGGTCGAACCGCAGCAGGATCGGGGGTGCGGCACCCCCGCCGGCATCGTGGTGTGCGATCGCCTGCCCGGTGACGTCGAGGCATCCCGCCACGGGCGGGTAGCGGGGTGGCTCGCGGTCGACGCGGTGGTCGGGCTCGTCGGTGACGGCGCCGAGGTCGGCGAAGGTGCCGAGCAGCCGGGCCTGTTCGCTCTCACCCTGCCGGACCCGCGCCGAGACCGTCGAGTGGCGACGGCCCGTCCGGACCACCTCGACGTCGATCTCGGCGGGACCGGGTTCGGGGGGGCGCAGGAAGTGGGCGGTGAGGCTGACCGGGTCCGGGTGGGGGAGCGGGTCGCGCATCGCCCGTGCTGCCAGTGCCATCACGTACCCGCCGTTGGGGGCGGCCCCGTCGAACACGGCCCAGCCGGGATCGATCCGGCCGCGGTAGCGGCCGTCGCCGATGCGCTCCACGGCGGTGTCGCGTGCGAAGCGGGAGCGCGACGCCTCGGGGCGGACGGCCTCGTCCGGTCGGGATCCGGCGGCGACGTCGGACATCGGCAGGGACCTCCTCGTCGCTGGCCGACGGTAGCCGCTGAGGGCGCGGATCCTGCGGTCCGGCCGGTGCTGCGGGGGTGAGGTCGATGCGGCCGTGGAGCCCATGGTCGGGCCGGGCAGAGGCGACAGCTACCCTGCCGGTCCCGCGGCGACCGTCCGGTCGCGGCGTGCCCACCCCCCACCGCCAGTGGCGGGGTCCGTACCCGAGCAACGAGATCATCGTGAGCGACGCCACCAACCCGACCCCCGACAACGCGGAGATCGGCGAGCCGTCCGTCAGCGTCCAGCTGAAGACGATCGTCGAGCTGTGCAAGGTCCGCGGCATCATCTTCCCCACCGCCGAGATCTACGGCGGGGTGCGCTCCACGTGGGACTACGGGCCCCTCGGTGTGGAGCTCAAGGAGAACATCAAGCGCGCGTGGTGGCGCTCGATGGTGCAGCTCCGCGAGGACGTGGTCGGGATGGAGCAGGCGATCCTCGGGCCGACCGAGGTGTGGCAGGCGTCTGGCCACCTCGCGAGCTTCTCCGACCCGCTGGTCGAGTGTGCCAACTGCCATCAGCGGTTCCGGGAGGATCACCTGCGTGAGGAGCAGCTCGGCAGCGAGTCCGCGGAGGGCGAGCTGACCTGCCCGTCCTGCGGCAAGCTCGAGCTCGGCGACCCGCGCCAGTTCAACCTGATGTTCAAGACGAACATGGGGCCCGTGGAGACCGCGGGGTCGACGGTGTGGCTGCGTCCGGAGACCGCGCAGGGCATGTTCGTCGACTTCGCCGCGGTCCAGCGGACCTCGCGGCGGCGACCGCCCTTCGGCATCGCCCAGATCGGCAAGTCCTTCCGCAACGAGATCACGCCGGGCAACTTCATCTTCCGCACCCGCGAGTTCGAGCAGATGGAGATGGAGTACTTCGTCGTCCCCGGCACCGACGACGAGTGGCACCAGTACTGGATCGACGAGCGCATGCGCTGGTACGTCGAACTCGGGTTGCGTCGCGAGAACCTGCGCATCCGCGAGCACGGCGAGGAGGAGCTGTCCCACTACGCCAAGCGCACCGTCGACATCGAGTACTACTTCCCGGACGAGTCGATGGGCTGGTCGGAGCTCGAGGGCCTCGCCAACCGGACGGACTTCGACCTGAAGGCCCACCAGGAGGCCAGCGGGCAGGACCTCACCTACTACGACCAGGCGACCGGCGAGCGCTACCACCCGTACGTGATCGAGCCGGCGGGTGGCGTGACCCGGGCCGCCCTCGCCTTCCTGTTCGACGCCTACCGTGTCGAGGAGGCGCCGGACGCCAAGGGGGAGATGCAGCAGCGCACGGTGCTCAAGCTCGACAAGCGCCTGGCGCCCTACAAGGTCGCGGTGCTGCCGCTGTCCAAGAAGGACACGCTGACCCCGACGGCCCGTGAGGTGTTCGACGTCGTCAAGCAGCGGTGGATGTGCGAGTACGACGAGACCCAGTCGATCGGTCGCCGCTACCGCCGCCAGGACGAGATCGGCACGCCCTACTGCGTCACCGTCGACTTCGACACCCTGGAGGACCGGGCCGTCACGGTCCGCGACCGGGACACGATGGCGCAGGACCGGGTCGCGATCGACCGGCTCGAGGACTACCTGCTGCAGCGCCTGCCGCCCTGCTGACGGCCGCGACGGTCGCGGTCGCTTCGTGACCAGGGATCCGCAGACGACGGCCGGGCTCGCCTGCTAGAACTACGGGATGGCGGGTCGTGATGTCGTGGGTGTCGTCCTCGTTGCGGGGCTGACGGTCTTCCTCGTCGGCGCCGGTGGCTGGCGGAAGGCGTACGAGCAGCCGCTGACGGCGTCGCTCCGGACCATCCACACCGACCGGCGGCGACGCGCGTGGATCCACGCGTGGATGATCCCCGCCATGTTCATCACGTGCGCCGGTATGGTCGGTCTCGTGGTCCTGCTCGGTGCTGGCACGGCTGCGGTGGTCGCCGCGATGGCCGCGGTCGCCTATGCGATCGGGGCGGTGTGCTGGATCGCGTCCCTCGCGTTCCGGCTGACCGTGGTGCCCTGGGCTGCGGAGCGCACGGTGGCAGACGGCGCGCCGCCGGCGGGGTTCGCCGCCCTGGATGGCTGGGCAGGATCCCTCTACGTCGTCCACATGGTGTCGGCCTACGCCGCCTCGGCCACCCTCGGTGCCGCGCTGCTGGTGGCTGGCGAGCTGCCAGGCTGGGTCGGCTGGTTCGGGGTCGGTTGGGGTCTGGCGTTCCTGGCCGGGTTCCTCGCGACGCGGTTCGCGGGTCCCTTCAACCCCCCGTTCTGGGCACACGTCTACAGCGCCCTGGTCGGTGCGATGCTGCTCGCCACGTAGCGATCGACCGGGCATGCGATCCGGTCAGCGAACGTCCACGGACCCGGAGGTACCGTGATGAACCTCACGGCACGGTTCTGGAACCGCATGTACCGCGGCGTCCCGTCCTGGGAGCTCGGCCAGGCCGATCCGGTGCTGGTCAGCGCCCTCGACGAGCGCAACATCAGGGGGCCCGGTCGCGCACTCGATGTCGGCTGCGGGACCGGGGACAACGCGATCGCGCTGGCAGGACGCGGGTTCGAGGTGACGGCCATCGACGTCGCTGAGCGTGCCCTCGCGCTGGCCCGTGAGAAGGCTGCTGCCGCCGGCGTCGCGGTCGCGTTCCGGCGCGCCGACGTGACCGGGCTCGAGGAGACCGACGGCACGTTCGACCTGATCGTGGATCGCGGGCTGCTCATGAGCCTGTTCGGCGAGCGTGCGAGGCGCGCGTACGCGTCCTCGTTGATCCACCTCACCGCCGACGGCGGCTGCCACTACCAGTCCCAGTGGGAACTGCCACAGGACCCGCGCGTGCTGTCGCCAGGCTGGGTCGCCACCACGGTGAAGGGGTTCGTGATCGCGCCCAACGAGATCGAGCGACGCTTCGGTCAGATGTTCCTGATCGAGCCCCTGCATCGATCGGTCGAACCCACGACCGACCCCGGGATGCGCCGGATGGGGATACGGCACGTCGCGAAGACGTCCTACTGGCTGCAACGACGCCCCACCCCCGTGCCGGGATGACGGCGACCGACGGTGGCTCGCTCGGCCCTCCGCTGGAGGTCGCGTCGGTCCTGCGCCGGGAGCGTGAGGAGTTGATCCGACTGCTCAGCGACCTCGATGACGACGCATGGGATGCGCCAACACCGTGTCCAGCGTGGTCGGTCCACGAGCTGTCGGTCCACCTCGTCCACGACGACCTGCGCCGACTCTCGGGTGATCGTGATGGACACGTCGGGGCCTGGGTGGAGGTGTCGAGCTTCGATGACCTCGTCGTCGCTCTGGATCGGATCAACGAGCAGTGGGTCGAGACGATGGCTCCGACGCTGTCTCCTCGGCTGACGCGGGAACTGCTGCAGTGGTCGGCACGTCCCTCCGAGGAACACCTGCTCGGTCTGGACGCGGACGCGCCAGGGAGCTCGGTGGCGTGGGCAGGTCCTGGAGTCCACCCGAACTGGCTGGATGTGGCGCGTGAGTACACCGAGCGGTGGGTGCATCAGCAGCAGCTGCGCGAGGCCGTCGGTCGTCCCGGACTCGTCGACGAGGAGTTCGCCGGCCCCGTGGTGGAGACGTTCGCCCGTGGGCTCCCCGCCGTGCTCCCGTCGCCCGAGACGACAGCACCGGTCGTCGCCGTACGCGTGACCGGCCCGTTCGAGCGGAGCTGGACGCTCGAGGGCGGCCCCTCGGGATGGCGGTTCACGAGCGCGGCGGGTCGGGTGTCGGCGCGCGTGGAGGTCCCCGTCGATGCCTTCTGGCGCCGCGCCGTTCGGATGATCGACCGCGCAGCGATCGAGCAGGTTGCGCGCTGCGTCGGCGACGCTGCGCTCGTGAGCGGCGTCCTGGATCTGCGCGCTGCCATCGTCCGCGACCTGCCGCTCACCTGACGTGGCGCGATGACCGTGTCGGGGGCTTGCCAGCGGGCGCGACTCGGCGCACAGTGGCGGGCGATCCGCCCGCGCTGACAGCGTGAGGTCCGCTCCGGAGGGTGGCGCATGGACGCAACATGGCTCGCTCGCGGACATCGGCTCCGGGGCTCGGGCCACCCCCACCCCCCGAGGTCGTTGTCCCCGTGAACGCGGCGGCGCTTGAGTTGGAGCAGGCACGTGAGGCGTACGCGTCCCGGGACTGGGTCGCCGCGCGCGATGCCTTCACCCGGATGCGGGATGAAGAGGACATCGGAGCCGACGACCTGTACGCCCTGTCGAACTGCCACTGGTGGCTCGGTGACGTCACGGCAGCGTTGTCGCTGCAACGGCAGGTGTTCCCGCGTTTCCTTGACGAGGGGCGACCGGCAGCAGCAGCGCTGGTCGCCCTGGACATCGGCTACACGCTCTCGCTCCGCGGAGACGAGGCCCAGGCGTCGGGCTGGTTCGGCCGTGCCCGGGGGCTGCTCGAGGGACTGCCGGAGGGGCCGGAGCACGGCTACCTGCTCCACGTCGGGTTCGAGGAGGCGTTCGGTGCGGGGGACCTGACCACGGCACGCGCGACGGCCGAACGGGTGCACGACCTGGGCGAGCGGCTGGGCGACGTCGGCCTGACCGCGCTCGGGCTGCTCGGCGAGGGCCGCGTCCTGCTACGCCGAGGCGAGATCGCGGCGGGGATGCCACTCCTCGATCAGGCGATGCTGGCGGCGGTGTCGGACGAGATGGATCCGGCGTGGGCCGGGAACATCTACTGTCACCTCATCTCCGCGTGCTACGAGATCGGTGACCTTCGCAGGGCGGGGGAGTGGACGGAAGCGACCACGCGGTGGTGCGAGACCATGCCGGGATCAGGGCCCTTCCTCGGCATCTGCCGGGTGCATCGGGCACAGATCCTGCAGGTGCGCGGCGCGTGGAACGAGGCGGAACGCGAGGCGAGGCGTGTCACGAGGGAGCTGACGGAGCTCGATCTGCCGATCGTGGCGGAGGCCCACTACCTGCTCGGTGAGCTCGGCCGGCAGCGGGGGGACGCGCCGGCTGCGGAGGCGGCCTTCCGGGAGGGCCATCGGCTCGGCCGCGATCCCCAGCCGGGGCTGGCGCTGCTGCGTCTGCTGCTCGGTGACGTCGAGGCCGCCGGCGCGTCGATCCGCGCCGGGCTCGTGGCTGCCGGTGACGATCCGCTGGCGCGGGCACGTCTGCTGCCAGCCGCCGTCGAGGTTGCCGTAACGGAGGGCGACCTGGAGCAGGCGGCGTCGTGGAGCCGGGAGCTCTCGGAAGCCGCGGAACGCTACGGCACCAGCGGCTTCCTCATGGCGGCGCGGTACGCCCGAGGGACCGTCCTGCTCGCGAGCGGCGACGCGGCAGCCGCGGTCCCCGTGCTGCGCGACGCCCTGCGAGCGGGACGGCAGCTCGACGCCCCCTACGACGTCGCAAGGACCCGTCTGGTGCTCGCCGACGCCTGCGATGCCCTCGGTGACGGCGAGTCGGCCGCTCTCGAACGGGCTGCCGCGGACGCCACGTTCGCACAGCTGGGGATCGGGGGGACGTCCGACGGCAGTCGTCGTCCGGATCTCCCCGGCGGGTTGACGAGGCGCGAGGCCGAGGTGCTCGCGCTCGTCAGCGCTGGCCGATCCAACCAGGAGATCGCGGCCGAACTCGTCCTGAGCGTCAGGACCATCGAGCGGCACCTGTCGACCGTCTACCAGAAGCTCGGCCTGCACGGCCGCAGCGCCCGAGCCGCAGCGGTCGGGTACGCGCTCCGCGAGGGGATCGTGCCCCCATCCTGACGCGCACACGTCGAGGCACCCGTCCGGCGACCGCGACCCGCGACCCGACAGGGCCTCCCGTACGCAGTTGCGTGGTCGGTTGCGTGCCAGCACGCAGGTCCCGGGGGAGGGCCTTCCGTAGCGTCGATCGCGTCCGCTGCTCGCCGGTCGCA
>SKNO01000031.1 GCA_007120465.1 Nitriliruptoraceae bacterium
ATCAGAACGCGCCTTCGAGCGACCTGAACAGGTTGAGGACGCCGGTGCCGAGCAGCGCGACCGTCGCGATGATCACGGCCGCGATCAGGGCCAGGAACAGCCCGTACTCCACCGCGCTGGCACCGCTCTCGTCCCGACGCTTCACCGGGATCTCCTTGGGAGTGGGATCTCCTTGGGAGTCGCGAACACCTTCCCCTCCGGCCCCTCTAGGTCGGAGGGGCAGCGACCCTGACTCACGGACCGCTGTCGTTGTGGTCGAGCGGTGCCCGACCGGCACCGTCGCGCGGATCCGCTGCACGGACCGGTCGGCGCCAGCGGCGGCGCTAGAGGGCGTCGACGATGACCTGGAAGGCGTCGCGGATCTGGGTACCCAGGATCGCGACCACGGCCACGATGATGGCGGCGATGAGAGCCACGAGCAGGCCGTACTCGACGGCGGTCGCGCCCTCGTCGTCCATGAGGTCCCCGCGGAGGATCTGCAGGGTGATGAACAACCGGTCCAACATGGTCGGTGTCTCCGTTCCGTGCCCATGCAGCACTAGAGGTCGACGATCCGCCCAGCTCGCAGACCGCGCGCCCTTAGCGGGGAGACACCCCATCGCGACCTAGGGCCGTGTTCCTCGGGCTCAGCCGGTTCGTCGTTCGGTGGCCGGGATGCCACGGTGCGTCGCACACCCGTCCAACGGAGAACGTACGACCGAGGGCCACCCACCAGACAGTGGGCAAGGGCCGCACAAGTCGGGACCTTCGGCAGGAGACGTCGCGGGTACCGTCGTTCTCCGCCTTCGGAGGCGCTGCTCGGCCAGCAGGCAGCTCAGGCAGGACGGCCGATGAGGCCGCCCGGCCGTCGCCCGTCACGCTCCGCGCCTACTGCGCCTCGAGGCGGTCGTCCGCCGACCGCTCGGTCATGTAGGCCCCGCGCGGCTCGAAGCGGTAGTGCAGGAAGTCCTTGCGGAACTCGAGGTCGATCATCGCCGGCCCGCCACGGTTCTTCTCCACGCTGAACACCACCTGGTGCTTGAAGGACTCGGCGCGGACCGGGTCGTAGGCCAGGTGTGCCCGCGCGACCGCCGCGTGCTTCTCGTTGAGGATCAGCGCGACGTCGCACTCGTAGGCCAGCGCCGACGAGCCCCGGAGGTGGTGCAGGCGCACCCGTCCGGCGCGCAGCCCGTCCCAGTCGGCCGCGACCAGCGCCACCACCGTGAGGTCGTGGGCGAGCGCGAGGTCCTTCAGCCCCTCCGCCACACGGGTCACCTTCTCCGCCTCGTGCTCGGGCTCGGGGTGGAACGCGACCTTCTGGAGGTAGTCGACGAACACCGCCCCGCCACCGTCGGTCTCGGCCTCGGCGGCCAGCGCCTCGATCGTCGCCAGGTCGGTGTGCGCCCCCGAGGCGCTCACGAGCAGCAGACGGTCGCCGTAGCTGCCGAGCTGCTCGTAGGCCTCCGCCGCGACCGGCTCGGCCTGGATCACCTCGTCCAGGCTGCGGAACCCGGCCGTCGCGTCGGTGACGACGCGGCGCAGCCGGTCGAGCTCGGAGGCGGAGACGCGACCCGCCATGTCACCGAGCTCCAACGTGAGGAGCCGTCCCAGCATGGTCGCGTCGTCGTGCTCGTACGACACGTACAGCGCCGTGCGTCCATCGCGGGCGACGTTGCGGGCCATCTGGAGCGCCGCGATCGTCTTGCCGACCCCGGGGCTCCCGCCGAGCAGCATCAGGTCGTGGTGCCGGAGCCCCCCGTCGAGCACCCGGTCGAGCAGGTCGAACCCGGTGGCGATCGGCGCGGTCGGGCGCCGCGCTGGTTGGAGGTCGCGGTCGCGCAGCGCCGCGGCAGCGTCGCGGACCGACCGGGCCTGCGACGGTCGTGACGCCGGGGTCGCGCCGAGCAGCGGTGTGGGCATCTCGCTGGCCATCTACAGCGCTCCTCCCTCCCCGAACAGGGTGCGGCTGATCTGGATCACGGCCGGGCCGAGGATCACGATGAACAACGTCGGCAGGATGCATAGGATCAGCGGGAAGATGATCTTCACCGGGATCTTCATCGCGTGCTCCTCCGCACGCTGACGCCGCTTGGTGCGCTGTTCGGCAGCCTGGGTCCGCAGCACGTCGGCGATCGGGATCCCGTAGCTCTCGGCCTGCACGACCGCCAGCACGAAGTGGCGGAGGTCGGGCGACTCGACGCGGTCGGCGAGGTTGCGCAGCGCCTTGGTGCGCGGCACCCCGATCTGGATCTCCTGCATCGTGCGGACCAGTTCGGCGGCCAACGGCCCCGCCCCGCTCTTGCCCGCCCGCGCCATCGCCGACTCGAACCCCAGCCCCGCCTCGACGCTGATCGACATCTGGTCGAGGGTGTCGGGCAGCGCCTGGGTGATCGCCTCCTGGCGCTCCTTGCCGCGGCTGTAGAGCAGCAGGTCGGGTGCGAAGTAGCCGAGCGCGGTCATCGCGCCCCAGACCAGCAGCCACCCCACCGTCCGGTTGCCGGAGAAGGCGAGGAAGCCGACCCCGAACATGGCGACGCCCAGCACGACCTTGGCGATCAGCACCCGCTCGATCGGCCACGCGGGCGGCCGGCCGGCGAGCGTGATGCGCCTCTCCAGGGACTCGATCCACCCGACCGGGGTGAGCCGGCGGGCCACGCGGACGAGCGAGTCGGCCATGGGCTTGACCGCACGGTCGCTGGCCGAGCGGCGCAGCACGGCGGTGCGCAGGTCGACGGTGCCGCCGCCCCCCGCGAGCACACTGCGGTCGATCGTGCGGCCTCCGGTCCGTGCGCCGGCGACCGACCACCACAGCAGTGGGATCGACGCCGCGACCGCGGCGGCGGCCAGGATGACGGTGATGGTCATCGATCGCTCCTAGAAGACGAGCTTGACGAGCTTGCGCATCCAGATGACGCCGATCGTCATCAGGACCATCCCGATGCCGATCAGCCCCCAGCCGAGCAGCCCACCCTGGGTGAGCTCGGCGAGGTAGCTCGGGTTGGTCAGGTAGATGAAGAACCCGACGCCGAAGGGCAGGGCCAGCAGCACGTAGGCGGACAGGCGGCCCTCGGCGCTGAGCGCCTGGACCTGACGGCGGATCTGGTTGCGTTCCCGGATCGTCTCGGCGACCGTGTCCAGCACCTCGGCCAGGTCGCCGCCCACCTCGCGGTGGATCTCGATCGCCTGGATCACCCAGTCGAAGTCCTCGCACTGGACCCGGTCGGCCATCGCCCGCATCGCGTCGGACATGTCGCGGCCCAGACGGGTCTCGACGACCAGCCGGCTGAACTCATCCGATGCGGGGGAGTCGGCCTCCCGGGCGACCGCGTCGACGGCCTGCATCAGGCTGTAGCCGGCACGCAGGCTCCCCGCCATCAGCTGCAGGATCTCGCCCAGCTGGTCGGCGAAGCGGCGCTGCCGTCGGTCGGTCAGGAGCGTCACGGCCAGGCGGACGACGATCACCGCGGCCAGCGCCAGCACGATCCCGGCGAGGAACCCGCTCAGCACCAGTCCGACGGCGAAGGCGGCGATCGCGGCCGAGGCGACCAGAACCACGAACTCGCCGGGACGCAGGTCGATGCCCGCCCGCTCAAGCGCCGCGTTCAGCCCGCCGCGCTGTCCGCGCCGTTCCAGGCCGCGCTCGGCGATCAGGGTGGCCCGGTCGGCGAGCCCGCTGAGGCTGCGCCGCCCGAACCCGAGCCGGTCGCGCGCCGCCGACAGCTGCGCCCGTGCCTGCTGGGGAGCGAGCAGCACGAAGAGCACCAGCGCCAGCGCGACGAACCACAGCACCGCACCCACGATCAACATCGCGCGCCCCAGGGCCGAGCCCTCCGACGGTGGGATCGTCGGTGGTTCGGTCACCACCGGGGGAACGGCGCCGGCGTCCTGGTCGGGCTCCTCAGGGAGCACGGGGAGGCTCGGCAGCGTGACGGTGCGGCTCCCGCTCGCCACGAACCCGTCGTGGTCGACGGTGACGGTGAGTTCCGTGGGCCCGGTGGCTTCGGAGGTGTAGCGCAGCGTGTAGCGGTTGATCAGCGCGGCAGCGAGCTCCTCGTACACGGCGGTGAGCGCGTCCGCATCGTCGGCCTCGCTGACGGTGCCGCCGGTGGCGTTCGCCATCTCGCGGATCGCCGCCTCGTCGGTGAAGTCGGTGAGGTACTCGACGCTGTGCAGGGTCACGTCGTGGGCGAGCAGCGCCTCGATGGCGTCCTCGACGGTGTTCTCGCTCGCGTTGTCCTCACCGTCGGTCAGCAAGACGATCACCCGGTGGGTGTCCTCGTCGGCCTCCGGGAACACCTCGACGGCGGTCCCCACCGAGTCGTACATCGCGGTGAACCCGCCGGCCTCCAGTCCGTCGATCGCGGCGAGATGCTCGTCGCGGCTGGCGTCGAACGTGGTGAGGACGGTCGCCTCGGTGTCGTAGTTGAGGACGGCGATGCCGGCGTCGTCGGGGAGGCGCTCGACGAAGGTCGTCGCCGCGATCTTGGCTCCCGCGAGCGGCGCACCGGTCATGCTGCCGGTCGTGTCGATCAGCAGCAGGACGTGCAGGTCGGCGCTCGCCGCGGTGCGGACCTCGAGGTCACGCTCCTCCCCGTCCTCGGTGACGGTGAACGCCGAGTCCGGCCGCGGCCCGTCGGGGTGGGCTGGCACGCTCACGGAGACGGATACCTCGGGGTGGCCATCGACATCGATGGAGTCGAGGTGGAGCGTCTCGGCGCCCTCCTGTGCCACGGCCGTAGCCAGCGGTAGGACCAGGACGGCGAGCAGCGTCCAGACGAGGGTGGTGACCGTCCGCTTCATCGGCGCGGCCGCCCGGTCGGTGCGATGCCGTCGGCGTCCTCGATCGGGGCGCCGAAGACGATCGGGGGGATCGGGATACCGAGCTGTTCGAGCTGGTCGGTGAAGCGTGGACGGATCCCGGTCGGACGTTGCACCCCGCGGAACCGGCCGTCCTCGTCGAGCCCGGGTGAGTAGTCGAACAGGAACACGTCCTGGAGGGTGACGACCTGACCCTCCATGCCGTGGACCTCGGTCACGTGGGTGATGCGGCGGCTGCCGTCGCGTAGCCGGGTGATGTGGACGATCAGGTCGAGCGCCGAGGCGATCTGCTCCCGGATCGCGCGGACCGGCAGGTCCATGCCGGCCATCAGCACCATCGTCTCGAGTCGGGAGATCGCGTCCCGGGGGGAGTTCGCGTGGACGGTGGACAGCGAGCCGTCGTGGCCGGTGTTCATCGCCTGGAGCATGTCGAGTGCCTCGCCGCCGCGGGTCTCCCCGACGATGATGCGGTCGGGGCGCATCCGCAGGGAGTTGCGCACCAGGTCGCGGATGGCGATCTGGCCCTTGCCCTCGATGTTGGGGGGACGTGACTCCAGCCGGACGACGTGGTCCTGGTGGAGCTGGAGCTCCACCGCGTCCTCGATCGTGACGATGCGCTCGTCCTCGGGGATGAAGGAGGACAGGACGTTGAGCAGCGTCGTCTTCCCGGTGCCGGTACCGCCGGAGACCAGGATGTTCAGCCGCCCGCGTACGCACGCGTCGAGCAGGGTGGCGATCTCCGAGGTCATCGACCCGAAACTGATCAGGTCGTCGACCTGGTAGGGGTCGGCGGCGAACTTGCGGATCGTCAGGGTCGGGCCGTCGACCGCGAGCGGGGGGATGATGGCGTTGACGCGGGAGCCGTCGGGCAGGCGGGCGTCGACCATGGGGGAGGACTCGTCGATCCGCCGGCCCACCTGGGAGACGATCCGTTCGATCACCCGGCGCAGGTGGTCTTCGGACAGGAACCGTGCCGAGGTCTCCTGCAGGCGCCCCACCCGCTCGACGTAGATCGCGTCGTCGCTGTTGGCCATCACCTCGGTGACGGTGGGGTCGTCGAGGAAAGGTTGGAGCGGGCCGTACCCGAGGACGTCGTTGGTGACCTCCTCGGTCAGTCGCTTGCGTTCCTCGGCGCTCAGCGGGGTGCGTTCCGCCTCGACGACCTCGGTGAGCTCCTGGCGGACGAAGGCCTGGAGCTGGTCGTCGCTCAGCGACGAGTCGTACAGCCGGGAGCCGAGCCGGGCGAACAGCGCCTGCTGTGCCCGCTGCTTGAGCTGCGCCAGCGGATCGACCTGCTCGGGTGCGTCGGTCTTCGCCCGCGCCCGTGCCGCCGGCTGCGCAGGGGCTTGGGTCGACGCCGAGGTGGTGGTCGACGGACCGGAGCCGTTGGTGCGGGGCGCCGCGTCGGCGCCCGTCGTGTCGAGTTCCTTGAGCCGTTCGCTGAGCTTCATCGCTCGCCCCTCCTGCGCCGACGGGAGCCGGTCACGGACGCCGGCAGTTCTGCGAAGCGCTCCACCAGTTCGGCGAACTGCCTCGCCACGGGGTTGCGCGGATCGGAAGCGATCAGCGGCAGTCCCTGGTTCAGCGACAGCGGCACCGCGCGTGAGCTCGACACCGCGACATCGACCGGGTGGTCGAGGGATGCCTCGACGTCCCGCAGGTCGAGCCCGACCTTCGAGTCGGCCCGGTTGATCAGCAGGTGGCGCCGCTGGTGGGTCATCCCGAGCTGGTCGAGCGCCGCGATCTCCTTGCGGAGGCTGCGGATGCTGGTGACGTCCATCGCGCACACCAGGACGAGGTCCGTGGAGGACTCGATGGCGGACAGGGTGTGCTCGTCGAGCCCCGCGCCCGTGTCGACGACGACGTGGCGGAACTCTCCGGCGAGCGCCTCGACGATGCGCTTGGCCTGGTCAGCGCCGACCTCCTCGCCCTCCGCCGGCGACTCCGGGCCGCACAGCGCCCACAGGTCCGAGGGGTGGGCGCTCAGGAACGACTTCAGCGCCATCCCGTCGAGCTGTCCCGGCGCGCGGACCACGTCGACCAGCGTGTGCTGCGGGGTCAGCCCCAGCGCGGTCGCGACGTCACCGAACTGCAGGTCGAGATCGATGAGCGCGACCTGGTTGGGTTCGGCCATGGCCAGACCGACGGCGAGGTTGGACGCGACCGTGGTCTTGCCGGAGCCGCCCTTGGGGGAGAGGACCGAGATGATCCCTCCCGGGCGTCCGTGGGCGTCCGGCTCGCCGACGAGGTTCTGGCGGCGCCGGGCCGCGACGGCCATCGTCCGCTCGAAGGCGGCACGGACGTCGGCGTCCACGGCGTCGGGGGTGATCACGTCGCGGACGCCGGCCTGCAGGGCGTGCTGCCACAGCTCGGGGGTGGGCTCGTTGATCAGCAGGACGCTGATCTCCGGGCGGGTCGCCTCGAGCTGCCGGGCGAGGCCGAGCGCCTCCTCGGTCGGCACGTCGGGACCGATGGCCACGACGTCCGGGGAGGTGTTGGCCAGCTGCTGGAGCAGCCCGTCGGCGGTCACCTCGCCCTGGTCGACGTCCCAGCGGCGCAGGTCGCCGTTGAGGCTCGCGCCGAAGGCCTGCCGGACCCGCTGTTCGTACCCAGCGTGCGGCGTGGCGAGCAGGATGCGGAGCTCAGTCATCGTAGATGTTCCTCGGGGTGCGGATCTGGCTGCCCTCTTCGGAGGTGTTCTCGTCCTGGGCCGAGAGCCAGATCGTCCCGTACTCGGCGGAGAACACGATCCGCTCGGCCTGGGGGACGTCGACGGCGAGGGTCACCAGCAGGTTGCCGGTGGGCGCGAGCTCCGGACCGGAGCGCTCGCCGTCCTCGTCGTCGGGCGTCTGGGGGAGCTGCTCCACCTGGACGTTGGTGACCAGCAGCTTGTTGAGGATCAGCTTGCTGGCCTCGGAGAGCTCCTGGCGCAGCTCCTCCTGCTCCTCGTTGGCGATCTCCTCCTCGTCCCGTTCGTCGTCGAAGGTGAACGAGGCGAAGAACCCGATGATGTCGCC
>SKNO01000088.1 GCA_007120465.1 Nitriliruptoraceae bacterium
CGCGGTCGACGGGACCGGCACCGGGGTCGGTGGCCGCGGAGCCCGCCGGGTCCGGTGGCGTGTCCTCGCCGCGCTGGCGGGTGCGGCGCTGCTCGCCGCCGTGATGGTCGCCGACCCGTACGGTCCGGTCGGTTGGGAACGGCTCCGAGGTTCCGACCCGGTCGTCCCCGGCTTCGCCTACGGGCAGTGGGTCACGGCCGGCGAGTACGTCGACGTCAGCACCCCGTTCTGGTCGGGCACCGTGGTCGAGGCCGATGAGGAGGTCGTGATCGAACGGCTGCTCGTCCTCCACAACGCCTCGAACCGGACCGTCGAACTGACCGCCGTCGGCGGGTTCACCGGTGACGCGGCACCGTCCGGGTACCCGACGGACGAGGCCGGTGCCGGCTGCCATCTCGCCACCGACGACGTCGCGGTGGCCGTCGACCGCGACGGCGTGCACGACGGCGGCTCGGCCCCGGAGCGTGCCGCCGCCGACGCGTTCACCAGCGGGGTCACCGTCCCGCCCGGCAGGCTCGTGTTCGTGTGGGTCGACGCCGCCTGGCGGTCCGGGCCCGACTGCGCATCGGCCGGGGCGTCGTACAGCGTCGTCTCGAGCTCCGTCTGGGTCGACTACCAGCTCGGCGTCCGCGAGGGGGCTGTGACCTTCGAACACGACCCGATCGTGGTGGTCCCGCACCTGCGAGCGTGGCTCGACAACGCCCTGCGGGTCACCCGTGAGGGCCAGCCGGTCACGCTCTGACCACCGGCCGCGTCGGAGCGGCTACCGGTCCGCGGCGTCCACCCACCGTGCCCAGCCGTGCCGGTGGCCGAGCTCGACCAACCCGCGGCGCAGCGCACCCTCGACGTCGCTGCCCCCTCGGAAGGCATCGATGCTGAACACCGCCACCGCGCGGTCGGGCTGCGGCCGGAACGTCAGCGCGCCGACGCGCTGCCCGTCGCGCTCGCACACCAGCCCCGGAAGGGCGCCGACCGCCCAGCGCTCGCCGTGCCGGCGCACCTCGGCCGTGCCGTGGCGGACGGTGTACGTCTCACACAGCCAGTCGCGGTCATCGAAGCGCAGCGGTCGGACTCCGTCGACGAGCCAGTCGGTGCGGTCCGAGGCCGGCCAGACGATCCGGAAGCGCTCGAAGACGACCTCGAGCCGTCCAGGGTCCGCGAGACCCAGCTGCCTCCCCCAGCGCAGGTGGCCCTCGACCCAAGCCTCGAGGGTGCGGTCGTCCTCGCCCTCGTCCCACGCGAACGCCGGCGTCACCTCGTCGAGCGTGCCCGGCACGAGGTCGACGGTCTCGGCCACGAAGCGGGGTTCGCCGGAACCGTCCAGCAGCCCCCACAGCTGCCCGACCGCCGGGAACGGGTCGTCGAGCTCGGCGAGTTCGACGATCGCGCCGGCGGTCGCGCGCTTGGTCCCGCGTGCAACGAACGCGAGCAGTTCGTCGGCCTGCTCCGGCCCGGACCCGAACGCGTAACAGCCCACGACGTCGAGGCCGGTCCGCTCCCGCAATCGCTGGGTGGTGTCGTCCATCTCGCCGACCGCCCGCCGAGGATGCCGGTTGTCAGACGTCAGGCTACGCGTCCCACCCGCCGCGGTCAGTTCTCCGGGTTGTAGCGGTGGGTGTAGGTCTCGGTGGTGCTGGTCCCGTCGGGGTAGGTGATCGTGCGTTCGAAGTCGACGGTGAACCCGTTGCGCACGGCGCCGGGCACGACGTCGTAGGGGTCGCCGGTCTCGGTGGTGACCTCGGCCCACGGGCTGCTCCAGAACGACACGGTCACGCTCTGGTCATCGGCCTCCGAGGCGACCAGGATCCCGTACGGCGAGTCGTTCTCGACCACCACGTCGATCGTGTTCCACGACAGGGTCGCCTCGCGCCCCATCGGGTACCGGGCGAAGTACAGCGAGTGCGGCTGGAAGGTCACCAGGCGGATCCCTGCGAACCAGGCCGCGTTCATGAAGGTGGTGCCCATCTGGCTGACACCACCACCGACGACGCTGATCAGCTCCCCGTCGTCGATGAACCCGTTCTCGACGAACCCGCGCTCGGCGGTCCGGGGCCCGATGCCCTCGTTCAGGGAGAAGCGTTCGCCCGGGAGGATCAGGGCGCCGTCGAGCAGGGACGCGGCCCGCTGGAGGTTGGTGTTGCGCGGCTGCCCGGGGGTCAGCGGGGTGGTGAAGCTCGACACCTCCTGCTCGATCCCGAGCCCCTCCGCCTGCTCGCGGGTGAGCTCCGGTTCCAACACCTCGCCCCGCAGCTCACCCTCCCGGTCGTCCTCCTCCAGGGCCAGCTCGACCACCGCCTCGCCGATCGCGTCGAGGTCGGGTTCGAACCCGAGCGTCCCGCCGTCGATCACCACCTCGTCGTCGATCAGCTCGATCGTGGCCTCGACGGGCCCAGCCTCCAGGGCGGTGAGGCCGTCGCCGCCGAGGAGGTCGGCGAGCACCGCCACATCCGCGTCGAGGTGGAGGCGCTCACCCGTCGGCGCGTCGTCGTCACGGACCACCTCGAGCACACGGGCGAGGTCGTCCGGTTCGAGGGTGAGGTCGGCGGCCGGCGCCGGGTTGACGAGCGTCACCGGGGCGGAGACGGCCAGTTCGGCGGCGGCACGTCCGGCGGTGAGGTCGGCCTCGGTGACCGCCGGCGGCAGCACCCGCGCGATCGGCGCCTCGATCCTCAGCGCGTCCGGCTCCGGCGGATCGTCGACGAGGCGGTCGGACAGGGTCGCGGCCAGTTCCTCCGCGTCGACCTCCTGGCCCTCGATCGGCTCCACCGCCTCGATCCGGATCGAGGCGTCGGCATCGACCCCGAGGGTCAGCTCAGCGGCGCGCGGGTCACGGGACAGCGCGGCGGCGGCGTCCCGCGCCCACGCGTCGAGCCGTGCGGCGTCGAGGTCACGCTCGAGCGGGACCCGGTAGGTCACGCCGCGGCGGGCGTTGATCTGCTCCGCCAGGGCGGTCCACAGCCCGCGCCGACCGAGGTTCCACGCCGCCGCGATGGCCGTGTCCGTGTCGTGATGCACCCCCAGCTCGGCGCGGTCCGTCGTCACCTGGAGGTCGCCGGCGACCACCTCGATCGGCGGGGCGAGCCGGTCGGCGGCCAACGACTCGACGGTGGCGGTCAACTCGGCCCGGTCGGACCCGCCGACGGGGGTGCCGGCCACGGTGACGTTCGGCAGCACGGCGTCGGCGTGGTCGCGCTGCAGGACGAGGAGCGTGCCCCACGCCGCGCCGTGGACGACCGCGACGGCCGCGAGCGCGACGAGCGTCCACCGCAGCACACGGCGGCCAGGGGTCGGACGTGGCGTCATCGTCGGCGTCGATGCAGCGATGGCACTCCCCCGTGGGTGGCGTGTCGTGGTCGAGCCGGTCGCGGTTCGCGACCTCGTGGTCGCTCGTCCGCCGACGGTATCGAGGTGGCCGGGGGCGGCCGGGTGGTCGGGTGGACGGGACCGGCATCGGTCGTATGGACGGGCCGGGGACCGACCGCGTGGACGGGGTCGTGGCCACGCGACGTGGTGCCCGGGGACGGCGTGGTCACCGAGCGCGCAGTAGGGTCGAGAGGACGACCGGAGGTTCCGCCGATGACCAGCGACCAGCCCCTGCCCTCACCCGAGATCGCCCCCGCGGACGGGCGGCTCGGGGTGGTGTGCGTCGGTCTCGGTGCGGTCGCGACGACCTTCATCGCCGGGGTCGAGCTGATCCGGCGCGGGATGGCGGAGCCCTTCGGGTCGCTGACCCAGCTCGGCACGATCCGGCTGGGCAAGCGCACCGAGGAGCGCGCGCCGCTGATCCGCGAGTTCGTACCGCTGTCGGGCCTGGACGACCTGGTGTTCGGGGCCTGGGACCCCTTCGAGGACGACGCCTACGTATCGGCCGTGAAGGCCGGGGTGCTGGACGTGGGCCGCCACCTCGAACCCATCGCCGAGGCGTTGCGCGACATCCAACCGATGCCGGCCGCGTTCGACCCGGCCTACGTGAAGAGACTCGACGGACCGAACGTCATGGCCGACCGGTCCAAGCGGGGACAGCTCGAGGGGATCCGCGACGACCTCCGCGCCTTCCGCGAGCGCCACGGCTGCGACCGGATGGTGATGATCTGGTGCGCGTCCACCGAGGTGTTCGTCGATCCCGGCCCGGCGCACGCGGACCTCGACCGCTTCGTCGCCGCGATCGACGCCGACGACCCGGCGATCACCCCGTCGATGCTCTACGCCTACGCGGCCCTGCTCGAGGGCGTGCCCTTCGCGAACGGCGCACCCAACCTGACGGTGGACATCCCGGCCCTGCGCGACCTCGCGTCGGCCAGCGGGGTGCCGATCTGCGGCAAGGACTTCAAGACCGGGCAGACGATGGTCAAGACCGCGCTGGCGCCGATGTTCAAGGCGCGGATGCTCGGCATGGACGGGTGGTACTCGACCAACATCCTCGGCAACCGGGACGGCGAGGTGCTCGACGACCCGGAGTCGTTCCGCACGAAGGAGACGTCGAAGCTCGGGGTGCTGGACACGATCCTGCAGCCGGACGTCTACCCGCAGCTGTACGGGGATATCGACCACGTGGTGCGCATCAACTACTACCCGCCACGCGGGGACAACAAGGAAGGGTGGGACAACATCGACTTCTTCGGGTGGCTCGGCTACCCGATGCAGATGAAGGTCAACTTCCTGTGCCGGGACTCGATCCTGGCGGCGCCGCTGGCGCTCGACCTGACGCTGTTCCTCGACCTCGCGCAGCGGGCCGGGATGGCGGGCATCCAGGAGTGGCTGTCGTTCTACTTCAAGGCGCCGCAGGTCGCCCCGGGCCTGTACCCGGAGCACGACCTGTTCATCCAGCACACCAAGCTGAAGAACACCCTGCGGTGGATGATGGGCGAGGAGCAGATCACCCACCTCGGCGTCGAGTACTACGCGGAGGACTACCTCCCCCAGGACTGATAGCGCTGGGGCATGAGGTGCCCCCACCGGGGGTTCGTGTGGGTTCTCGGGCATATATGCCCGAGAACCCACACGAACGCCGACCGCCGCCCGGGATGCGGCGCTCACCGGCCACGGGAAGGCACCTGCCACCCACCGGGTTCCCGTGGTAGCTGCCGAACGATGTACCTGCCGAACCGTGTCGCGGCCCAGCGGTGCCGCTGCCGATCGGCCGGTCCGAGGAGGCCGTCGTTGCTGTCCCGCCGCCTGGTGCTACTGCTCGCGGCCGTCGCCGCGATCGCCGCCGCGTGCACGGATGCGGACATCGGCGCCGAGGACCGGCGTGCCGGTGAGGTGATCATCGAACGACCACCGGAGCACGACCGCGACGACGGCGACGACGTCCCGATCGCGGAGCAGCCGCTCGAGGACCGTCTCCGTGCCCTGGCTCCCCGCACCGTCGGGCCCCTCACGGAGCCGATCCGCGAGACGTCGGTCGGCTGCGAGGACGACGGGTTCGTCTTCGACCAGCCGGGCTGCGAACCGGCCGCGATGATCGAGCTGTCGGAGCTCGTGACCGGCGGGCCCGCCCCCGACGGGATCCCGTCGATCGACGATCCCCGGTTCGAGACGGTCCCGGCCGCGGCCGCGTGGCTGGACGAGCGCTCACCGGTCATCGTGCTCGAGCACGGCGACGTCGTCCGGCTCTACCCGCTGGAGATCCTGATCCGGCACGAGATCGTCAACGACGTGGTCGCGGGTGACCCGATCGCCGTCACCTACTGCCCCCTGTGCAACTCGGCGCTCGCCTTCGACCGGGTGATCAAGGGGCCCGACGGGCCCGAGGTCCTCGAGTTCGGCACCACCGGCCGCCTGTGGCGGTCCAACCTCGTGATGTACGACCGCCAGCACCTCGAGCTGTGGATCCAGTTCACCGGCCAGCAGCTGGTCGGTGAGCGGTTCCTCGGCCGCACCCTCGATCGGCGGTCCACCTCGTTGCTGGGGTTCGGCACGGCTGCCGGGCTGTACCCGGACGCCGAGGTGCTCAGCCGCGACACCGGTTCCGACCACGACTACGAGCGGACCCCCTACGTCTTCTACGACCGCGAGGACAACGTGCCCCCGTTCCTGCGCGGCGACGCCGACGACCGGCTGCCACCGATGACCCGGGTCGTCGGGATCCATCGGAACAGCGCGTCGGCTGCCGTCGTCGTCGACCACCTCGCCGTCGAGGAGGTCGTGGAGCTGGAGGTGGCCGGGGACCCGATCACGGTGTGGTGGGCACCGGGCCAGGCGTCGGTCCTCGAGCGCGCCCGCGTCGAGGACGGCAAGGAGGTCGGACAGGCCGTCGTGTTCCTGGCGGAGCACGACGGGCGGACCCTGCGGTTCGCGGCGACCGGCGGTGGTCGGTTCGAGGATGTGCAGACCGGGTCGATCTGGGATCTGCGTGGTGAAGCGGTGGCGGGCCCACTCGCGGGGACGCGACTCACCCCCCTGCCGCGCGACGACGCGCTGTGGTTCGCGTGGGCGGTGTTCCGACCGGACACCACGGTCGTCGGCGGCGGGTGACCCGAACGCGGGGTTCGTGTGGGTTCTCGGGCATATATGGCCGAGGACCCACACGAACGGCGGCCCGGAACCGTCGGTGGGCGGGATCAGCGGAGGCGATCGTCGCGGCGGCGCTGCCGGCGGCCACGACGGCGCCGGCGACGTCCCGAGCCCTGACCACGTCCCGAGCGCTGCCGGCGTCCCGAGCCCCGGCGGCGTGCCGAGCCCTGGCGTGGACCTGACCGGCCGGCGGCGAGCCGGCGAGCTGCCACGATGACATCGTCCTCTCCCAACAGCACGGTGTCGGCGGCGGGGCCGAGAGGCACGTAGGTGTCCACCGACCGGACCGAGGCCAGCCGTTCAGGCGCGATCCCGGACTCGGCCAGCGACGCGATCACCGCGTCGGCGATACCGCCACCGGTGGCGCGGGCCTCGTCGACGACCAGCACCGTCCCGACCTCCTCCGCGTGCTCGCGGATCGCGTCCACCGGTAGGGGCTCGAGCCAGCGCAGGTCGAGCACCCGCGCCGCGATCCCGTCCTCGGCCAGCCGGCGGGCCGCCCGCAGCGACATCCGCAGACCGTTGCCGTAGGTGACCAGCAACAGGTCCGCCGACGCCTCGCCGTACACGCCGACCTCGCCGGGCAGCGCCACCTCGCCGGCCGCCGGGTAGGTCTCCAACCAGCCGCCGTCCCCCTCGGTGTGCAGGTCGCGTTCGTGGTACAGCGCGATCGGTTCGACGAACGCGACGACCCGGCCGTCGGCCTCGGCCATCCCGACGGCCGCACGCAGCAGCCGCGGCCCGTCGGCCGGCCGCGCCGGCACGGCGATCGCCAACCCCGGGATGTCCCGCAACGCCCCGAGCGCGTTGTCGTTGTGGAAGTGGCCGCCGAAGCCCCGCTGGTACGCCAGCCCCGCGATCCGCAGCACCATGGGCGTGTGGAACTGCCCGGCCGAGAAGAAGCTGGTCGAGCAGGCCTCGCCACGCAGCTGATCGATCGCGTTGTGCAGGTAGGCGAGGTACTGGATCTCGGGCACCGGCAGCTGTCCCAGCAGCCCGAGCCCCTGCGCCACCCCGAGGATCGACGTCTCGTCGAGCAGCGAGTCGAACACCCGGCCCGTCCCGAACGTCGCCTGCAACCCCGCGGTCACCCCGTACACCCCACCCTTGCGGCCGACGTCCTCGCCGAACACCACCACCTCGTCGCGGGCGAGCAGCTGGTCGCGCAGGGCCGCGTTGAGGTTCGCGGCCAGGGTGCGCTGCTGCGCCGCCGTCGCGTCCTCGGGCAGGCCGCGCCCGAAGCTGCGGTCGCGGACCTCGACCGGCGCC
>SKNO01000188.1 GCA_007120465.1 Nitriliruptoraceae bacterium
CGCGGGTCCGACGCCGGCGGGACCGCCTCCGTCGGGACCGCCGACCCCGTAGCCGCGCGACCGGCGACGCGCCTCGCGCGGGGGCGGGGCGTGTCGGGTGGCGTCGCTAGGCTCGCCGCATGACCCCCGTCCTGCTGCTCGCCGGCGATGATGAGCTGCTGCTCCAGCGTGAGCTGGAGCGCCAGCTCACGCGGCTGCGCGAGGAGGACGTGGAGCTCGAGGTCGACGTCCACGACGTCCCGGAGGTGGGCCACCTGCCGGAGCTGCGCACGAGCTCGCTGTTCGGCGGCCGGACCTGTGTCGTGCTGCGCGGCACCGAGGCGGTCTCCGGGGACCTGCGGGCCGAGCTCGAGACCTACCTCGAGGCTCCCTCCCCGGAGGCGGTGCTGGTCCTGGTGGCACGCGGCACCGGACGGATCCAGCGCATCGCGAAGGCGGCCGCGGCGCACGGTGAGCGCATCGACGTGAAGGCGCCGGCCGACTGGGACGACCGGGGGTGGGACCGCCTGATCGGGGAGGAGTTCCGCCGCCGTGCACGCAAGGCCGACGCGTCGGCGATCGCGGCGATCCGTGCCCACGCCGGCAACCAGCCCGCCACGATCGCCTCGCAGGTCGCGTCGGTGTGCGCTGCCGCGTCCGACGCGCCCACCCTGACCGCCGAGCACGTCGAGTCCGTCGTCGAGGGCCACGGTCGGGCCTCGGGGTTCGCGATCGCCGACGCGATCGCGGAGCGCTCACCCTCGCAGGCGCTGGTCGCCCTGCGGGGCGCGCTCGACGCGGGGGAGGCGCCGCTCGCCCTGCTCGGCGCGATCGGGTTCCGCACCCGGCAGCTGCTGCTGGTCCGTTCCGGTGCCAGCCCGAAGGAGGCGGGCATCTCCCCAGGCCAGCACAAGCGGCTGCAACGGCTGGCTGCCGGGTTCCACCCCGGTGAGCTGGCGTGGTGCCACGACCGCGTCGCCGCCCTCGACCTCGAACTCAAGGGCTCCGACCTTCCCGACGAGCTGCTGCTCGAGGTCGGCGTGATCGAACTGGCGACCTCAGGGCAGGTCGGTGCGCCCTTCAACCCGCTGGCCGGGTCCTGACCGGCCGCACGATCATCCGCTCGACGGCGGCTCATCTCGCGCGCTGACCGGCGTCTCCAGCGCCTGGGCGATGGCCCGGACCGCCACCGCGATCGCGTCCAGCCGGTGGTCCTCGGCGCCGACCACCTGCGCCGCCACGGACCGGGCCCGGGCGATCGGTTCGGCGTGACCCGTGAGCTCGGCCCGGACCGCCGCCGGCTCGTCCAGGTCGGGGTGGCGCTGCAGCGCGGCAAGCGTCGCATCACGCCGCAGGCGGCGCAGGTCCGCGGCGATCCCGTCACGCTGCCGCCGGCTCCACGGGTCGTCGACCTCCACGCGCCCGAGCAGCTCCTCGAGGTGGTCGAGCCCGAGCTCGTCGCCGAACCGCAAGAACGCGTCCATCACCGCCGGGGCCGCCTGGCCGGCGCCGAGGGCGTCCACCACGTGGCTGACGTCGATCAGCAGGCTCAGGTCGCGGGCGCCGGCCAGGAACCGGGCGAGCTCCTCGCCGATCAGGTCGTCGGCGAGCCACCGGGCGTGGGCCGCACGCGCGCGGCGCTGCGTCTCGGTCCCGAGCTCGAGCAGCGTCGCGTCGAGCTCCCCGGCGATGTCCCGCAGCTTGCGGGCCAGCGCCTCCGGGTCGTGGCGCAGCTCGACGTGGATGGCGAGGGCGGTCGTCAGGGTCGTGAGCAGCCGGGCGAGCTCGCCGTCCAGCTCGAGCACCCGCTCCGGATCGTGGTGCTGCTCCAGCGCGGCGAGGTGCCCCCACCAGCGGGGCGCGTCGATCGCGTCCCGGGCGATGCGGTAGGCGAGCAGGACCTCGGGGGCGGGCACACCGGTGTTGTCGGACACCTCGGAGACGAAGGTGATGCCCATCCGGTCGACGACATCGTTGGCGAGGGATGTGGCGATCAGCTCACGGCGCAGCCGGTGCCGCGGGAGCAGGTCCCCGAACCGCGCCACCGCCGTGGCGGGGAACTGCTCGGCCGCCGCCGGGGTCAACAGGTCGAGGTCGAGCACCTCCGAGGTGAGCAGGGTCTCCTTCAGCTCGCGCTTCGCCCACGCGAGGAGCGTGCCAAGGGAGGGGCGGGTCAACCCGGCACCCGAGCGTGCCCGCTCGACGAGGACCTCACTGGAGGGCAGGACCTCGATGTCGCGGTCCAGGTCGTGGGTGCGTGTGAGCCGCTCCATCATGCGGTCGTAGGCGTGCAGGCGGCGCGGGCTCAGCGGCAGCTCACGGGACAGCGCGGCCGCCTGACGGTCGACGCCCTCCATCACCTGGTCGACCACCTCGTCGGCGAGCTCGTGCAGCAGGGCGTCGCGCTCGTCGGGGTCGATGCGTCCCTCGTCCAGGGCGAGCCGCAGCAGGATCTTGAGGTTGACCTCGTGGTCGGAGGTTGACACCCCTGCGGCGTTGTCGATCGCGTCCTGGTTGATCCGGCCGCCACGGCGCGCGTACTCGATGCGGCCGCGCTGGGTGATGAACAGGTTCGCGCCCTCACCGACCACCCGGGCGCGCAGGTCGCGGGCGTCGACCCGCAGTTCGTCGTTGGCCCGGTCCCCGACGTCCTCGTTGCGCTCGGTGGACGCCTTGACGTAGTTGCCGATGCCGCCGGCGAACATGAGGTCGACCGGCGCGCGGAGGATCGCCTGGATCAGCGCAGGCGGGGTCAGCACGTCGGCATCCACCCGCAGCAGCTCCTGCACCTCCTTCGACAGTTCGACCCGCCGCGCCGATCGCGAGAACACCCCGCCGCCGGTGCTGATCAGCGCCGGGTCGTAGTCCTGCCAGGAGGAGCGCGGCAGCTCGAACAACCGCTGGCGCTCGGCGAACGCCGCCTCCGGGTCGGGATCGGGGTCGAGGAAGATGTCGCGGTGGTCGAAGGCGGCGACCAGCCGGACGCTGCGCGAACGCAGCATCCCGTTGCCGAACACGTCGCCGGACATGTCACCGATCCCGACGACGGAGATCGGGTCCTCCTGGACGTCGATGCCGAGCTCGCGGAAGTGGCGGGTGACCGCCAGCCAGGCGCCCTTGGCGGTCACGCCCAGTTCCTTGTGGTCGTAGCCGTTGGAGCCACCCGACGCGAAGGCGTCGCCCAGCCAGAAGCCGTAGCGGGCGGCGATCGCGTTCGCCGTGTCGGAGAAGGTGGCGGTGCCCCGGTCGGCGGCGACCACCAGGTAGGGGTCGTCGCCGTCGTGACGCACCACCCGCTTCGGCGGGACGACGGTCTCGCCGTCGAGGTCGTCGGTGACGTCGAGCAGAGCGCGCACGAAGGTGACGTACTGGCGGCGCACCTCGTCGCGCAGCGCGTCCCGGTCCTCCGGCTCGTGGGTGATGACGAACCCGCCCTTGGCCCCCGCGGGGACGATCAGGCCGTTCTTGAGGACCTGGGCCTTCACGAGGTCGTTGACCTCGGCTCGGACGTCGTCGCGTCGATCCGACCAGCGCAGCCCTCCGCGTGCCACCGGTCCGCCCCGCAGGTGGACGCCCTCGACCCGGGGGGAGTGGACGAAGATCTCCCGGTAGGGCAGGGGACGCGGTGCCTCGGCGATCCGTGACGGGTCGAGCTTGAGCGACAGGTACGGCTCGCCCGATCCGTCGGCGACGGCGTCCTCCCGGAAGGCGTTGGTGCGCAGCGTCGCCTCGATCAGCTCGAGCAGGCTGCGCAGGATGCGGTCGTGATCGAGCCGGGTCAGCGCGTCGCAGGCGTCGATCACCTGTTGGCGTGCGGTCGCGACGTCGCCGTCCGGATCGCCGGTCCGCGCCGGGTGGTCCGGGTCGAACCGGGCGTGGAACAGCTCGACCAGGGCGCGGGCCACCTCGGGATGGGTGACGATGGTCTCGTTGACGTACTCGGGCGTGAAGGCGGTGCCGAGCTGCCGGCGGAGGCGGCGGTACGCGCGCAGCACGGACACGTCGCGCCAGGGCAGCCCGGCGACGAGCACCAGCTGGTTCAGTGCGTCGACGACGAGGTGCCCCGACCAGGCGGCGTGCACGGCCTCGGCGATACGGTCGCTGTCGCGGGCCGCGTCGAGGCCGGAGGCCCGCACCCCGAAGTCGTGGAGGTACAGCCCGTCGTGGCCGAGGAGGCGGTGGGGCACCTCTTCGATCACGGTCAGCCCGAGGGACTCCAGGATCGGGAGGAACCCGGAGAGCTCGAGCACCGGCCCGCGCTTGGCTGCCCGTAGCCGGACGGTGTCGGGGTCCGGCCCCGGGCGCAGGGCGACGGCGAGGCTGCGCCGGGGCTCGCTGGCGAGCTCCCGCAGCAGCGCGAGGTCGTCCAGCGCCTCCTCGACGGCGATCGTGTCCTGGTAGGACCGGGGCAGGCGTTCGGCGAGGGCGAGCCGGGCGGTGCGCTCCTGCTCGGTCAGCTCCTGCGCGTGCGGTGAGCTCGGGCTCTCGAGCAGGTGGCGCAGGTCGTCCAGCCAGGAGCGCGCCAGGCGGCGGATCTCCGCCTGCAGCTCGGTGATCGCGACCTCGGGACGCTGCTCGCCGCGGTGGAGCAGGAAGCGGACGAGGGCGTCCCTGCGGTCGCCGAGGGAGAGCTCCACGTCCACGCGTGTGGCCGCGAACCGGTCGGCGAGGTGAGACTGCAGACGGGCCCGCAGCTGCGGGCTGTACCGGTCGCGGGGGACCGCGACCACCACCGACACCATCGCGGTGCGTTCGTCCTCACGGACGAGCGTGCGGACCTCACCGTGGGTCTCGGCGTGGAGCAGCTCGATCAGCATCGTCTGGAGCGTGTCCACGTCCGCCTGGAACAGCTCGTCCTTCGGCAGCGCCTGGAACAGCGCGATCAGGTTGCCCTCGTCGTGGGAGCCGGGGACGACGTCCTCGCGCTCGAGGATCGTGCGGAGCTTCTGGCGCAGCACCGGGGTGGTGCGCGCCGGTTCGGCGAGGGCCGAGCGCGTGAACAGCCCGAGGATGCGCACCTCCCGCTCCGGCCGGCCGTCGTTGCGGCGCCGGGTGATCGCCAGGTACTCCATCCGGTCGCGGCGCTTCACGGTCGAGGGTCGCGTTGTGCGGGTGAAGGTGATGAGCGGCGCGTCCTGCATCCGCCGCTGGAGCTCCGGCGGGAGGGAGGCCACCACCACGGGCTGCGCGTAGCGGGAGCTGGCGGTGTCGCGCAGCAGCCCGAGGCCGGACCCCTCGACGACCTGGACCACCTCCTCACCCGGTGGTCCGGAGAAGCGGTACTCGCGCACGCCGAGCAGCAGCAGGTTGCCGGCCAGCAACCACTGGAGCAGGTCGGCCGCTTCGGCGGCCTCGGCCGGCTCGGTGTGAGGCCAGGACCCCTCGCGCAGCTCCCGTTCGAGCTCCTCCAGCCGGTCGCGCATCGGCTGGAAGTCGTCGGTCGCCTTGAACACGTCGACCAGCAGGTCGCGCAGGCGGTCGGTGAGCTCCGCGTCCTCGCCGGGGTCGAGGGGCTCCTCGAGTTCGAGTTGGATCAGTGACTCGCGGTGCTTGGCGGTGCGTGCCGGCAGGATCCGCTCGACCCGACCGTCCTCGCCGCGTTCGACCCCGATGATCGGGTGCCAGGTGCGCCGGACCCGGTGGCCGCGCCGTTCGAGCTCGTCGGTGAGCGTGGCGATCAGGAAGGGGCGGTCCTCGCACGCCACCTCGATGACCGTGGGGCCCGGGGCACGGCCGTCCAACGCGGTCGCCGGGCGCAACACGGCGACGTGGATCTCCTCCGGGCTACGCCCGTCGAGGCTGGCGAAGCCGTCCCGCAGCCGCCGCGCCGCGGCCGGTGGGTCAGCCCACCGCAGCTCCGCCGCGTCGAGCCGCCGCAGCACGTGCCGGGCGAACTCGATCACCGACTCGGCACGATCGTGCGGGAGCGCCGTCAGCGCATCCAGGATCCGGTGCTGTGCTGCGGGGTCGCTGTCCTGCTCCAACCTGGGGGCCTCCACCAACCGGGTCTCGCGATCGAGGCTAGCCCCCCGAACGTGACGACGGACACCCCGGAGGGTGTCCATCGAAGGGGGCGCGGCGGGCGGACCGCCGTCGCGATCAGAGGCGGTTGAGGCGCGTGGCCATCGACGACTTGCGGTTCGCCGCGGTGTTGCGGTGCACCACGCCCTTGTTGACCGCCTTGTCGAGCTCGCGGGCCGCGATCCGGTAGGCCTCCTCCGCCGTGTCCCGGTCGCCGGCCGCGACCGCGTCGTCGAAGCGGCGGTTGAAGGTGCGCAGGCGCGTGCGGACGCCGCGGTTGCGCGCCCGTCGGCTCTCGTTCTGACGGTTGCGCTTGATCTGGGACCTGATGTTCGCCATGCGGCAGGCTCGTCTCGTGCTCGGGGTCGTCCGGACGCGTGCGGACGCCGGTCGGATGGCGTCGAGGTGGTGTCGCGAGGCAGCACACGAGGGACGACCGGTGACGGTCGAGGACGGACGATACCAGCGCACGTGCCTCGCCGACAACCGTGGCGCAGGGCCGCACGGGCCGGCGGCGCGGACGAGCGGGTTCAGCCGTCCGGCTCGCGGGGCTGGCCGCCGTCGGGGTCGACCAGGGGGTGTCGTGCGCAGCGACGACCGGCGCGGGCGGAGGCGGTGTGCTCGAAGGGGCAACCCCACACGGTCCGGCGCCAAGCGCCGACCACGACCCAGTAGATCGTCAGCAGCCACACCACGGTGATGACGAAGCCGACGAAGGACGCACCGGTGCTCGGTGCGGTCTCCAGCCCCAGCAGGGCCATCGTCAGCCCGACCAACTGCGCGATGGTGACGACACCGACCACCACGGCCAGGGACGCCCAGGCGAGGTCGCGGCGGCCCGGCTCCGGGCGCGGTCCCGGCGCGCGGGGGTCGCCGGGTCGGGGGGCGTGCTCGTCGGGCACGTCGCTCCTCGGGGCGGGGGTGGCGGTCGGTCGGCTGGCTCGGCCGTCGGGACCGGTGCGCGTGGCAGGGTCCGGGAGCATGCCCCACGGCGACCGGCGTCGCCGCATCCGATCGTCGTTGACCGCCGCATCGGGTCGCCGTCGCCCGTGGTACCGCCGGGCCGCCGTTCGCCCCATGAACCCCGGGACGCAACCCCACCGGTCGTCCCGGTCACCGTCGGTACGCTGACGCAGCGCTGGGCTTCCCGCACGCCTCCTGCTGCCGCGGGCCCGCTCGTCCGCTCCCGTCCCGCGTCACCGCACCGAAGGTTCCGACCGCGCCGTGACCTACCCCGCCGAACGCATCCGCAACTTCTGCATCGTGGCCCACGTCGACCACGGCAAGTCGACGCTGGCCGACCGGATGCTGCAGCTCACCGAGCTGATCGATCCGCGCAAGATGCGGGCGCAGTACCTCGACAAGATGGACATCGAGCGCGAGCGCGGCATCACGATCAAGGCGCAGACCGCACGGCTGCCGTACAAGCCGCTCGGTGATGCGGCCGACGAGTACCTGCTGAACCTGATCGACACGCCGGGGCACGTCGACTTCTCGTACGAGGTGTCCCGTGCGCTCAACGCCTGCGAGGGGGCCGTGCTGCTGGTCGACGCGGCACAGGGCATGGAGGCACAGACGATCGCGAACCTCTACCTCGCCCTGGAGGCGGACCTCGAGATCATCCCGGTCCTGAACAAGATCGACCTGCCGGCGGCGCAACCCGACGAGGTCGCCCGTGAGATCGCCGCGATCATCGGCGGGGACCCCGACGAGGTGCTGCGCATCTCCGCGAAGACCGGCGACGGCGTGGTGGCGGTGATGGACGCGATCGTCGACCGGGTGCCGCCGCCGACGGGCGACCCGAACGCCCCCACCCGCGCGCTGATCTTCGACTCGGTCTACGACAGCTACCGCGGGACCCTCGTGTACTTCCGGGTCGTCGACGGCGAACTGAAGCGCGGGAACCCGATCAGGATGCTCGCCACCGGCTTCGAGGGCGAGATCGACGACCTCGCGGTGCACGCGCCGGAGGAGACGCCGATCGACGCGCTCGGCGTCGGCGAGGTGGGGATGCTCTCGGCCGCGATCAAGGAGGTCAGCCAGGCGAAGGTCGGGGACACGATCACGCTGGGGGGCCGCGGTGCGCGTACCGTGCCACCCCTGCCCGGCTACCGCGAGCCGCTGCCCATGGTGTTCTCCGGGCTGTACCCGATCGACCCCGACGACTTCCCGATGCTCCGCGACGCGCTGGATCGGCTCCGCCTGAACGACGCCTCGTTCACCTTCGAACCCGAGACCTCGGCGGCGCTTGGCTTCGGGTTCCGGTGCGGCTTCCTCGGGCTGTTGCACCTGGAGATCATCACCGAGCGGCTCGACCGCGAGTTCGACATCACGCTGGTCACGACCGCGCCGTCGGTGCGGTACCGCGTCACCCTGGAGGGGCAGACCGACGATGACGGCCAGCCGGCGGTGATCGAGGTGTCCAACCCGCAGGACCTGCCCGACCCGGGACGGATCGCGGAGATCGCCGAACCCACCGTGCAGGCGATGATCCTCACCCCCACGGAGTACGTCGGCCCGGTCATGCAGCTGTGCGAGGGTCGGCGCGGGACGATGCTGGCGATGGACTACCTCACCGAGGAGCGGGTGGAGCTGCGCTACCAACTCCCGCTCGCGGGCATCATCACCGACTTCTTCGACCAGCTGAAGTCACGGACCCGCGGGTACGCGTCACTGGACTACGAGGTCGGCACCTACGCCCCGGCGGACCTCGTCCGGGTCGACCTGCTGCTCAACGG
This sequence comes from Nitriliruptoraceae bacterium, assembly GCA_007120465.1. Classification (GTDB taxonomy): domain Bacteria; phylum Actinomycetota; class Nitriliruptoria; order Nitriliruptorales; family Nitriliruptoraceae; genus CSSed11-175R1. Next base: position 8,739 of record SKNO01000188.1, read on the forward strand.
CGAGCCGGTCGACGCGTTCAGCTCGATCGTCCACCGCGACGAGGCCTACGCCTTCGGCAAGGAGATGACCGACCGGCTGAAGGAGCTGATCCCGCGGCAGATGTTCGACGTCCCGGTGCAGGCCGCGATCGGGTCGAAGATCATCGCCCGCGAGACGATCAAGGCCAAGCGCAAGGACGTGCTCGCCAAGTGCTACGGCGGCGATGTCTCCCGCAAGCGCAAGCTGCTGGAGAAGCAGAAGGAGGGCAAGAAGAAGATGAAGGCTGTGGGGTCCGTCGAGGTGCCCCAGGAGGCCTTCGTCGCCGCCCTCCGCAGCGGTAGCCCCAAGGAGTGACCGGCGCTCGCCGGCCGCCGAGCGAACCGGAACCAACCAGCCGTCGCGGTGGGTGCGTAGCCTGTGGTCGTCGATCGTCCGGAGGAGCCCGACGTGGGGCACGTCCCAGACCAGCCGTCCGCGGGCGACGAACCCACCTCGGCGCCGGGTGACGAGCCGACCTCGGCGCCGGGTGACGAGCCGACCTCGGCGACGGGTGACGAGCCGACCTCGACGTCCGCGAGCGAGCCGCCGCACCCGATGGCCGGCCCACCGTCCGACCTGTCCGACCCCAGCGCGCGTGAACTGCTCACCGACGACGAGCAGGCGCTGATCGATCACTCGGAGGCGATCCCCGAGGGTTCCGACGCGGACCTGTGGGCCTTCGCCTTCGACTCGTCCCTGCGGGCCCAGGAGGCGTTGCTCGCGGCGATGCGGCTGGTCGCACGGGATCAGCTCGAGCTCGAGGACGCCGCGATCGTCGCGCGGGTCCGTGGCCGGGTCCGCATCACCCAGACCAAGGACGTCAACCCCACCCAGGGGGCGGTCGGTGGCGCGTGGCTCGGGATCCTGGTCGGGTTGTTCCTCGGCCCCGGCGGGCCGCTGGTCGGCGGCGCGCTCGGTGCTGCGGCCGGCGGGCTGTTCGCGAAGCTGCGGGACATCGGCATCGACGACGACGAGATGAAGCGGATGGGGGAGGAGCTCGCGGACGGCGAGGCTGCCCTGTTCCTGCTGGTCGAGGACTGCCACCGCATGCGGGCCCTGCACGAGGTGTCGCGGTTCCCCGGCCGGCTGCTCGCCTCGACCGCGGATCCCGACCTGGTCGAGGAGGTCCGCGGCCGGCTGGCCGTCGATCCCTGGGGTTGACGGACCGGGCTTCCCGGCACCTCGGGCCGGGCGATGAGGTACGGACCGGAGCGGAGCGGCACGGGCCGGCACGCCCCACCGGTACCGTCGTCGGCGTGTCCTCCACCCTCACCGACCGCGCGTGGCTGACCGATCCGATCGAGTGCGGATCGGCCGCCGGGTTCGGCCTGTACCTGCACGTCCCCTTCTGTCACCACCGGTGCGGCTACTGCGACTTCGCGACCGCGGCGGTCGGGGAGGAGCGCCCGGAGGCACAGGGGGCGCTGTTCGACCGCTACCTCGCTGCGTTGGTGTCGGACCTGCGCCGGCAGGTGGCAGCCGGTCCTGCTGCCCACGCCCCGGCGGGTGCGCTCGACGCGGATCCGGCGTGGCCGACGGTCACCTCGGTGTTCGTCGGTGGCGGGACGCCAACGCTGCTCGGCGGACACCGGCTGTCGGCGCTGCTCGCCGCCGTCCGTGAGGTGCTCGACGTCGCGCCCGACGCCGAGGTCACGGTCGAGTGCAACCCCGAGACCGCGTCTCCCGAGCTGTTCGGCGACCTCGTCGGCGCCGGCGTCGACCGGATCTCGATGGGGGCGCAGTCATTCGCGCCCCACGTCCTCACCACCCTCGAGCGCGGGCACTCCCCGGAACGTCCCCTCGCCGCGGTCGCCGAGGCCCGCGCAGCGGGCGTCGACGCGATCAACCTCGACCTGATCTACGGCACCCCGGGGGAGACGACCGAGGACTGGCGGCGCACCCTCGCCACGGTGCTCGCCGCCGAGGTCGACCACGTCTCCGCGTACGCGCTGACGATCCACGACAACACCCCGTTCGGGCGGGCGGTACGCACGGGACGGCTGCCCGACGTCGACGAGGACGTGCAGCGCGAACGGTTCGACCTGGCACGGCAGCTGCTCGGCGCCGGAGGGTTCGAGCACTACGAGGTGTCGAACCTGGCACGGGGACCCGCCCGGCGGTCCCGCCACAACCTGCTGTACTGGCGGCACGGCGACTACCTCGCCGTCGGGGTCGGTGCGCATGGCCACCTCGCGGGGCGGCGCTGGTGGACGACCCGGTCCACCACCGCCTACCTCGACGTCGTCGAGGCCGGTCGCAGCCCGATCGCAGGCAGCGAGGTGCTCACCGACGACGAGCGCGCCGCCGAGCGGCTGCTGCTCGGCCTGCGGGTGCGCGAGGGGCTGCACCCACGGGACGTTCCCCCGCTGGAGCCGCTGGCGCTGGAGGACGCGCTCGACGCCCGGTTGGTGGAGACCGCGTGTGGCCGGCTGCGCTGCACCGACGACGGCTGGTTCCTGCTGGACGAGGCGGTCGCGCGGCTGCGCTGACGTCCGACGGTCACGCCTCCGTGGGGCGCGGCGGCGCCGACGTCAGCATCCGGGCGATGTGGCGCGTGAGCCCGGCGATACGTTGCAGGTGGCTGACGACCTCGACCTCGCGTTCGTAGGAGCGGATCCGGTTGGGCGCGTCGGTGCGGAGCCGGCCCATGAGGTGCCGGCCGACCCGCAGGTGCTGCTCCTCGATGTCGGGCTTGGCCTCGACGACCTCCCGCGCCAGCGCAAGGTCGTCGGAGTCGATCGCGTCGACGACCTGCCGGAGGCGCTCGGTGACGGCGCGGTGGAACCGGCTGACAGCCGCCGTCGTCGGGCCGCTCGGGACCACCCCGTCCTGGAGCCGGCGGTACCCGACCTGCGCGAGCGTGCTCTCCACGATGTCGCCGATCGCCTCCAGGTCGTTGGCGATCGACAGGGTGCGCATCAGCTCGCCACCCTGCTCGTCGGAGAGCTCGTGCTGCCCGATGTGGTGCAGGTACCGCAGCAGGTCGTCATGGATCGCGTCGATCCGCTCGTCGCGGACCTCGAACCAGGCGAGGTCCTCCTCGGAGCCGACGAGCACCGCCGGCATCGCGGCTTCCACGGCCGCGATCACCTCCTCGCCGAGGTGGGCGAGTTCGCGGCGGCTCAGGGCGAGCGCGGCGTCGGGGGTGTCCAGCACGTCGTCGTCGAGGTAGCGCGCCCCGAGCCGCTCGGCCTCCTCCCGTTCTGGCACGAGCCGCTCGAGCAGTCGCGCAAGGTGGGTGGTCCAGGGCAGGAACACGACCATCAGTCCGAGCTTGAACAGGGTGTAGGCGTTCGCGAGCTGGCGCGGGGTCTCCGCTGCCGCACGTGCCGTCCCGGTGAGCTCCGGGTGGCTCGGCGAGATCCAGGTCGCGAGCTCCGCCAGCTGCGGGATCAACCACACGGCCACGGACACGCCCAGCACGTTCACGGTGGTGTGTGCGACCGCGACCCGCAGCCCGGACCGCGACGTCCCGAGGCCAGCGATGAACGGGGTCAGGAAGGTGCCCATGCTGGCGCCGAGCAGCACGGCGATGCCCACCTCCAGGCCGATCAGCCCCTGGGAGGCGAGGACCACCACGACGCCCGAGGTGGCGGAGGACGACTGCACGAGGGCGGTGAACAGCGCACCGGCCAGCAGCGCGACGGCGATGCTGGTCGTGGAACCGAGCAGCTCGACGATCTCGGGCAGGTCACGCAGGGGCGCCACCGCACCTGCCATCACGTCGATGCCGAAGAAGATCAGCCCGAGGCCCAGGAGCGTCCGGGCCGGGGAACGCAGGATCTCCAACCGCTTCACCGAGCTGACCGTGAACCCCACCGCGATCATCAGCAGCGCGAAGCGCGTGATGTCGAAGGCGATGATCTGGATCGTGATCGTCGTGCCGAGGTTCGCCCCCAGGACCACCGCCACCGCAGCGCTGAGCGGCATCGCCCCCGCGGCGACGAACCCGACGATCAGCACGACCGTGGCGGTGGACGACTGGATCATCCCCGAGGCCAGGGTGCCGCTGACGGCGCCCCGCAGGCGCGTCCCCGACAGCTTGACCAGCAGCTCCCGCAGCCGGCTGCTGGCCACGTTCTGCAGGGCGCGGGTCAGCTGCTGGATCCCGAGCAGGAACAGCGCGAGCCCGCCCACCAGACCGATGGTGAGGTCGAGCAGGTCGAGATCCGCCACCTCGTCGTCCGATCGGTCCGGCGCCGTCCAGGTCGTCCACGGGTGGGGGTGCCGCCCCGACGTCCGCCCGGAGCGGGCCCGTGCGGACCCCGTGTCGTTCGGCCCCGAACGTTAGGCTGTTGGGGACGTCCACCCGAGGTGACGCCGTGCCGCCGAGGATCGCCATCACCAGCTGGCGTCGTGCGCTGCCCACCTTCATGGGCGAGCGTACGTGGCTGTACACCCTCGGTGACGAGTACGTGACGTCCGTGGCGGCACCGGGGACGCTGCCGCTCGTCGTGCCCCACCTCCCGCCGGCGCAGGTCGACACCCTGCTGGACGTGGTGGACGGCCTGGTGATCGCCGGAGGCGGGGACGTCGATCCCGCCAGCTACGGGGCCCGGGACGCCGGCAGCAAGGACACCGACGCGCGTGCCGACGCGACGGAGCTGGCGCTGGCACGTCGCGCCCGCGAGCGCGGGATCCCGACCCTCGCGATCTGCCGGGGCATGCAGATCGTCAACGTCGCCCACGGCGGGACGCTGCACCAGGACATCGCGGTGCCGGGCACGTCGCATCCCCCGATCGCCGACGACCCCGTCGAGGTGGTGGCGGCACAGCACCCGATCGCGATCGAGCCCGGGTCGCTCCTCGCGGAGATCCTCGGCGCCGGGCGGCGGGTGGTGAACACGATCCACCACCAGGCGCTGGACCGGCTCGCGTCGGGGTTCCACGTGACGGCGCGAGCCGACGACGGGGTCATCGAGGCGATCGAGGCGGACGACGACTGGCCGTTCCTGGGCGTGCAGTGGCACCCGGAGAAGGCCGCCGGTGAGCACGCGCCGCTGTTCGCGTGGCTCGCGGCCGAGGCGCAGACCCATGCGAGCATCGGCGCGGCCCCCGCGCGCTGACCCCGGGACGGAGGAGCGACGACACGATGGACACCGAGACCGACCGGCGCCCGACCCGCCTGGACGACCAGATCCAGGCCGAGCGGGACATGCTCGCGCGGCTCGGCGACCTCCCGCTGGATCTCGACGCGCTGGTGCTGGTCTCGAACCTGCACCGTGCCGTCGCGGCGATCCGCCGCGAGTTCGAGCAGACGGTCCTTGCCGAGGTGCGCCTGTCCTGGACCGCGTTCACCGCGCTGTGGGTGCTGTGGATCTGGGGCGAGACCGAGACCCGCGAGCTGGCGCACGAGGCCAACGTCACCAAGGGCACCCTGAGCGGGGTGGTCGACACGCTGGAGAAGCGCGGGCTGGTGGCGCGGCGACGACGGACCAGCGACCGCCGGCTGGTGACGGTGCGCTTGACCGACGAGGGGGAGGCCCTGATCTCCGAGGTGTTCCCCCGCTTCAACCGCGAGGAGCAGCGGGTGGCCGAGCTGCTCACGGCCGAGCAACGCACCGCGATGGTCGACGGACTCCGGCGGATCCTGCGCACGCTGCCGTCCTGACCGGCGTGCGGCGTCTCAGTCCTCCGGGAGCAGGAAGGGCCGGCGGATCACCTCGTCGAGGACCAGCATCGTCAGGGTGCCGCGCATCCCGGTGATCGCGGTGAGGTCGTCCAGCAGGAACCGTCGCAGCTCGTCGAGGTCGGCCACGCGCACGAGCAGCAGGACGTCGTGGTCGCCGGTGACCAGCGCCGCGTACTCCACGTGGGGCAGGGTGTGCAGTTGGTCGGTCAGCGGCTGCATCTCCAGGCGGCTGCCCGGACCGGCGGTGACCAGCACGAAGGCCGCGACCCCCAGGCCGAGGCGCCGTGGATCGACGATCGGCGTGAACCCGAGCAGCGCCCGGGAGGCGACCAGCGCGTTGAGCCGCTGGTGCACCGCCGACCGTGACAGGTGCAGGTCCCGGGCGAGCGCGGACACCGAGGCGCGCCCGTCCTCCCGCAGCGCTCGCAGCAGGGCCAGGTCGGTCGCATCGGCCTCGAGCGACACGTCGTCCTCCTCGACGGGAACAGCGGGACAGATCGCCTCAACGACCCCGGCACAGTGTGCGGACCGTCGCGTTGTACGGCCGCCTGCTCGACGAACCGTGACACCTCGGTATCGTGCACGCCACCAGGTTCGCGCGAGAGTGAGCGCAGAGCGCACGTTCGGTTGGGGTCGGGGCGCGGCTCCCCGGACCGGCTGGACGCGCGCGACGCGACGGACGGAGGCGCCACGGTGGACAGGCTCGCAGGGTTCGACCCACCCCCCGAGCAGACCGAGGAGCTCCTGACCCGCGTCGGCGAGCTCGTCACGGAGCTGGTCGTCACGGCCGCCGAACGGCCGGTGCTCGGCAACGGCCGCGGCGACGAGCTGGTGCCCGAGCTGCTCGCCCTGCGGCCCGGGCAGGAGCCGGCCGCGCTCGCCCCGACCCTGCAGCGGATCCGGGAGGTGCTCGCCACCGGCGTCGACAACGCGGCGGCGGGGGAGATGGCCTACATCCCCGGGTCGGGGCTCATCACCGCGGCCCTCGGGGACCTGATCGCGAGCGTCGCCAACCGCTACACGGGCCTGTCGGGGTTCTCCCCGGCGGCCGTGGCCCTGGAGCTCGGCGTGCTGCGGTGGCTCACGGAGCTGTTCGGGTTGCCCGAACGCGCCCAGGGGCTGCTGCTCTCCGGCGGGTCCGCGGCCAACCTCACCGCGATCGTCACCGCCCGGGAGCTGCACGCGCCGGGGCAGGCCGACCGCGCCACGATCTACGCGGGGGAGCACGCCCACGCATCGGTGCGCAAGGCGGCCCGCATCGCCGGCCTGTCGGCCGAGCACATCCGGATCTGCGCCTCGAGCGACGGCCTGCGCCTGGACCCACGGGCCGTGGAGCTCGCCGTCAAGCAGGACGTGGCCGACGGGTTGATCCCGACGGCGATCGTCGGGGCCGCCGGGACCACCAACACCGGCGCGGTCGATCCCCTCGAGGCGCTGGCCGACCTGGCCGCGGAGCTCGGGGTGCGGTTCCACGTCGATGCGGCGTACGGCGGGTTCTTCATGCTGACCGAGCGGGGTCGCGCCCGCCTGCGCGGGATCGAGCGGGCCGACTCGATCACCCTCGACCCGCACAAGTCGCTGTTTCTGCCCTTCGGGACCGGTGCCCTGCTGGTGGCCGAACGCGACCACCTCGCCCACGCCTTCGCCGAGGACGCCGACTACCTGCGCGACCGCAGCCAGGACCTCGACGCGCTCCCTGACTTCAGCGCGATCACCACCGAGCTGACCCGCGAGTGGCGCGGCCTGCGGCTGTGGCTCCCCCTGCAGTTGCACGGCGAAGCCGCGTTCCGCGACGCGCTGGACGACAAGCTCGACCTCGCCGAGGAGGCGTGGGCCGTCCTCGACGCCGACCCGCACCTCGAGACCCTCGGGCGGCCCGACCTGTCCATCGTGACCTTCCGGGTGCGTGGCGACGACGCCGCCCAGGACGCGCTGCTGCGCCGCCTCCACGAGGACGGGCGCATCCGGCTGTCCACGACGGTGATCGACGGCCGGGTCGTGCTGCGGCTGGTGGTGCTCTCGCACCGCACCTCGCGAGCTACCGTCGACCTCGCCGTCGATCTGATCCGCGCCGCCGCGGCCGAGCTCGCCACCCCCTGACCGTCCCGCGCCGGCGCACCGCGTCCCGAGGAGCGTGTCATGCCGGCTGCTGCAGGTCCGCGCGATCCTGCCACCACGGATCCTGCGACCACGGACGTGGAGCTGCGTCACGTGCGCGCCCGCTTCACGCCCGACACGATCTACCTCGACACCCCCACCTACGGCCTGCCACCCGACACGGTCGTCGCCGCGATGCGCACCGGGCTGGACCGGTGGCGACGCGGCGTGGCCACGCCGTCCGAGTACGACGAGGCGGTCGACCGATCCCGCGAGCTGTTCGCCGAGCTCGTCGGGGTCGCCCCCGAGGACGTCGCCTGCGCGAACCAGGTGTCGGTCCTGGTCGGCACCGTCGCGGCGTCGCTGCCCGACGGCTGCCACGTCGTAGCCGTGGAGGACGACTTCACCTCGCTGCTGTTCCCGCTGCTGGTGCAGCAACGCCGAGGTATCACGGTCACGACGGTGCCGCTCGAGGGGCTCGCCGACGCGGTGGACGACCGCACCGACCTGGTCGCCTTCAGCCTGGTCCAGTCGTCGGACGGGCGGCTGGCGGACCTCGACGCCGTGCTGGAGGCCGCGGTACGGCACGGCGCGCGCACCCTCGTGGACGCCACCCACGCCGTCGGGTGGCTGCCCGTCGACGCGGCGCGCACCGACTTCCTCGTGGTCGGGACCTACAAGTGGCTGCTGTCGCCGCGCGGCACCGCGTTCCTGGCGGTGCGTCCGGAGCGGCACGAGGAGCTGCGACCGGTCGCGCCCGGGTGGTATGCCGGGGAGGACGTGTGGGGGTCGATCTACGGGCCCGAGATGCGGCTCGCGAGCTCCGCCCGCAGCGCCGACGTGTCGCCGGCGTGGCTGTGCTGGGTCGGGACGGTGCCGGCACTCGAGCTCATCGCCGAGGTGGGGGTGGCGGCGATCCACCGCCACGACGTCGCCCTGGCCGACCGGCTCCGCGGCGAGCTCGGTCTGCCGCCGTCCGGATCGGCGATCGTGTCGATCCCGACCGACGGGGCTGTCGACCTGGCCGCCCACGGGATCACCGCCTCGGTGCGCGCGGGATCGCTGCGCGTGGGCTGCCACCTCTACAACGACGTGCGCGACGTCGAGGCGTTGGTCGCGGCGCTGGGACCGGCGGTGCGGCGGAGCTGACCGCCCGGGGTCAGGTGGGCCTCACCGGGGCGTTGGGGGCGGTTCAATCGCCCCCGAGGATCGTGGCGATCACCTCCGGGTCCACCAGCGCGACATCGGCGAACCGGCCACCCGCCTCGGCCAGCCCGGGTGCTACCTCGCGGAGGCGGCTGCCGATCCGCGCGGCGTCGCGGGTCCGGCCCGCTCGGGCGAGGACGACGGCCTGCCACAGGGCGAGCTCCGGCTCCTCCTCGACGTCGATGGGTTCGTCGTCGAGGGAGGCCACGGCGCGCTGGGCGTCGCCGTCCAACGCCAGCTCGAAGGCCTCGACGACGCGGTGGTAGCGGGCGCTGTAGGCGACCATCCGGTCGAGTCGGGGGAGCGGGTCGGGATCGTCATCGACCCGCAGGTCGACGAGGTGGTCGCGCCACGGACGCCCGCTCGGTTCGGCGCACACGACCAGGATGGCGGCGGACCGTCGGCCGCGGACGTCGCCGCCACGGACCTCGGCGGCGTGCAGGGCCGCCATCAGCCGAGCCGGGAACCAGCCGTCGGCCGTCTCGTAGGCGTCCACCATCGCCTGCCAGACGTCCCGCGACCGCATCATGTTGGCGAGCGCGACGCAGCCCGATCCGGTGGCGTGGCCGGCCTCCTCGACGCAGGCATCGCCGGTGTAGACGGCGAAGCCGCCGTGGCCGTCGGCCATCGCGACCTGACGGCGCTCGGGATGCGGGTCGACGCTGCGCAGCGCGGTCAGCGCCTCGTCGGCGGTGAGCCCGGAGCGCAGCACGTCGAGGCCGAGCTCGCCGTACATCGGCTCGCCCATCGACTGGGTGGCGATCACGCCGTGGCCGGGCAACGCCCAGGACACGCTGCTGCCGACGGCGAAGGCCTGCGACTGGGTGGCGACGCCCATGTGGCCACTGGCCGGGTCGCGCGCGATGATCGAGTAGGTCATGGGCCCTCCCGTGGTCGCGGCGACCCTAGGCGCGCGACGACCGGGGCGGCGTCGGGTGGGGGCGGTACCCCGTACGTGTCGCGACGCGGCCTGCTCCGGGCCGCCTGGCTACACGGGACGGCAGCGGGGCGGCGGCGATGGGACGACGCGTGGAACGAACCGACGTCCCACGCGTCGGTCCGTTCCACGGTTCCGGCCGGCGGGGGTGTCAGCCGGCGACGTCGGCGAGGAAGCGGTCCACCAGCCGGGTGACGTTGGCCCGGGCGCGGTCGTGCTGGCGGCGGGCGTCGGCGAGCACCGCGTCGGCGGTCGTGCCCGCGGCGGCGAGGGCCGCGAGCGCCTCCTCGCCGCCGATCTCGATCCAGGCGGCGATCTGGTCCGCGTCCACCTCCGGGTGGAACTGCACGGCGAGGTTGCGGCGCAGCCGGAAGGCCTGCGTGCAGACGTCGTTGCGTGCGAGCTCGGTGGCACCAGGCGGGTTGACCCACCGGTCGGCGTGCCACTGCATCCACGGGCCGGGCGGCACCAGCGCCGGATCGTCGGAGTCGACGCGGGTCCAGCCGATCTCGGGGTGGGGGGCCGGCTCGACCCGCCCGCCGTGGGCGGCGGCCAGCGCCTGCCCGCCGAAGCAGATGCCCAGCACCGGGATCCCGCGCCGGTCGGCGTCGCGGAGCAGGTCGAGCTCCCGGTCGATCCAGCTACCCACCTGGCTGCGGTCGTACAGCGACCAGATCGCACCCAGGGGCACGATGAGGTCGAACCCGTCCGTCGCCGGGAAGCGGCCGTGCCAGGTGCCGTCGGCGACGTCGCCGGCCATCGGCAGCGCGACCACCTCGATGCCGTGGGCCTCCAGCGCCGCACCGACCAGCCCCGGCTGCGAGCCGGGGTCGTGCTGCAGGAACAGGGCGCGCACGTGACGCTCCTCACGGGTCGGCGACGGAGGCGGGACGGCGCCCGGACCGGGCGCGGACGTGCGTCCGCGCGGGGTGGGCACCACCCCTGGGAGCGTAACTGTTCGGCCCCGAACGAGTCTGGTAGCGTCCCGCGCCGGGATGGGAGGTTGATGAGGATGTCGACGGCATCGACCACGCGCACACCGGCGCCCGTGGGTGACCGGTGGCTCGACCTCACCGACCCCGACGTGTACCGCGCCGGGGTCCCGCACGCGACGTTCCAGCGGCTGCGCGACGAGGACCCGGTCGCCTGGACCGAGGAGCGCGACGGCAGCGGGTTCTGGTCGATCACCCGCTACGCCGACATCGTCGCACTGAACCGCGACTTCCGGACCTTCACCTCGCGTCACGGCATCCGCCTCGAAGAGATGGACGAGGAGGAGGCCGAGGCCCGGCGCACGATGATGGAGATGGACCCGCCGGAGCACACGCGGTTGCGGCGCCTGGTCCAGGGCGGGTTCACGCGGCGCACGGTGCAGTCCTACGAGCACGCGATCCGGGTGCTGGCCCAAGCGGTGCTGGAGGAGGCGCTGCCGCAGGGCCGGTTCGACCTCGTCACCGACGTGGCTCGGCAGCTGCCGATGCGGATGCTCGGGCGGCTGCTCGGCGCCCCGGAGGAGGACTACGGCTACCTCGTCGACCGCGGCGACGCGATGATCGGCAACACCGACCCGGAGTTCACCGACCACGTCGTCGACCAGACCGACACCGAGGGCTTCCGGCTGATGCCCTTCCGCAGCCCCGCCGGGATCGAGCTCTTCGAGTACGCCCAGAAGCTGGCGGACGACCGGCGGGCCAACCCCCGGGACGACGTCGTCACGAAGATGCTCGCTCCGACGATGGACGGCGAGCCCCTCACCGACCTCGAGTTCAAGAACCTGTTCACCCTGATGGTGGCCGCCGGGAACGACACCACCCGGTACTCGATGGTCGGCGGGATCGTCGCCCTGCTCGACCACCCGGACCAGCTCGCGCTGCTGCAGGAGCGCCCGGACCTGGTCCCGACCGCCGTCGAGGAGATGCTCCGCTGGACCTCGGTGACGATGCACTTCCGGCGGACGGCGGCGAAGGACGTGCAGGTCCACGACCACACGATCCGCGCGGGGGACAAGGTCGTGCTGTGGTGGATCTCCGGCGACTTCGACGAGCGGCAGTTCCCCGACCCGTACCGGTTCGACATCACGCGTGACCCCAACGAGCACCTGGCTTTCGGCCGGGGTGGCCCGCATCGCTGCCTCGGCGAGTGGCTCGCCCGTGTGGAGATCCGGGTCCTGCTCGAGGAGCTGCTCCCGCAGCTGGACCGGCTGCGCGTCGCCGGTCCGGCCGAGCGCCTGCGGTCGAACTTCATCAGCGGCATCAAGCACCTGCCCGTGGAGGTCGCCGCGGGCTGAGCACCGGTGACCGGCGGGCGCGCCGGTCCACGACGTCGCCGTGCCGAGCACGGCGGGAGGGAACACACCATGTCCACCAACGCCGACTTCGACCGCATCCGGGTGCTGTGGCCCGACCACCTCGGACTGGCCAGGGGCAAGTACCTCCCGATCCGGTACGCGGACCGCGGCGCGTTCCACTGCATGGCCCTGTTCGCCCTCGGCTACGACCGGGACATGACCCCGTCGCCGTCGAGCAAGATGCTCGAGGGGCTGCCGGACCTGCACGCCACCTTCGATATGGACGAGGTGCGACCGGGCTGGGAGCCGCGGACCGGGGTGGCCGTGGCGGACATCTCCTTCCAGGGCGAGCCGGTCGATGTGTCGGCCCGGCACGCGCTCAAGCGGGCGGTGGCCGACTGGGAGGCGCTCGGCTACACCCCCAAGATCGGCATCGAGCTGGAGGCCTACATCCTCCAGCGCGGCGAGGATGGCCGCTGGGTCCCGTGGGAGACCCCGGGTGGGTACGTCTACGGCACCGGCACGGCCGTCGACCCGGTCGGGGTGCTCGACGAGATCATGGTCGAGGCCGAGGACGCCGGCCTGCCGATCGAGTCGATCAACTCCGAGTACGACATCCCCCAGTTCGAGCTGACCCTCCACTACGACGACGCGCTCCGCGCGGTCGACGACGCGTTCCTGTTCAAGGTCCTCGCCCGGGAGATCGCGCACCGCCACGGCCTGCTGCTCACCTTCCTCGGCAAGCCGCTGGGGGACCGGGGCGGCTCCGGGCTGCACGTCAACGTCAGCGTCGCCGACGCGGACGGCACCAACGTCCTCAACGACGAGGCAGCGGAGGACGGCCTCTCCGAGGTGGCCCGCCAGATGATCGCGGGGATGCTCGAGCACCACGTGGGCATGACCGGGCTGCTCGCCCCGACCGTCAACGCCTACAAGCGGCTCGGCCCCGGCACCCTGACCGGCTACTGGGCCAACTGGGGCTACGACCACCGGGGCGTGACCGTGCGGGTCAGCCCGGAGCGGGGCGACGCGCTCCGGCTGGAGCACCGCATGGCCGACGGTGCCGCAAACATCTACACGGCGGCCGCCACGGTGCTGCAGGCGGCCCGGCTGGGCGTGGAGGAGGGGTTGGACCTGCAACCCGCCGAGACCGGGGACTGTCTCGTCTCGGCCGACGCGACGGTCACCTGCCCCCCGACGCTGCGCGACGCCCTCGATGCGCTGGAGGCCGACACCGACCTGGTCGACGCCGTCGGCCGCGCGCTGGTCGAGCACCACGTGATCATCAAGCGGGCGGAGTGGGAGCGCTTCGCGGGGTTCGTGACCGACTGGGAGCTCGACGAGTACCTGCCCTTCCACTGACCGGTCCGGCCGTCAGCCGGGGGAGTGCCGCTCCAGCAGGGCGCGCATCGCCTGGTGGGCGGCCTCGATCGCCCGGAGGGGGCGGACCATCACCTTGAAGTCGATGATCATCCCGGCGTCGTCGCAGGTGATCATGTCGACGCCGTTGACGTAGGTGTCGCCGATGGTCGACTCGAACTCGAGCACGGCGTCGTGGCCCTGGCGGACCTCCCGGACGTAGCGGAACCGCTCCGGCTCGGCGGCACCGCCCTCCCCGGCGAGCGGACCCGCCCCCATGAACACGGCCGTCGCGGCCGTGAGGTACAGGGCCGTCAGGTCCCTGCCCCGCTGGGGGGTGAACACGATGGGCGAGCTGAACACGACCTCGTCGTGCAGCAGCGTGTCGAGCTGCTCCGGGGACGGTGACCGCGCGTAGGCATGCCAGCGTTCGAGGCAGCGGTCGATCGGTGCGCCGGTGTCGTCGACCATGGCGGGGCTCCTCGCACGGGAGGCGCGATGCTAGGCGTCCCGCGGGAACCCGAGCTCGGCGAGCAGCCCGACCACGGCGGCGAGGACCACCTCGGCGTCGGTGTGGATCGACAGGTGGGTGCCGGCGAGACGCGTGCGCGGCCAGCCCCGTTCGCCCGCCTGCTCGTACTCGGCGTCGTAAGCCGGGCTGAGCTGCAGGTACGCGCACCGACCGGCCGACCAGCCGTCGGGGACGGGGATCGCCTCGTCGTAGAGGTCGCGGGGCAGCCGTGGCAGCTCCGCGGCCAGGCGATCCCGGTCGGCCGGGTCGGGGAGCAGCTCGGCGACGGTGTCCTCCGGCCACCAGTCGAGCCAGGGCAGTAGCCGCCCGTCGACGGTCCGCTCGTCGAGCAGGGACCGCAGCCCGGGCGGGGTCCGGTGCGCGCCGGCGGCTGGCGGGACGACCGCGTCGACGAACACGAGCGCGGCTCGCCGCGCCCCCAGCCGCGCGCCGATCTGCGGGAGGTAC
>SKNO01000231.1 GCA_007120465.1 Nitriliruptoraceae bacterium
AGCCCCACTCGACCAGCGTGGACGAGTAGAACTCGAGCCGTCCCGAGGGGGTCGGGAAGCCGCGCAGCACCTCTCCGTCGACCTCGACGCCGACAGGCCGGCGTCCGTCGGTGTCGGGCTCGGGGGCGCCGGTGGGGGCGTTGTTGATCTTGGGTGGGGCCGGATCGCGCGAGTACACCCGACCGTGCGGGTCGACGCGCACGTCGGTGGTCAGCTCGGTGGGATCCACCGGCTGCTCGTGCAGCGGGCCGATGCCGCGTGCCACCTCGAAGCTGCCGTAGCGGCGCATGTACTCGAGCGGGGTGAGCCCCTCGGCTTCGGCGGTGTCCTTCAGCCCGGGGACCGAGTGCTCGAACATCCAGCCGTAGTACTCGTCGACGGTCAGCTTCTCGCCGGGCTGCTCCCGGGACTCGAAGAACCGCCGGATGCCCAGGGCGCCGTCGGGGTCGATGCGCCACGACAGCTCCATCCAGAACTCGTTCTCCTCCCACACCTCGCCGGGGTTGACCTCGCGGGTGTCGGTGACCGTCTCACCCAGCCGCTCCCGCGCGGTCCGCAGCACCGGCTGGCGGAAGGAGATCCACTGCCCGTCGTACTGCTCGTAGCTCGTGATGTCGTGGCGCTCCGAGGACAGGCCCATCGGCAGCACCAGGTCGGCGAAGTAGGCGGTCTCGTTCCACGTCGGGGTGAGCGCCGCGTGCAGCCCGACCTTGTCGGGGTCGGTGAGCATCTCGATCCACGCGAACCCGTCCGGGTTGGTCCACACCGGGTTGTAGACGCGGGTGATGTAGGTGTCGATCGTGCCGCGTCCCTCCTCGACGAAGTGGGGCAGCAGGAAGCTCATCTCGTTCTGCCCCAACGGGTACTCGAGCGGGTAGGTCAGCTCGTTCCACGCTGCCGGGTGCGGTGTGGCGTGGATCGGTGTCGCGACGAACTTGTTCCAGGCGTTCGGGTAGGTCCCGCCGGGCACCGCGATCGCGCCCTTCAGCGCGTTGAGCAGGAACAGGGTCCGTGACACCTGCCAGCCGCCCTCGTTGCCGGCGGCGGCCGAGCGCCAGTTGTGGGTCGACAGCCGTGTGCCCGCGTCGGCAACCAGCTCCGCGACCTCCTCGATCGTCGCGGCGGCCACGCCGGACTCGGCCTCGGCGAAGGCGAAGGTGTACTCGGCGTACAGCTCGGCGAGCACCTCCTCGAACACCTCGAAGGTGGGTTCGCGGTCGGGATGCTCGGCGACGAGGTACTCGTGCCAGTTCCACCACCGCCGCACGAACCCGCGGTCGTAGCGCTTCGTCCGGATGAGGTGGTTGGCGATGGCGAGGCAGATCGCCGGTTCCGATCCCGGGTACGGCGCCAGCCAGTGGGTGGCGTGGGTGGCGGTGTTGGACAGCCGGACGTCCATCACCACCAGCTTCGCGCCGTTCGCCTTGGCCTCGATGATCCGCTGCGCATGCGGGTTGAAGTAGTGCCCGGTCTCGAGGTGGCTGGAGATCAGCAGGATCACCTCGGCGTTGGCGTGGTCGGGGCTGGGGCGGTCGATCCCCATCCAGAACTGGAAGCCCGCCCGGCCACCCGACGAGCACACGTTGGTGTGGGAGTTGTGCCCGTCCACGCCCCACGCACCGAGGACGCGTTCGGTGAAGCCGTCCTCGCCGGGGCGCCCGACGTGGTACATCACCTCGTTCGCGCGGTCCTCGGTGATGGCCGCACGGATCCGGTCGGCCAACTCGTCGAGGGCCTCGTCCCAGCTGATCCGCTCCCAGCGGCCCTCCCCGCGGGCGCCGACCCGACGCAGCGGGTGCAGGATCCGGTCCGGGTCGGTGACCTGGTTGAGGACCGCCGGACCCTTGGCGCAGTTGCGGCCGCGGGATCCCGGTGCTTCCGGGTTGCCCTCGAACTTGCGGACCTGCAGCGACTCCTTGTCGACGTACGCCAGCAGTCCACACGCGGACTCGCAGTTGAAGCAGGTCGTGGGCACGAGCATGTAGCGCTTCTCGACCCGGCGCGGCCACGCCTTGCTGTCGAGCTCGACCCAGTCGTCCCACCGCTCCTTCGGCGGGAAGTGGGCCAGGTCGATGCGGGAGGGGCCGGGGTAGAAGGTCTCGCCGCGGGCCTCGGTGGCCTCGCGGGCGGCCGACACCCGGGCCGCGACCTCGTCGATGGACTCGCGCACTGGGGCTCCGATCAGGCGAGGGGTCAGGCCAGGGGGACCGACTGGCCGGCCTGGACGTAGGCGTGCTCGAACAGCAGCAGACCCGCCAGCGCCACGATCGCGGCCGGCAGGGCGGCTCCGGGCAGCGGGGCGGCGACCGCGAGTACCGCCAGGACCACGCCGATCCGGAAGGGTGCGGCGAACCGTCCTGACGTCAGCTCGTGGGTCGCGGTACGGGCGTGCGCGGTCGGGTGCGGGAGCGTGACCTCCCCGACGATCATCAGCACGTGGATCGCCGATGTCCCCGCCACCGTCAGGGCGAGCGGGCCCACCAGGTCGGGTTCCAGCCACGCGGAGAGCAGGATGCCGATCGCGGCGCCGGCCATCACGGCCTGGACCAGCAGGTGCGGTGGCAGGAGCGGGTTCTGCCACAGGTCGCGGGCCTTGGCCTGCGCGAACAGGAACGCGGTGTACACGGCGGCGAGCACCGCCAGCGGGAGCCCGGCGATGGTCAGCCACGGCAGCGCGCCGGTGGCACCCGCCAGGGCGAGCACGAAGTGCGTGGCGAGCACGACGGCGTACCCGGTGAGGATCACGCCGCCGCGCACCAGCCAGCTCCGCCACTGCGGCCGGGTGAGGATGTAGAGGAACCGGGCCGGGTGCTCGAGGTCCCAGACCAGCACCGCGCCGGTCGCGAACAGCAACGCACCGGCCGCCACCGGCGTGGCGAGGGTCCACAGGGGGCTGGACGCGTCGAGCACCCCGAACAGCACGAGGGCCGCCACGACGAGGTACAGCCCGGCGGCGATGGACTTGGTCCACGTGTAGAGCCCGACGCGCCAGTCCCACGGCACGCTGTGGGCGACGTCGTACGAGACGATCGCCGCCGCCGACGAACTGCCGGTCCCCGGCGCCGCACCCGACGTGATGTGGTGGGGGTCGGTCGGCGGTTGCTGTGCCCACGCGAAGATGTCCCCGGTGGGGCGCTCCGCGGCCAGCGGGTCCAGGGTCGACTGGTGGGCGCCCTTGTAGAACAGCTTCGGCTTGGTGTCCTTCTCCGGACGGCGCACCTGGACGGGGTCGCGCCCGACCACCTCGGCGACCCTGGAGTCGGGGTCGTTCAGGTCACCGACGATGATCGCCTCGACCGGGCACACCACCGAGCAGGCCGGTTCGAGGCCGACATCCAGTCGGTGCGCGCAGAAGTTGCACTTCTCCGCCGAGTGGTCCTCCGGGTTGATGAAGATCGCGTCGTACGGGCAGGCGGCGATGCACGCCTTGCACCCGATGCACGCCTGCTTGTCGAAGTCGACGATGCCGTCGTCGCGGGTGAACATCGCACTCGTCGGGCAGGCGGTGACGCACGGGGCGTCGACACACTGGTTGCACCGCGTCACCTGGAAGTTGCGGCGTGCCTCCGGGAAGGTGCCGACGTCGACGGACTTCACGTAGGTCCGGGACACCGACAGCGGGACCTCGTTCTCCGACTTGCAGGCTGTGGTGCAGGCGTGGCAACCGATGCACCGTGACTGGTCGATGATCTTGGCCCATCGCGGCGACGCGGCCGGATCGGGAGGCGAGACCAGCGGTAGGGGTGCGTGCAGATCGGTCATGGCGCTCCCATCCTGGCGGTCCCATCATCGCATCTCGGCGCGTCCGATGCGTCCCGGACATCGCGGGCCCGCCGCCCGAAGGTGTCCAGACAAACGACGTGAGGTCCACTCTGCCGCCCCTCGACCGCTCGGTCAAGTGACGGGGTTATCACCGGGCTTGCGGGTGCGCGGTCCAGGTACACCGCTGTGCGCAGGGTCGATAAAGTGCGGACATATACTTCCCTTCCTGCGCGAGGGGCACTACAACGGCCCTGGACCTGGCGGGTGCGACCTGGTGGGCGCGTGGGAGCGCGTCCGCCCGTGCGGTCGCCCGCATCGGGGTCCCGAGGAGCGGTGCGACCGGGAGCGGTGACATGGGTGACCCGAACAACGACGCCCAGGGCATGACGATCGTGTGCTGGTCGGGGGAGATCGACAAGGTCTGGCCCCAGTTCATCCTCGCGACCACCGGGGCCGCCTACGGCATGGACGTGACGATGTTCTGCACGTTCTGGGGCCTGTTCACCCTGAAGCGCCCCGAGGTGAAGGTCACGGGCGACAACTGGATGACCAAGATGCTCGGCATGATGAACAACCAGCGCTTGAGCCACCTCAACTTCGCCGGCGCCGGCCCGGCGATGATGCGTTCGATCGCGGCGAAGCACAAGGTCGCGCCCCCCGAGGAGCTCCTGGAGACCGCCCGCGAGCTCGGGGTGAAGCTGGCCCCGTGCCAGATGACGATGGACCTGATGGGACTCTCGCGGGAGGACCTGATCGACGGGATCGAGGAACCGCTGGGTGCGGCGGCCGCGATGTCGGCCATGCAGCGCTCGCAGATCAACCTGTTCATCTGACCCTGCGCCGGGGTGACCGCGACGCAGGCACACGAGAAGGAGCACCCATGCTCGAGGTGGCGAAGACGCTGGATGCGAGCGGGCTGGCCTGCCCGATGCCGGTGGTGCGCACACGGCAGGCCATCGACCAGATCGGCAGCGGCGAGGTCCTCGAGGTGATCTCCACGGACCGTGGTTCGCTGCAGGACATCCCGGCGTGGGCGGCCGCGACCGGACACGCGCTCATCGCCACTGACGAGCAGGACGGCACCTACCGCTTCCGCATCCAGAAGGGGTGATCCCCGTCGCGGGCCCCGGTGCCCCGGGGGCCCGCGACCGTGCGGAACGAGGGCCAGCAGGGAGGCCGGGATGATCGAGATCGTGACCATCGAGACCCCGTCGCTCGGGGACCGCAGCTACGTCGCGACCGATGGTGACGTCGCGATCGTGGTGGATCCGCAGCGTGATGTGGACCGGGTCATCGACGTGCTCGCCGAGCGCGGCGTGACGGTCACGCACGTGCTGGAGACCCACGTCCACAACGATTACGTCACCGGCGGGTGGGCGCTGGCCGACCGGCTCGGTGCCACCTACGTCCTCCAGGCCGACGAGCGGATGGCGGTCCCCTTCCACGGGGTACGCGATGGGGACGTCCTCACCACCGGCGGGTTGACGGTCGAGGCGGTCGCCACCCCCGGCCACACGCCGACCCACCTGTCGTACGTGCTGCGCGACGCGGAGGGGCGGGCCGTCGCCGTGTTCACGGGCGGGTCGATGCTCTTCGGCTCGGTCGGTCGTCCCGACCTGATCGACGAGGCGCTCACCCGGGAGCTCGCCGAGGCACAGTTCCGGTCCGTCCGGCGCCTGGCCGACGAGCTCCCCGACGACGCAGAGGTCCACCCGACGCACGGGTTCGGCAGCCACTGCTCCGCGACCCAGGCGGCCAAGCGGTCCTCGACGATCGGTGAGGAGCGCGCGGACAACCCCGCCCTCGTCACCGACGACGTGGAGACCTTCGTCCGGGAGCTGCTGGCCGGGCTGACGCCCTACCCGACCTACTACGCGCAGATGGGAGCGCTGAACCGACTCGGCCCGACCGGCTTCGAGCCGGCCAGCCCCGCGGCGCTCGACCTCGACGCCGTGATCGGCGTGCTCGAGGACGGTGGATGGGTGCTCGACCTGCGGTCGCGGCAGGCCTTCTGCCGGTCCCACCTGCGTGGGACCGTCAACGTCGAGGTGCGCAACGACCTCCCGGAGAACGTCGGGTGGGTCGTGCCCTTCGACGTCGACCTCGTGCTCGTCGCCGACGACCCGCGCGACATCGCCGAGGCGCAGCGGATGCTGGCGCGGATCGGGTACGACCGGCTGGCCGGTGAGGCGCGCTACGGGGAGCTCGGGGTCGACGGGCACGCTCGCCACGGGTCCTACCACCGGGCGAACTTCGCGGCGCTGGCCGAGGTGCCCGCGGACGAGCGGGTCGTGCTGGACGTCCGCGACGCGTGGGAGTGGGACAGCGGCCACCACCCCGACGCCGTGCACATCCCCTTCCACGAGCTGGACGAACGGGCGGACGAACTCCCCCTCGATCGGCAGGTGTGGATCTACTGCGCGACGGGCGCACGTGCGACGGTGGCGGCGTCGCTGCTCGCCGCGCGTGGGTACGACCCCGTCCTCGTCGACGACTTCTGCCTGCCCGGCGACGTTCCGGGCGTCGTCCCGGCCGAGGTCGGGGGCTGAAGCACCGCGCCTCGCCCTCGGCCGGGACGACGGTCGATCGCCGGGGTCAGTAGCCACAGGTCAGGTCGTCGCCCCACCGTGGGCTGACCGCGGCCACCTCGTCGTCGACGAGGTACCAGACGATGCCGGTGATCGGCGCCGCCGGATCGCCGGTGTCGATCGCGCAGATGTCCACCGGGAAGTCGGCCTCGTCGACCGGCGCGTCGAACCCGACGGTGGCGACGACCCCAGGGGCGTCGAGGTGCGGCAGCCGCACCTCCTCCACGGTGTGCGGGGTGTCGTCCAGGAGTGCGGCGAAGCGTGCGTCGGCGAGCGCGATCGCGGCCGCGCGGCGCACGGCGTGGTCGCTCAGTTCGACGTCCGGGGCACGGACCGCCAGTGGATCGACGTCGGCGGGGTCGGCGAGCGCCGCGCTGCAGGCGGTGAGCAGGGTCGCGAGGAGCAGGAGCGCGGCGGTGCGCCGCGCGAGGGAGGTGCAGGTGGTCCGGTTGGTCATGGTCATGGACATCAGACTTCCTCGTGGTTCGGTGGAGCGGCGGATGGTCCGAGCGGCTTCGACAGTGGGCGGAGGACCCCGTGGGCGAGGAGCAGACAGACCGTGAGCAGCGACCCCACGGCCGCGAGCGGGGCGCAGCGCAGCAGGACCCCCGCGAGCAGCGGTCCGATCGCGCCGCCGAGCGCCGGTGAGGTGTAGAGCACGCCGAGGAGCGAGGCCAGCCGCTCAGGGTGGGCCTCCGCGACGACCAGCGGTGCCAGCGCGGCCCACAGCCCGCTGCCGAGGCCGAACACCCCGACGAACACGTACAGCAGGCGAGGGTCGCCAGGAGCGAGGACCCAGGCGAGACCGCTCGCCGCGACGACCAACTGGGTCACCCGGTAGGTGCGGAACGCCGACCGAGCAGGGACGACGGAGGTGGCGAGCCGGCTGACGATCCCGATCGCCCCCGTCGCACCGAGGAGCGCGGCGGCACGGGTCGGGGAGAGCCCGAGCGACCCCGCGTACGGCACCAGGTACGCCAGTGAGACGATCACCCCGCCCGAGCCGAGCGCGCCGGCGAGGTAGAAGCGTCGCAGCGCCGGGTCGGTGAGGAGCCCGGGGGAGCCGGACGCGCGGGTCGGTGCACCCGGTGGCGTCCGCAGCGCCGCGGCGCTGAGCAGCAGGGTGCCCGTGCCGACCAGGGCGAGCAGGGCCCAGGTGGTCCGCAGGCCCTGCTCGTCCACGGCCGTGGCCAGCCACGGGGCGAGGAGCAGTGCGCCGACCCCGTTGCCCGCGCTGAGGATGCCGATGGCGGCGGTGCGACGCCGCACGCACCAGCCCGCGACGGTCGCCACCAACGGGGCGAGCGTGCACGCCCCGGCGACGCCGGTCCCGACCGCGTACGTCAGGATCCCCACCGTGGGGTGCGGGCTGGCCGCCGCGAGTGCCGCGCCGGCACCGAAGGC
>SKNO01000099.1 GCA_007120465.1 Nitriliruptoraceae bacterium
AGCCGTGACGCAGCCGTTCGGTGACGAGGTCTTGGTCCACGGTCCCCGCGTGGAAGGGCCAGCGGTCGCTGATCAGGAACTCGCCGAGCCACGCAGCGTGCTCAGCAACCAGCGGCTCGAGTTTCACCATGATGCCTACTCCATCGGACGCGAGCGCCACGATGCCACAAGCGGCCCAGTGGCGGGCGGAAGAGCGAGCGTGCGGATACGCCCGGATCATCCACCCGCTGTGACACGCCTCGTCCTCGTCAGAACTCGTGCGAGCGGTCTCCGCAGCGCCCACGTGGGGTGAGTAAGTTGTGGACGTCACGAGGGGGGATGATGGCCGAGGACGTGCGCGATCGCGTCGCTGGGTTCTGGGACGCGCAGGCGGTGAGCTTCGACGACGAGCCGGACCACGGCCTGTCGGATCCACTGGTCCGCGACGCGTGGATGGTTCGGCTGCGGTCCTGGCTGCCGGCCCCGCCGGCCGAGGTGGCCGACCTCGGCTGTGGCACCGGCACGCTGTCCGTCCTCCTCGCAGGCGAGGGCTACCGCCTGCAGGGTGTGGATCTGTCCGCCGAGATGGTTCGGGCTGCGCGAGCGAAAGCGGCGGCGGCCGGCGTGGACGTCGAGTTCCAGCATGGGGACGCGGCCGATCCGCCGCTCGCGCGTGGGTCCGTGGACGTGGTGCTGGCCCGGCATCTGCTCTGGACGCTGCCCAACCCGCACCGGGCGCTGGCCTCCTGGACCCGACTGCTGCGGCCGGGCGGGACGTTGGTGCTGATCGAGGGTCGCTGGGACCAGCCTGACGGCACCACCGACGAGGGCGACTCGGAACTGGAAGCCGCGCTGCCCTGGCTGGCCGGAGTCGACACCGCGACCCTCACCGCCGCGATCGCACCGCTGGTCGAGTCGTTCGCTGTCCACGACCTCAGCGACGACCCGCAGTTGTGGGGCCGACCGGTACACGACGAACGTTTCGCGCTCGTCGCCCGCATCTCGTGAGCTGACGCAGGGAGGACGGGTGTTCTACGGCGAGACCCGCTCGTGACCGTGCGACAACGCCCGTTGCAGCTACCCGACGGACGACCCACGACGTGGGGTGGCTGGCCTCCGAGAATGCGCACTTCTCGGCGGTCAGCTATCGATCACGTCCTGTGTGAGCGCGTCAGCAGACGGGAGGGACTGCCCCAGCAGGCATCTACCCGGCGCAGCCACACCGGGGCGTGGCAGGGGAGGGACCGAACATTTGCAGTCATGTGTGCGGCCGCTGAGCATGTTCTGCTCACAACCCCCCGTCGCGTCGCATCAGGACCATGCCACAGCGAAGGCAGGCTTGCCGGCCTTGCGCGTCAAGCCGTGCATCGACCGGGGCAACACGCCCGCGGACATCCTGTCAGGCGCTGGACCGGGTGTGGGCCCCGAGCGGCGGTAGTTCTCTTGTCAGGCTATGACCACTGAGCGGACCTCGGTCATCTCGAGCGCGCTGGACCACGGCCCCTCGCGGGTGTTGCCGGAGTCGCGCCTCCCCCCGTAGGGCATGTGGTCCGCACGCCAGGTCGGGACGTCGTTGACGATGACCCCACCGAAGTCGAGCACCTCGATCGCTCGCCGGGCGACGTCGAGGTCCGATGTGAAGATCCCGGCGTGGAGTCCGTAGCGCGTGTCGTTGGCCAGGGCGAACGCCTCCTCGACGTCGTCGTAGGTCGTCAATCCGACCACGGGGCCGAACACCTCGTCACGACACAGCCGCATGTCAGGGTGGACGTCGGTCAGGACCGTGGGTGCGAGCACCCCGGCCTCGTCGACCTTCCCGCCGGCAGCGACCACCGCCCCACCGTCGACCGCCTCCTCGATCCATGCCACGACGCGCTCGCGGTTGTCGGCATCGATCAGCGCGGAGACCTGCGTGGCCTCGTCCAGCGGATCCCCGACGACGAGCGCCTCGACCGCCTCGACCAAGGCCGCCTCGAGCGCCTCGGCGACCTCGCGGTGGACGAGCACGCGTTGGACGGAGATGCACGACTGCCCGGCATGCGCGAACCCGGCCGCGGCGATGGCGGTGGCGGCACCCTGGACGTCGGCGTCCGGCTGGATGATGACGGGTGAGTTGTTGCCGAGCTCGAGCGAGACCTTCTTGCGCGGCGCCGCAGCGCGGATGGCCCAGCCCACCGTCGGCGAACCGGTGAAGGTGATCATCGCGACGTCCTCGTGCCCCACCAGCGCGGCGCCGGTGGTCGGCCCAACTCCTGTCACGACGTGTAACCACGACGCCGGGAGGCCGCACCGGTCCAGCAGCAGCTCGGCCAGCGCGATCCCCGACAGGGGCGTCTGATGGGCCGGCTTGAGCACCACGGGGCACCCGGCCGCGATGGCCGGCGCCAGCTTGTGGGCGACGAGGTTGCACGGGAAGTTGAACGGGGTGATCGCCCCGATCACCCCGACCGGGACCCGCAGGGTGAACCCGAGGCGGCCCTCCCCGGCCTGCGCTGCATCGAGCGGGAGCACCTCGCCGGCCAGCGTGCGGCACGTCGCGGCAGCGAACCGGAAGGTCGAGGCCGCCCGGGCGACCTCGGCCCGTGCCGCGGCGATCGGCTTCGCCGCCTCCAGCGCGATGGTCCTGGCGAGACGCTCGACGGTCACTTCGTCCGCGAGGGCCTCGGCTGCCCGGTCGAGGATCTCGGCTCGCCGCCACGCCGGCAGTGGCTCCTCCTCGAGCGCGCGCCGCGCCGCTCGGACCGCCTGGTCGACGTGCGCGGGCGTGCATGCGGGGACCTCGCCGAGCAGGCGCCCGTCGTAGGGCGCGATCACCGGCAGCCCCTCCGCTGCGGTGATCGATGCCCCGTCGATCCGGACCGGGATCTGCGTCATGCGACCGCTCCCACCCGCGCCGTGGCGGTGAGCGCGCGATCGAACGCCTCGAGGGCACCGTCGAGGTGGCGGTCGCCCACCACCAGCGGCGGAATCCACCGCACGGTCGAACCGAAGGGCCCACAGCTCATGACGACCACCCGCTCTTCCTCCAGCAGGTGGCGCAGCACCGCGGCGGTCCGGGTGGCGTCCGGGGCGCCCTCCTCGTCGACGATCTCGGTGGCCAGCATCAGCCCGATCCCCCGGTTCTCCGCCACGCACGGGTGGTGCGAACGCAGCTCCTCCAGTCCGGCGAGGAAGCGCTGCCCACGAGCGTGGACCGCCTCCAGGAACCCAGGTGCGGTCAGCACGTCGATCGTGGCGAGTGCTGCGGCACACCCCATCGGGTTGCCGCCGTAGGTGCCACCGTGCGAGCCGACCGGCCAGCGGTCCATCACCTCGGCGGACGCGCCGATCGCGGACAGCGGAAAGCCCGAGGCGATGCCCTTGGCCATGACCAGGATGTCGGGCTGCACGTCGGTGTGCTCGATGGCGAACATCCGCCCGGTCCGCCCGAATCCGGTCTGCACCTCGTCGACGACGAACAGGATCCCGTGGTCGCGGCACCGTGCCGCCAGGCCCTCAAGGAAGGCTCGCGGTGCCGGGACGTACCCGCCCTCACCGAGGACCGGCTCGATGACCACGGCGGCGACCTCCGAGGGCGCCGTCTGTGTGCGGAGGAGCAGGTCGAAGTCCGCGAGGCAGCGAGTCACCGCGGTGGTCGGTTCCTCGTCGGTGAGGAACGTGTAGGGGAACGACGCGACGAGGACCCCGGAGGGCAGCGGCGCATGACCCGCGCGGTAGACGGCCTTCGAGGTCGTCATCGCCATCGTCAGGTGCGACCGTCCGTGGAAGCTGCCCCGGAAGACGATCACGTTGGGCTTGCCCGTGGCCTGCTTGGCGAGCTTGACCGCGGCTTCGGTCGCTTCGGCGCCGGAGTTCGCGAAGAAGAACCGCTCGATGCCTGGCGGGGTGACCTCGGCCAGGCGGGTCGCGAGCGGCTCCAGCCGGTCGTGGCGGTAGCAGTTCACCTGCGCGTGGAGGAACCGCCCGGCCTGCTCACGGACGGCCGCGACCACCTCCGGGTGGCAGTGGCCGGTGTTCACCACGCCGATCCCGGAGGTCAGGTCGAGGTACTCGGTGCCAGCGACGGTGGTGACGGTGGCGCCGGAACCGGAGACGACCTCGAGGTCGGTCAACCGGAACCAGACATCGGACAGGTGGGTGTCCATGAGCGTCCTCCTCGGATCGGCGCACAGCAGCGCCCGTTACGGTCGCGGTCGGGTGGCCGCCGCGACGGCCAGCGGACCGCGGTGCGGCTCGTGTCAGGGGCAGCTGCCCCGGGCGTCAGGGGCGAACGGGGTGTCCGTCACCCTGGCCGACGGTGATCCTGTCCGGTAGCACGCCGTTCGGCAGTGGGGCAGCCGGCGTGGCGACCTCCTCTGCCGGGCTGCATCCGCACGCCTCGTGGTACATCGGCCAACTCATCGGCGTGGAGCGGAACTGCTGCCACGTCCGGCACAGTCCCAGGGTCCCGTGCTCACGCGTCCAGCGGACACGGTCGAGGTCGAGCGCCTCGGTGAGGATGGTCTCGACCTGCCCGGCCTCCTGGAGGATCCGCCCGTCCGGGTCGACGATCAGGGACCGTCCGCCGCCCCACGGCCCAACGCCGTTGACATCGATGACGTAGCACTGGTTGAAGATCGCGTGCGACTGGCTGAGGACCAGCTCCTGGGGCCGGTCGGAGGTCGGCGTCATCGTCGGTCGCAGGATCACCTCCGCACCCATCCAGGCGAGGTTGCGGATGACCTCCGGGAACCAGGAGTCGTAGCAGATGCACAGACCGAACCGTCCCACACCCGGCACATCGAAGACACACAACTCGGAGCCCGTGTCCATGTGCGCCTCGTGAGGCAGCCAGGGGTAGATCTTGCGGTACCGGGCAGCCAGCTCCCCCTCGGGAGAGATCGCGAGGGCGGTGTTGTACACCTGGTCACCGTCACGCTCCCACATCGAACCCGGCACGAGCCACAGACCGGTCGCACGCGCCGTTGCCGCGAGCTCCTCGGTGAGCGGGCCGGGGACCGACTGCGCCGAATCGAGCGGGTTGCGCCCGTCCTCCGGCGGGGAGAACTGCGTCAAGCCCATGACCGCAAGCTCGTGGAAGACGAGCATGTCCACCCACGGGAACGACCGAGCCACCTGCTCGGCGACGGTGCGCATCTTGGCGGCGGTGGCCTCGGGGTCCCACGGGACCGGTGCCATCTGCACCGCAGCGATACCGAACCTGGTGGTCATGGGTCTCTGCTCCTTCGCGGGCCCTCAGGCCAGGTGGCAGGCCACCTGAGATCCGTCGGGCAAGGTGCGCAGCTCCGGGGCGCGGGTCGCGCACTCCGGAACGGCGATCGGACAGCGGGTGTGGAAGCGGCAGCCGGATGGCGGATCGATCGCCGAGGGGACGGTTCCCTCGAGCACGATCCGCTCCCGCTGCTGGTGGGGGTCGGGGGATGGCGTGGCGCTCAGCAGCGCCTGCGTGTAAGGGTGATGGGGGTACTGCAGGACCTGCTCGGCGTCGCCGAGCTCCACGACCTGACCGAGGTACATCACGGCGACGCGGTCGGAGACGTGCTCGACCACCCCGAGGTCGTGCGAGATGAACACGTAGGTCAGCGCGTGCTGCTCGCGCAGGTCGAGCAAGGTCTCGAGCGTCTGAGCCTGCACGGAGACGTCGAGCGCGGAGGTGGGCTCGTCGAGCACGAGCAGCTCGGGAGCGAGTGCCAGCGCGCGAGCGACCGCGACCCGCTGGCACTGGCCGCCAGACAGCTCGTGGGGGAAGCGATCCAGGTGCTGCTCTCCGAGGCCCACCTGCGTCAGTAGCTCCACCACCCGCTCGCGACGCTGGTGGCGGGGGACGACGTCGTGGGTGATCAGCGGCTGCGACACCGCATCGAGCACGCGGAAGCGAGGATCCATCGAGGACTGGGGGCTCTGGAACACGACCTGCATGCGTGGCCGGATGTCGCGCAGCCGGCGGCCACTCAGCTGGCTGATGTCGGTCCCGTCGAAGCGGATCGTCCCGGAGGTCGGATCCAGCAGGCGCAGCAGGAGGCGACCGAGGGTGCTCTTCCCGCAGCCGGACTCACCGACGACGCCGAACACCTCGCCCCGCGGGATCTCGAAGGACACGCCGTCGACGGCCCGGAGCACCTTGCGCTGCCCACTGAGCCAGCCACCCGGCAGGCGGAAGTGCTTGACGAGGTCCGTCACCTCGAGCAGCGGGGAGGTCCCGACCTCAGGACCCGCGAGGTCATGCGGGGAGGTGGCAGGCATGCTGGTGCTCCTCGCTCGGGGGGTCAAGGGCGGGTTCTTCGTCGCACCGGTCGAACCGCTCCGGACAACGGGGAGCGAAGGGACAGCCGCGCACCGCTCCGGGGTTGCTCGGCACGGTTCCGGTGATGGCGCGCAGCCGCCGGCGGCCACTTCCGGGCCGGGGAAGTGCGGCGAGCAGCCCGCGGGTGTAGGGGTGGTGGGGCGCACCGAGCGCTGAGGCCGTCGGACCGATCTCGACGACCCGGCCCGCATACATCACGCCGACCCGGTCGCAGACCTCGGCGACGACGCCGAGGTCGTGGGTCACGAGCAGGATCGAGAGGTCCCGACGGTGCTGGATGTCACGCAGTAGCTCCAGGATCTGGGCCTGCACGGTGACATCGAGGGCCGTCGTCGGCTCGTCGGCGACGAGCAGTTCCGGTTCGCACGACAGCGCCATCGCGATCATCACGCGCTGCTTCATGCCCCCGGACAGCTCGTGCGGGTACGAGCCCGCGACGCGCCGAACGTCGGGGAGCCCGACCTCCTCGAGCGCCGCCAGGATCTGCTGCTGCGCCGCCCGACCCTTGAGCCCACGGTGTCGTCGGACCACGTCCGCGATCTGCTGTCCGACGGTGAACACGGGGTTCAACGAGGTGTCCGGGTTCTGGAAGATCATCGCGGCGGTGCGTCCGCGCAGAGCGCGGACCTCCTGGGGTGCGGCCGTCGTCAGGTCGAGGTCACCGACGACCAGTCGGCTCGCCGACACCGTCGCGGTCGGGGGCAGCAACCCGAGTGCTGACAGTGCCGTCACGGTCTTGCCCGAGCCGGTCTCGCCGACCAGCCCGACCGATTCGCCCCGGCGCACGGCCAGCTCGACGCCGGACAGGGCGTGCAGCGACCCCCGTGGCGTGTCGAACGTCACGTGCAGGTCCTCGATCTCGAGGATCGTGTCGGCCATCACCGGTGCTCCCGCGGATCGAGGACGTCACGGAGGCCGTCGCCGACGACGTTGAAACACATCACCGCGACGAAGATGGCGATGCCGGGGAAGGTCGCGAGCCACCACAGGTCGAGCATGTGACCACGCCCCTCGGCGATCATCAGTCCCCAGTCGGCGTGTGGTGGCTGGGTCCCGAGTCCGAGGAACGCGAGACCGCCCATCGCGAGGATCACGATGCCGAGGTCGATGGTCGCCTGGACCAGCACGGGAGAGGTCGCGTTGGGGATGATGTGGCGGAAGACGATCACCCGGTCACGCACCCCCATGGCCCGTGCAGCCTCCACGAAGGGGCGTTGCCGCAGGCTGGCCGCGATCCCGCGGACCAACCTCGCATACCAGGGCCACCACGAGACGACCAGCGCGATCGCGGCGTTCACCAGTCCACGGCCCAGCAGCGCGGTGATCACCATCGCCAGCAGCAGCGACGGGAACGCCAGGAAGAGGTCGGTGGTGCGCATCAACATCCCGTCGATGCGACCGCCCTTGAACCCCGCGTAGGCGCCGATCGGCACGCCGATAGCGGCAGC
>SKNO01000082.1 GCA_007120465.1 Nitriliruptoraceae bacterium
CGACCTCGAGGACCCCGACCTCGAGGAGGACGCGTTCGAGGAGGCCTTCGAGGACGAGGACGAGGTCGAGGAGCTCGACGAGACCGCGGAACTCGGCGAGTCGGAGGAGGACGCGGAGGACCTCGCGGTCGCCGAGGCGGCCGACGAGGGCGATGACGACGAGACCGAGACGCTCGAGTCGGCCGTCGTCCCCCCCGACGCCGCCTTCGACGACGATGACGATCTCGCCGCGGCCGTAACCGGCGAGGAGGAGCCCGAGGGCGAGGAGATCGACGGGATCCGCGACGGGGAGTTCGTCTGTCGTGGCTGCAACCTGGCCATGCGCGAGACCCAGCTCGCCGACCCGAAGGCCATGCTCTGTCGCGACTGCGTGTGACCGTCTCCCGCCTCGCGGCGCCGCTCTTCGCTGCGGCGTCCGGTCTGGCCCTGCTCGCCGCGCATCCGCCGGTCGGCTGGTGGTGGCTCACCTTCCTGCATCCCCCGCTGCTGATCGCGGCGCTGTGGGCCGACTGCAGCGACGAGACGCCGCGACGGCCGTGGGTGCGTGCCGCCTGGATCGGCGGCGTCACGGGGATCGTCGCCTTCGGTCCGATGCTGTCCTGGTTGATCGTCGCGCCAGCCGGGGTCCTTGGCTGGTCGCTGCTCGTGCTGGTGCAGGCTGCCTGGTTCGCCGTGCTGGGGGTGGTCCTCCGCTGGGTCCTCGACCACCGCCTGCTCCCGCTGCTCGCCGCGACGATCTACACCGGTGTGGAGGCGTGGCGGGGGATCGTGCCGTTGAACGGCTTCGAGTGGGGCGGGCTCGCCTACGCCCACGTCGAGGGCTCGTGGATGCTGCCACTCGCGCGCATCCTCGGTGGGCGGGGCATCACCTTCCTCGTGGTGCTGATCGGTATCGCGGCGGCGGTCGCGGTCCGGGTGGTCGTCCACCACCTCCGCGAGCACGGTGCCCGGGCGATGGAGGGCGGGTTCAGCTCGGCGCGGCTCCCGATCGCCCTGCTCGTCACCGGCCTGCTGGCCTCGATCCTGATCACCATCGAAGCACCACCCGAGGAGGGGACGCTGGACGTCCTGGCGGTGCAGGGCCACGACATCCGTCAGTGGGAGGAGACGGTCCCGGACCGGCCCCTGCACGTGACGACCAACATGCGCGACGAGACGATCGCGGCGATCGGGGACGGCCCCCGACCGGACCTCACGATCTGGCCGGAGTCGAGCATCGACCAGGACCCCACCACCGATCGGGGACGCCGCCTCGCGCCGCTGGTCGAGGACGCGGTCGACGTGGCCGGCGAACTCCTGGCCGGGGCGACGATGGACGCCGAGAACGCCGCCGACGAGCGGTACATCACCGCGTTGCGCTTCGACGGTGCCTTCGCGGAGGAGGAGCGCTACGTCAAGCGCCGACTCGTGCCCTTCGGGGAGTACATCCCCGCACGGCCGCTGCTCGAGTGGTTCCCGCCGCTCGAGCAGGTCCCACGCGATGCGCTGCCGGGTCGCGAGCCGCAGCAGCTCACGACCTCGGAGGGCGTCCGGCTGGCCGTCGTGATCTGCTTCGAGACGCTGTTCACCGACGTCAGCCGCCAGAACGTGATGGCCGGCGACGAGCCGGCGCAGCTGTTGCTGTCGCTCACCAACGACGCCTCCTTCGGCGACACCGCCGAACCGGCGCAGCACCTCGCGCAGGTGCGGCTGCGGGCGGTCGAGACGGGCCGCTGGGCGGTGCACGCGGCGTTGTCGGGGGCATCCGCCTTCGTCGATCCCGACGGGAACGTCTACGACGCGACCCCCCTGTTCGAGGTTGCCAGCATCCGCCGCGACGTGCCCCTGGTCACCGCCGTCACCCCGTACCTCGTGGTCGGCGACGTCGTCGGATGGGTGACGCGGCTGGCGCTGCTGGGCCTCGTGCTCGCGGTCGGCATCGGGGCCTGGCGCAACGGTCGGTCGGCTACCAACGGCTCGGGGTGAACCGGTAGCCTCGCGGCGACCGGGGCGACCCGGCGTGCCCCCGTCGTCCAGCGGTCTAGGATCCCACCCTTTCAAGGTGGTGACGCCGGTTCGAATCCGGTCGGGGGTACCGCGGGTTCCGTGCAGCATCGCGCCAACATGCGGGCGGGAACCTTCACGAACGCGGACGGCCACGGCGTGCGCCACCACACGTGGATACGCTCTCAGGTCCCTGAACGACGCGCGCGCACCCGGCAAGGAGCCGTACGTGGCCACCAAGATCGAGGTCCAGGTCCCCGTCGAACGCCAGAAGGCGGCCCAGGCCGCAGGCAACTTCGAACTCGAGGACCTCCCCGGTCGCCTCTCGCAGCCCGACGCGGCCGTGCGGGTGGGCAAGACGCAGAAGCAGGACAAGCCGCTCAAGGTGGTCCGCTCCCTGAACGGCATCACCAAGCTCACCCCGGGCCAGATGATCGTCAACTACGGCCGGTCCGAGGCCCGCTGGGCGACGGCGTACCAGAAGCGGCGCGCCGGCTCCGCCGACTTCATCGAGCTGATCAGCTACGCCCGGCAGATCATCGGGCTCGACGACGAGGGACAGCTGCTGATCTGCCTGATGGGTCACGCCGGACAGGGCCCGTGCATCCCGCTGTGGGTACCGCGTGAAGAGGTGACCCTGACCGTCCAGCCCAACGACATCATCCTGCGCTTCGACGACGCGGGCTTCGACTGGTGAGCGTCGGCGCCGGGGTCGTCCCGGAGCCCGCCGAGCTCATCACCGTCGCGCACGATCTCGCGGACCTCGCCGACGGGCTCACCCTGCCGGCCTTCCGCGGCCACCTCGAGGTCAGCACGAAGCCCGACGGCACCTGGGTGACGGCGATCGACGAGCAGGTCGAGCGGACCCTGCGCCGCGAGATCCGCCGCCGCTTCCCGGACCACGCGGTCCTGGGGGAGGAGGACGGCCGGGACGGCCCGGCGGATGCACCGACCTGGATCATCGACCCGATCGACGGGACGACCAACTTCGTGCGCGGCAACCCGATCTTCGCCACGCTGATCGCCGTGCAGGTCGACGGCGTCGAGGTGGCCGGCGTGGTCTCCGCCCCGGCGCTGACGAGCCGGTGGGACGGCCGGCACGGGGGACCCGCCCGACAGGACGGTCGGGAGATCCGGGTCAGCGACCGGACAGACCTCGCCGCCGCCGAGGTGGCTTTCGGCGGGCTCCACTACTTCGCCCCGAAGGGCCTCGCCGGGCTGGTCCCGTCGCTCAGCGCCGCGACGGGCCGGCAGCGCGGCTACGGCGACTTCTGGCAGCACTGCCTGGTCGCCGCGGGGAGCACCGACGTCGCCGTGGAGGCCGAGGTGAACCTGTGGGACCTCGCCGCCGTGAAGGTCGTGGTGGAGGCTGCTGGCGGCCGGTTCACGACCCTTGATGGGCGGCCCACGGCCGACGGTGGCGACGCCCTGAGCACCAACGGTCTCCTCCACGACCAGGTCCTCGCGCTGATCGCCGAGGTCCGGACCGCGGCGGGGTGATGCCGGCAGGCGGGGAGCGGCCGTTACGCTCCCCACCATGACCAGCGAACCGGACGAGACCGCGGCGGCGCCGGAGCCCGCGCCCGCCCCGAGCGACCCCGACGGCGTGCTGCGCCTGCTCGACGTCGAAGCCGAACCACCAGGGGCGTACGGGGAACTCGAGCCCGCGACCCCGCCGCTGATCGACGGCCAGGGCCGGGTACGGCTGTCCTTCAGCCGGATCGACACCTACCAGAACTGTCCCCGACGGTTCCGCTACGCCTACGTCGACCGGCTCCCGACGGTCCCCGGCCCGGCGCTCTCCTTCGGGAGCTCGATCCACGCGGCGCTCGAGGCGTTCTACGACCGCAAGCTGCCGGACCGTCCCAGCGAGGACGACCTGCTCGGGTGGCTGTACGAGGCGTGGGACTCCACCGGCTTCGAGGAGCTGCCGCGGGATGAGCAGCTGTCCTACTACCGGCACGCCCAGGACGTGCTGCGCCGTTACCACCGGCGCGTCGGCGACGCCTACCGCCTCCCGGCGACGACCGAAGCCTGGTTCGAGCTGCCGATCGGCTTCGAGGCCGTGGTGGTGGGCTCCATCGACCGGGTCGACGTCGACGACGATGGTCGCTTCCACGTCATCGACTACAAGACCAACCGCAAGGTCAAGGACCGGGCGCGGGTGGCGGGCTCACTGCAGCTCGCGATCTATGCCCTCGCGTGCCGGCACCTGTTCGGGAGTCTGCCCGCCACCGTCTGCCTCGATTTCGTGGTGCCGGGCGTCGAGGTCCGGGTCCCGGTCGAGGAGCTCGACCTCGAGGCGGCGCGCACGGCGATCCTGGACGTCGCGGCGTCGATCCGCGAGGAGCGTTACGAGCCGACGCCCAACCGCCTGTGCGACTGGTGCGACCACCGGGCGGTGTGCCCCGCCTGGCCGGAGGACGGCGCGGAGAGTCTCGGCGAGGCCGTCGAGGAGCTGCGGCGGCGGCGCCGACAGGTGGCCCGGGACGTGCGCGCCCTGCGCGAGCTCGAGGCGGGGGTCACGCGCCTCGCGACGGAGGTGCAGGACGCCGAGCGGTCCTGAGCCGCGGGTAGGCTCGCGGTCCGACGAGCACGAGGCGCGTGCACGGCGCTGGCCGGTCACAGGAGGCCGCGATGGGCGAGAAGGTGTCGGACGCGACCACGGTGGCCGCGCCGATCGACACGGTGTGGAACGTGATCACCGACGTGGAGGCCTACCCGGAGTGGACCGACGGGGTCGAGGAGACCCAGGTGCTCGCCACCACGGAGGAGGGGTACCCGCACCAGGCCTGGTTCCGGGTGGACGCCAAGGTCGCCGAGATCACCTACACGATCGAGTACCGCTACGACGGCTACGACATCCGGTGGCACCTGATCGAGGGGGAGCTCCTGTCCCAGCTCGACGGCGCCTACGAGCTCACCGAGGACGGGGACGGCACCCACGTGACCTACTCCCTCGCGGTGGACGTGGACCTGCCCGTCCCCGGGTTCATGAAGAAGCGTGCCGCCCGCACGATCCTCGATCAGGGCCTGACCGGGCTGAAGGGCCGCGCGGAGGCGCAGGACTGACGATGCCGCGCGACGAGGTCGAGGCTGCCTACTTCACGCTGCTGCGCGCCCGCGAGGAGCTCGACGGGATCCGGCGGTACGGCGAGTTCCTCCACGCCGAGGCCCGTCGGCTCCGTCGCTTCCGCTCTGAGGGCGACGCGCTCGCCGACACCGTCGACCCCCGCCTGCGCCGACCGCTGCGCCACACCGACCCGCTCCTCGCGGAGGCCATCAAGGCGCGGCTCGCGGTGATCGGCGAGGAGCTCGCCGCGCTCCCGGACCGCGAGGCCGCGGCCGAGGCTTTCGTCACGGAGTGCGAGGAGGAGCACGTCCGGCTGCGTGAGGGCCGCTGATGTACCGCGACGACCCCCTGGATGACGAACTCGAGCTTCGCGCGCTGGTCGGCGACGAGGCCGTGGACCGCCTGGCGACGGCGGACGTGACCGACACCGCCGCGGAGCGCACCCCGGTGGAGGCCGCGGTGGACGTGCTGCGCGTCCTGCAGGGGTGGGTCAGCGACGAGGCCGCCGCACGCTGGTTCGTCACCGCGCAACGCCGTCTGGACGGGACGACCCCCGTGGATGCACTGACGGCCGGAGCCTTCGAGGACGTCGAGGAGGCCGCGCGCGTCTGGGCGGCCGCACAGGGGTGAGCGCAGCGTTCCCGGCCCCCACCCCGACCCGCTACGCTCACCGGCCGAGCCGCGGTCGTCCGGACCAGCCTGGGACCGGCCGACCGTTCCAACCTTCCCGATCACCTCGCGAGGTAGCTCCTCCCATGCCCCACGGACACGTCAAGGTCTTCCACCCCGACAAGAACTACGGCTTCGTCATCACCGACGGCGGCGAGGAGCTGTACGTCAGCGGGGACGAGGTCAGCGGTGACACGCTGCGTTCCGGCGATCACGTCGAGTTCGAGGTGGAGCAGAGCGAGCGGGGCCGGTCCTCGGCGCGCCAGGTCCGGGTCGTCAAGCAGGCACCCGCGGACAACCCCGTCGGGCGCACGATGGCGGCGCCACCGACCTGGGAGGAGCTCGAGGAGCGGGAGCGGCAGCGTCGCATGGCTCGCCGTCGCCGCCGGTAGCACCGGGAGCCCGCCGTGTCCGCCCGCACCCTCGTCGGGTCACCGGGCGGTTCCGTGCCCGCGGCGTCGCCCGAGGCGCCGGTCCGCGAGCCCGCACCGGACGTCGACGAGCGCCAGGACGAGGCACGCCCGTGGAACGTCGTCGTGTGGGACGACCCGGTCAACCTGATGTCCTACGTGGTGTTCGTGTTCCGCCGGGTGTTCGGCTACCCCGAGCCGGTGGCACGCAAGCTCATGCTCGAGGTGCACCACCTCGGCAAGGCCGTGGTCGCGTCCGAGCCGCGGGAGCGGGCGGAGATGTACGTCCAGCAGCTCCACGGCTACGGGCTCCACGCGACGATGGAGCGCGCGTGAGCTCGGAGGGCCGGCGACCCCGCAGGGAGGTGTGACGTGCCGCGGGTGTTCCAGCGCCACGGGGACGTGATCGAGGCCCGGTTCGAACCCGCTGAGGTGGAGCTACTTCGCGCGCTCCACGAAGGGATCCGCACCACCCTGGAGGAGGGCGACGAGGACGATCCGGTCATCGCGCGCCTGTTCCCGCGTGCGGTGGCCGACGACGACGAGGAGGACGCGGAGGTGCGGCGCCTGTTGCGCGACGACCTCCTGGCATCGCGGCAGGCCGGGTTGGAGGCGCTGGTCGCGATCCTGGACCGCTGCGAGCCCCACCGTGGACGCCTGCGGGTCGACCTCGTCGACGACGAACCGTTGCTGGTGCTCGGCGTCCTCAACGACCTCCGGCTCGCGATCGGCGCGCGCGTCGGCGTCGAGGACCTCGACCGTGACCAGATCCCGCCGGAGGACCCGCTCGCGTACCGTCTCGCCGTGATGGACCACCTCGGGTGGTGGCAGGAACAGCTGCTCGTGCTGCTCGAGCCCGACGACCCCACCCTGGAGGCACCGTGATGGACCTGAGCATCGGCATCAGCGAGGACCTGCCCGTCCCGGTGCAGCAGATGCTCGCCCGTCACGTCGAGGCCGCGGGGTTCCGCTCGCTGTGGACCAACGAGGCCCGTGGCCGCGATGCGCTGCTGCTGTGCCAGGCGTGGGCGGCGGCCACCACCGACCTCGAGGTCGGGGTCGGGGTCGTCCCGATCTGGACCCGCAGCCCGGCACAGCTCGCGATGGCCGCCGCCACCCTGCAGGAGGCGTCCGGGGGTCGCTTCCTGCTGGGGCTGGGCGTCAGCCACCCGGCGACGATGGGGCCGTGGCACGGGGCCGAGGTCGTCAAGCCGCGGACGGCGGCACACGAGATGCTCGCGATCCTCGCGGCGCTCGACGCGGGCGAGCAGAGCGACGTCGACGGCGAGGTGCTGCGCTCGCAGCGGTTGCGCCTGCAGGTGTCCCCGCTGCCGCCACCGACCCGGCGCTACCTCGCCGCGATGGGCCCACGGATGCTGGACCTCGCCGGTCGCCAAGCCGACGGGGTACTGCTCAACTGGGCGAGCCCGGAGGAGGTGGGGCGCGCGGGGGAGCGCGTCCGCGACGCCGCCGAGGCGGCCGGTCGAGCCCGGACGGACGTCGAGGTGGCCACCTACGTCCGCGTCGCGGTGGCTGCGGACGTGGACGCGGCGCGGGCGGCGCTCGCCCGCCAGATC
>SKNO01000035.1 GCA_007120465.1 Nitriliruptoraceae bacterium
GAGGACGAGCTCCCTGAGGACGAGCTCCCGGAGGACGAGTTCCCCGACGAGGACCCGCTCGATGAGGATCCGCCCGACGACGAGTCGCTCGAGGAGGACGCCCCCGACGGGAGGCGGAAGACCTGGGTGACGTACACGATCCCGTCGGTGACGACCACCCCGACCCCGACCTCGGTCCAGTCGCGTTCGATGCTCTGCCCGAGGATGTTGCGGCGGTGCCCGTCGGAGGCCATCAGCGCGGCGTGGATGGTGTCGACGCTCGGGCCCCGCCCGACGTTCTCGCCCACCGCGGCCCACCCGCTGACCTGCGACCCGAGGTTGGGGTTGTGGTAGAGCTTGCCCTCACTGGCCATCG
This sequence comes from Nitriliruptoraceae bacterium, assembly GCA_007120465.1. Classification (GTDB taxonomy): domain Bacteria; phylum Actinomycetota; class Nitriliruptoria; order Nitriliruptorales; family Nitriliruptoraceae; genus CSSed11-175R1. The sequence goes on from SKNO01000035.1 coordinate 356, forward strand.
TCTGGCTCCACGACCGCGCCACCGAGGTCAGGGACCCGTTCGTGGACAGGGCGGGGAGCCCGCGGCTGGTCCGTTCGGCGTTGAGCTTCGCGACGAACGAGGCCTCCATCCCGCTGTCGGCCATGGCCACCGGCGTCGTCGGCGGTGCGACCAGCAGCCCGAGGGCGAGCACCACGAGCAGCGAGGTGCGGGCCCGGAGGCGGGAGGTGGTGAGTGACATCGGGGTTCCTGGGGGCCGTCGGGCGGCCACCGCTGGCCGCTACCCGGACCATCGGCGACCCAGCGTGTTGGCTTGAACCCTCTGCGTGACCATCCGGACGGGGTGGACCCGGCTCCGCTCCGCCAGCGCTCCCGGGTGACGCGGGCCGTCCGGCGGACGGCGGTCCCATGGCCCGCCGCGGCGCGGCGGGTCCGCAGTAGGCTCGGGACGGTCGTCCCTGCCGAGGCGTCGCGATGCCGAACCGCTCCGCTGAGCTCCCTGTCGACGTCGCCGCGCGCCTGCGCCACACCGCCGCGACGCGCCCCGACCACCCCGCGCTGCGGTGGGACGGTGGCACGTGGACCTACGGCGAGTTGCACGCGCGGGTGGACGCCGCGACGGCGGCGCTCCAGGGGCTCGGCATCGGCCCCGGGGACCGGGTCGCGTTCGTGCTGGGCACGACCCCGACCTTCGTCGAGGTGGCGGCCGCGGTCCTGCGGGCCGGAGCCGCCATGGTGCCGCTACTGCCCGGGCTGGCCCCCGACGAGCTGCGGTTCGCGATCGCCGACAGCGGCGCCGAGGTGGCGATCGTCGGGCCTGAACGCCTCGACGACGTGCTCGCGCTGCGCGACCAGGATGCGCTGCCCGGCGTGCGGGTGATCGCTGCCGACACCGACGCCGCCGGTGCTGGGGCCGCTCCGGACGGCGTGTGGGAGGCGCTGCGTGACGCTGCCGACGAGCCGGCCCGGGTGGAGCGCTCCCACGCCGACCTCGCGGCCCTGGTCTACACCTCGGGGACGACCGGGCGCCCGCGCGGCGCGATGCTCACCCGGGGCAACCTCGCCGCGAACCAGGACCAGTCGCTGGCCGGCCGGTTCCACGTGTCGGCCGACGACACGATCCTGCTGGTCCTGCCCCTCGCCCACATCTACTCGCTCAACGTCGGCCTCGGCGCGTCCATCACCGCCGGTGCGACGATGGTGCTGGTCGAACGCTTCGACCCCGCGGCCTGCCTCGACGCCATCGCGCACCACGGGGTCACCGTCGTGCTCGGCGCCCCGCCGATGTACGTGGCGTGGGTGCAGGGCGGGGGCCTGGAGCACGCCGACCTCAGCACCGTCCGGCTGGCGGTGTCCGGCGCGGCACCGTTGCCGGTCGCGGTGATCGAGCGGTTCCGGGAGCTGACGGGGATCACGATCGAGGAGGGCTACGGCCTGACCGAGGCCTCGCCCAGCGTCGCCGCCACCTCGATGGCGCCCGCGCCGGCGCCCGGCTCGGTCGGGCTGCCGCTCCCGGGGATCGAGCTCCGGCTCGTCGGCGAGGACGGCCGCGACGTCGAGCCCGGCGACGAGGGTGAGGTGTGGGTCCGTGGCCCGAACGTCTTCCAGGGGTACTGGAACGACCCCGCGGCGACGGCCGCGGCGCTCACCCCCGACGGGTGGCTGCGCACCGGCGACGTCGGGATCTGGGACGACGACGGCCTGCTCCACCTCGTCGACCGCCTGAAGGACCTGGTGATCGTCAACGGCTTCAACGTCTACCCCCGCGAGGTCGAACGCGTCCTGCTGGGCTCGGGCGACGTGGCGCAGGCCGCCGTCGTCGGCGAACCGCACCCGCTCACCGGTGAGGCGCTGGTCGCCTACGTCGTCCCCTTGCCCGGGCAGGAGGTGGACGTCGACGCGCTGGAGGCGCGGTGCCGCGTCCACCTCGCGCGCTACAAGTGCCCGTCACGCATCGAGGTCCGAGACCACGTGCCCACGACCGCCACCGGCAAGATCCGCCGCGTGGCGCTGCGTGAGGACGGCGGGTGACCGCACCCGAGGTCGTCGTGTACACGCGGGACCGGTGTGGCTTGTGCCGCCGTGCCGAGGCCGTGGTCGCCCGTGAGGCTCGGCGTGCCCGCGTCCGGCTCGTGGACATCGACACCGACGACGACCTCGTCCGACGGTTCGGGCTCCGGGTCCCCGTGGTGGCCGTCGACGGCGTCGAGGTGGCGGAGGGCGAGGTGCCGCGGGGGGTGGTGCGGCGTGCGGTGCGCGCCGCACGCGCCGGTCCCCGGTTGGGCCGCAGCCGTCGCACGACCTAGCCTGCGGGGGTCGCGCGTCACGTGAGCGTGCTGCCGAGGGGGGCGACGTGGACGAGGGCCGGCGGATCCCGCAAGCCACGGTGGCGCGGTTGCCCCGCTACCTGCAGGCGCTCGTGGAGGCCTCGGAGGCGGGCACCCTCACCCTGTCCTCCGACGACCTGGCCCGGGCATCCGGACTGAACTCGGCGAAGGTCCGCAAGGATCTGTCGTTCCTCGGCACCTACGGCACCCGGGGCGTGGGCTACAACGTCGCGGAGCTGACCACCGAGATCTCCGGTGTGCTCGGGCTCACCGACGACCGGGCCGTGGTCATCATCGGCGTCGGGAACCTGGGCAGCGCGCTCGCGAGCTACGAGGGCTTCGACCGCCGCGGGTTCAAGGTCGTCGCGCTGCTGGATGCGGATCCGGAGAAGGTCGGGACCGAGGTCGGTGGCCACGTCGTCCGTGACGTCGCGGAGCTCGACCAGGTCGTGGCCGAGCACGACGTCACCTTCGCGGTGATCGCGGTGCCCGCCGCCAACGCCCAGGACGTCGCCGACGCGCTGATCCACGCCGGGGTGGCCGCCCTGCTGAACTTCGCTCCGACCCACCTCACCGTCCCCGACCAGGTCACCTGCCGCACCGTGGACCTCTCCACCGAGCTGCAGATCCTGTCGTTCTACGAGCAGCTCGGCGACGGACCCTCCGCCGCGGTGGGCTGAGCGGGCACCCCGTCGACCGGGCGCACCTTGAGCCGGGGGCACGGGCACCGGTACGCTCCAGCCGCTGACGGGTGACGGCCGACGTCCTTCCGGTGCCCGTCGCCCAGGTGCGGGTATCCCGTCGTCCCGCCGCACCAGCCCCGACCCCGACCGAGGTGCGCGATGTCACTGCTCGTCGTGGGGTGCAACCACCACAGCGCCGACCTCGGGCTGCTCGAGCGCCTCGCGGTCCCCGGCGACGAGCTCCCCAAGGCGTTGCAGGCACTGACCGACCTCGAACACGTCACCGAAGCGGTGCTGCTGTCGACCTGCAACCGCGTCGAGCTGTACGCCTCCGTGTCCCGCTTCCACCCCGGTCTCGCGGAGCTGCGGGGCTGGCTGGCCGAGCGGGGCGACGTCCACCCGCAGGACCTCGACGAGCTGCTGTACAGCTACCACGACGACCGGGCCGCGGCACACCTGTTCGCGGTGGCCGGCGGCCTCGACTCCATGATCGTCGGGGAGCAGCAGATCGGACTGCAGGTCAAGCACGCGATGGAGGTGGCCCGCCACGAGGGCGCGGCCCGGCGGGTGCTGCAGCGGCTGTTCGGCCAGGCCGTCAACGTCGGCCGGCGGCTGCGTGCCGAGACCGCGATCTCCGACGGCGCCTCCTCGATGGTGGACGTCGGGCTGGCGGCCGTGCGGTCCCGGCTCGAGGGCGAGCTGGCCGGCCGCCGGGTGGCGGTCGTCGGTGCCGGCGCGATGGGGGCGCTCACCGCCGATCGGCTGAGCGACCTCGAGGTGGCCCACGTCGACGTCTGGAACCGCAGCTACGACAAGGCGCGGCGGCTCGCGGAGCGGGTGGACGGCACGGTCGTGCCCCGTGACCAGCTGCGCACCGCCGTCGCGGCCGCCGACGTGGTGGTGTGCACCACCGGCGCGGCGGCACCGTTGCTCGACGAGGCGCTCGTCGGTGAGGCGGTCACCGGCCGGTCGCGGCCGCTGTTCCTGCTCGACCTCGGGGTCCCGCGCAACGTCGCGCCGGGCTGCGCCGAACTGCCCACCGTCGAGGTGATCGACGTCGCGGCCGTGCGGGAACTGACCGACCGGGGCACCACCGGCGACGTGATCGCTGCGGCCCGCTCGATCGTGGACGAGGAGGCCGACCGTTTCGTCGCGTGGAGCCGGGCGAGCCTCGTGGACCCGACGATCCGGGACATCCGCGCCCGTGCCGACGCGGTGCGGCACGAGGAGCTCGACCGACTCTCGGCGCGGCTGTCCACGCTGGACGACAAGCAGCGTGAGGCGGTCGAGGCCCTGACCCGCGGCATCATCAACACCTTCCTCCACGAGCCGACGGTCCGGCTGAAGGAGCTCGCCGACCGGGGGGTCGCCGAGGAGTACGCCGCCGCCCTGCAGGAGCTGTTCGACCTGTGACGGACCGCTGATGGTCGCCGTCCCCCAGCGCGGCCCGTGGCGCATCGCGACGCGACGGTCCGCCCTCGCCCAGGCGCAGGCCGACCAGGTCGCCACCGCCCTGACCGCCGCCACCGGGCGTCCGGCGGAGCTGGTCCCGATGGCGACCACCGGCGACGAACACCCCGATCGGGCCATCGAAGCCTTCGACAGCAAGGGCCTGTTCGTCGACCACACCCGCCGAGCGGTCCTCGACGGCGACTGTCACGTGGTCGTCCACTCCTACAAGGACCTGCCGACCGAGCCGGCCGAGGGGCTCACGATCGGGGCCGTCCCCGAGCGGGTCGACCCGCGCGACGCGCTGGTGACCGCCGCGGGATGGCGCCTCGCCGAGCTGCCGCGCGACCGCCAGGTGGTGCTCGGCACCTCCTCGCCGCGGCGGCGGGCGCAGATCGAGCGCCACCGGCGGGACGTGCTCGTCCAGCCGATCCGCGGCAACCTGACCACCCGGCTGCGCAAGGTCGTCGACGGCGAGGTGGACGGCGTGGTCGTCGCGGTCGCCGGGCTGCTGCGGCAACGCCCCGACGTCACCGGCTTGACCGCCGTCCCGCTGGAGCACGGCGAGATGCTCCACGCGCCGGCGCAGGGGGCGCTGGCCGTCGAGTGCCGGCGCGACGATGACGTCACCCGCGCCGCGCTGCTGGCGATCGACCACGCGCCGACCCGGACCGAGGTCGCGGCGGAACGCACGCTGCTCACCGTGCTCGAGGGCGGCTGCACCGCCCCGATCGGTGCCCATGCCGAGCTGCGCCGGAGCGTCACCGGTGACGAGCGGCTGGTCCTGCTCGGGATGGTCGCCGACCCGACGGGAACGCGGATGTACCGGGCCTCCCACGAGGCCGCCCACGACCAGCCGGAGCTGCTCGGGCGGACGATGGCAGCCTCGCTGCTGGAGGCGGGTGGGGAGCAGATCCTGGAGCGGCTGCGGGCCGGCCAGGGCGGCTGACGTGCCCGAGGTCGCGGACGCTGCCGACCCGGGCACGACCGGGAACCGTCCCCTGGAGGGGGCGCGGGTGCTGGTGCCGCGGGCGTCCGGCCAGGCCGGCGAGCTCTCGGCACGGATCCGGGCCCTCGGCGGCGACGTCGTCGAGGCACCGGTGCTGGTGATCGAGCCGGGGGACGAGACAGCGCTGGCCGACGCGGCCGCCGGGCTCGCCGCCGGACGCTTCGCGGCGGTGTGCTTCACCTCCCCGAACGGCGTCCGGGCCGTCGCCACGGTCCTCGCGACCCACGGACACGACGCCTCGGTCGTGCGCTCCGCCGGGCTGCTGGCGTGCGTCGGGGCGGGGACCACCCGGGCCCTCGACCGCGAGCTCGGGCTGACCCCCGACCTGGTCCCGGACACCGCCACGACCGCGGCACTCGGTGCGGCGATGCCGCCGGGCCGGGGCGAGGTGCTGCTGCCCCGCGCCGACATCGCCAACCCGCGGCTGCCCGTCCTGCTCCGCGACAAGGGCTACACGCCGGTCGAGGTGGTCGCCTACCGGACCGGCCGACCCGACCGGCTCCCGGACGCGGTCGTGGACGCGCTCGCCGCGGGCCGTATCACCCACGTCGCGGTGGCCTCGCCGTCGACCGCCCGCAACCTCGTCGCCCTCATCGGGGAGCGGCCCCTCGGGGCGACGGTCGTGTCGATCGGGCCGGTGACCTCGGCAGCCTGCCGGGAGCTCGGCCTGCCCGTGGCCGTCGAGGCCGAGCCCCACGACCTCGACGGGCTGGTCGCCGCCCTCGTGCGGGCCCGCTAGCGGGCGGACGCGCCCGTCGGTGCCCCTACGCTGGTCGTCGTCCGAGCAGACCACGAGGGCAGGAGCGCCGGTGGCGGGGGGATGGAAGCAGCACCCGGCGGTGGCCGTCCCCCTCGCCGTGCAGCAGCGCTACAAGCAGGACGCTGCCGACCAGTTGGCCGCCGCGATCGGGTTCTTCGCGTTCCTGTCGCTGGTGCCCCTGCTCCTGCTGGCGGTCGCGGCCGCCGGGTTCATCCTCGACGACCCCGAGGACCAGGTCGCGGTCGCGCTGGCGTTGACCGAGGCCATCCCGGGCTTCGAGGCGACGCTGGAGACCGGCGAACCCGACGAGGGCGTGTCCGCCCTGATCGCCACCGTCGTCGAGCAGCGCGGCACCGTCGGGCTGATCGGTGCCGTGACGCTGCTCCTCGCCGGGTTGCGGGTGATCGCTTCCGCGATGGCGGCGACGCGCGTGGTGTTCCGTGGCGGCGTGGTCAAGGGGGTCGGCGGCTGGATCCGCAAGCTGCTCAGCCTCGTGGTCCTCGGGCTGACGGCGTTGCTGGCCATCGGCGCCTCCGCGGTCGCCGGCATCGACCTCGACATCCTGCCGCGGTGGGTCAGCGTCGCCCTCAGCATGACCGTGAGTTTCGGCCTCGACCTGGTGCTGTTCCTGGTCGCCTACCGCGTGCTGTCCACCACGACCTCGATGCGGTGGCGTCAGCTCCTCCCCGGCGCGTTGCTGGCCGCTGCCGGCTGGACGCTGCTGAAGCTGTTCGGGTCGACGTGGGTGGCCGGCCAGGTCGCTGGCGCCAACGCCCTGTACGGCACCCTCGGCGGGGTGATCGCGCTGCTCCTGCTGCTCTACCTGGCCGGACGGCTGTACCTCTACGGCGCGGAGCTGTCGGCGGTGCTGGTCGAACGTCGTGAGGGACCGCTGGTGTACGCCGACGGCGGCGACGGCGAGGCGGACACCGGTGGCGACCGCGACGGCGGGGACGGTCAGCCCACCGGCGACGTCGAGGAGGACGCGGCCGGCCCACCACCGGTCCCCGCCCGTGCGCGCGTGCGGCCCGTCGCCGATCCGGGTGCGGGCCGGCCGAGCACGACGTCGAGCGCGTCGACCCACGAGCGGTTGGCC
>SKNO01000223.1 GCA_007120465.1 Nitriliruptoraceae bacterium
ACCCGGTCGGTGGCGAACCCGCGGGCGAACGCCAGCCGGTCCTCGGTCTGCGACAGCTCGGTCTGCAGCGCGCGGAAGTTGCCGTCGGCCCGGAGCTCGGGGTAGCGCTCGGTGAGGGCGAGCAGCCGTCCCACAGCGACGCCGAGGTGGTCCTCCGCCACCTCGCGGTCGAGCGAACCGGCGGCGGACAGGGCCTCCGTACGGGCGCGGGTCACCTCGTCGAGGAGCGTGCGCTCGTGGTCCGCGTACCCCTGCACCGTGGCGACGACGTTGGGGATCAGGTCGTGCCGGCGCTGCAGTTGGGCGTCGACCTGCGCCCAGGCCTGCCGGACCGCCACCTTGGCGCGGATCAGCCGGTTGTAGAGCAGGATCGCGACGACGACGAGCACCGCGAGCACGGTGACCGGCACCCAGACCATGTCGTTGCTCCTCGTCGGGCGTCCGTCTGGGCGCCGTCAGTCCCGGTCAGCCTCCGTGAGGTGGTTGGCGTCGTTCCGGCTGGTGGGTTCGTGGCTGGCGACTCGGTCGTCGGTGTCCTCGTCGTCGGTGCCGTGGTCCTCGCCGCTGCGGTTGCGGTTGGCCCAGACGATGTAGGTCGCCCCCGACAGGATCACGCCAGCGACGACGACCCCGATCCAGCCGAGGCGGTTGACGACGTTGCCGAGTGCGTCCTGGCCCTCGGACTGCAGCTGGCTGAGCTCCCGGGTCGCCGTCGGGTCCGCCAGCATCACGGCGACGAAGGCGGCGCAGAGCACGGTCACCCCGACGCCGATCGCCCGCTCCCAGGTCTTGTCGAGTCCAGCGCGTTCGCGCACGATCTTGCCGGCCTTGAAGATGCGCTTGACCCGCAGGATCCGCAGCGCCCCGGCGACGCGCACGAGCCGCAGCAGCTGCACCGGCCCGACCGCGAACACGATGGCCGGGACGATCGCGATGGCCAGCAGCACCAGGAGCTTGTTGCGCTTGACCCACTCCCAGCGGTTCTCGGACACCGCCAGGAGCACCACCGTCTCGGCGATCAGCACCGCACCGGACAGGGTGTTCAGCCCCTCCCCGATGGTCTGGTAGGGGTCGTCGAGCAGGGTGAGGAACACCGCCGGCACGGAGGCCAGGGCGGCGATCAGCACCGGGATCGCGATCCGTTCGGCGAGGCGGTCGGCGCGGTCCGTCGGCGGATCCGCCGTCGCGGTGCCCTGCCGCTGAGCCGCCGCTCCCTCGTCGTCCCCGGTCGCGGACCCCGGATCGGGTGTGCGATCCGTGTGTTGCATCGGCGGGAGTCTAGCGAGGCGACGGCGTGTGACCGTGTCCGCCGGGTGGCTCAGGCGGTCGATGGGGGGCGCGGTATGCGCGCGATAGAGAGCGTCAAGCGCCCGTATGGATGGGTATGTGGGGACTCGCGGTGGCGGCCTGCTCACGCGAAGGTGCATCGGGGCACGAGCGCGCCGGTCGCGTGTCTGCCTACGGGCGACTGCCCACGGACCACGGCGAGGCGCCAGAGCGCCGATGGCGGGGTCCGATCCAGGACTCACGTGAGGGGACAGCATGGAAGCACGGACGATGGTGCTCGCTGCCCGACCGCAAGGCGGCGGTCGGGCACGGGCCACGAAGGCAGGACTCGCGACGCTGCTGGCGCTGCTGCTGATCGCCGCGTCGGCGGTCCTCCCGGGTGCGGCGTCGGCGCAGGGCGCCGAGATCGAGGTCACGACGGCCGAGGATGGGAGCCTCACCGACCCTGACGTGGCCTGCCCGGCCGGTGACGGCGAGGTCTGCACCCTGCGCGCCGCGGTCGGAGCCGCCGGCGACGGGGACATCGTGGTGTTCGCCGAAGGCGTCGATCCGGTGCTCTCGCAGGCCATCGCGATCGCGACGGCGGTGACGGTCCGCGGCCACGAGGCGGCGGACGGCGGTCCAGGAACCACGATCTCGGGCGACGACACGGCGGACGAGGGCTACAACGATCGGCTGTTCGCGATCGAAGGCGGTGGCGATCTCACGCTCGAGAACGTCGTCCTCACCGGTGGGGACCTCCAGGGCAGTGGCACCCGCGGCGGTGCCGTCTGGAACCTGGGGTCCCTGCAGGCCATCAACGCGCGGTTCGTCGACAACACCGTCGGGTCGACCGGCGGTGCCATCGCCAACGACGGCGGGACGGTCACGATCACCGGGTCGAGCTTCACCGACAACAGCGCCGGTAGCTTCGGGGGTGCCATCGCGAACCGAGATGGCTCGCTGGCGATCTCCGGGTCGAGCTTCGCCGGCAACACCGCAGCCGTCGGTGGCGCGCTGCAGAACAGTGGGCAGGACGCCCACGCCGACGTGATCATCCGCCGGAGCGTGTTCAACGACAACACGGCGTCGAGCATCGGCGGGGCGATCGACAACCAGTCGGAGTCCGCACGCGAGCTGGGGGCGCCGACCGAGTACCGGGGTCGGGTGGAGATCGTGGGGTCGACGCTGACCGACAACACCGCGATGCTCGGTGGCGCGATCAGCAACTGGATCTCCTTCCCGGAGTTGCGGATCGTCGGGTCGACCCTGGCCGGCAACGCGGCGGTGGCCTCCCGTGGCTTCGGTGGGCAAGGCGGCGGCCTGTACATCGATCAGGGGATCGCGGACATCCGCAACGCCACCTTCAGCGGCAACACCGCCGAGTTGGAAGGTGGCGCGATCTTCAACAGCGGCGCGTCCAGCGAGCTCGAACTCACGCACGTGACGGTCGTCGGGAACCAAGCGCCCGAGGCAGGTGGGGTCTTCCAGCAGGGCGACTTCTTCGCGACGTACACCGAGCAGGTGGAGGACGGCACGGGCGAGGCCCACTTCAACCACACACTGCTCGCGGACAACGCCGGGGGTGACTGTGGCGGCAGCGAGTCCTCCGTCACCGGCACGGTCACGGTCTCGTCGGCTGGCTACAACCTCGACTCGGACGGGACCTGCGTCGCGCTGCTCGATGACCCGAGCGACGCGACCGTTGACGATGCGATGCTCGGTGACCTGGCGGACAACGGCGGGCCGACGATGACGCACCTGCCGCTCGAGGGCAGCCCCGCGATCAACGGCGGGCTGAACCCGACCTGCCTGGTCGACGTCGACCAGCGCGGTGAGCCCCGACCCGCGCCGGACAGCGGCGCGTGCGACATCGGAGCCGTGGAGGTCCAGCCGGTCGTCGACGAGGAGCCTGGGGACGAGCCCGAGGAGCTTGAGGAGGCCGAGCCGGCCGAGCCGGTCGAGGCGGAGCCGACCTACACGGGCTGAACCCGCCAGACGCACGGGGACGCGGGGCTGCCGGACCGACGAGGTCCGGCAGCCCCGCCGCCTGTGCGCGGTAGGGTCCGCGCGCCGTGGCGTTGGGGAACGCCGGGCCAGAGCCGATCAGCAGCCGATCAGCAGCCGATCAGCAACAGGGGCACACATGTCGACACCTCTCCACCGTCATGCCGTCGTCGGACTCGTGGTTGGCTTGGTGTTCGTCGCCGGGTGCGACGTCGTCGAGCAGGCGTTGGCCGGCCTCGACACGGAGGAGGACGTCGAGGAGGCGGCCGAGCCGATCGAGACCGAGGACCCACCCGCCGCGGACGAGGCACCCGACGCGGCGCCGCCCCCGGAGGTTCCGGACGACGCGGCCGAGGCCACCGACCCCCCGGAGCCGCCAGACACCTCCGAGGAGGAGGAGGTTGCGGTGGACGAGGAGCCCACCCTCGCGACGCCCTGCACGGCGGATGACGGCACCCTTCCCGCCGTGTCGCCGGACACGGTCGAGCGCTTCGAGGAAGCGGCCGGCGACCTGACCGGCGACGGCCAACCGGACCGGCTCATCACCTACGCCGCCGCCGACGGGGGGTTCCACCTCCGTGTCGAGACCGCTGCAGGCTTCATGACCGAGACCACCCTCGACCACGCGACCGCGATGGCACCGGTCGCGCCGCTCGGGGCGGCAGCGCTCGGTGGGGACCGCGAGGTGGCCTTCATCGTGGAGAGCGCTGGACCGTCGGGACTCGGGATCTCCCTGTGGGGGCTGCACGACCGCGACGACGACCCGTGCGCGCTGGGCCGGGTGACGATCCCGGACCACACGGCTCCGGTGACCTTCACGGTCGGCGGCACCGTCGGTCAGGCGTCGGGGCTCGGCTGCAGCGAGGTGGCAGGTGCGCCGGCGCTCCTGGTGCGCACGGCCGAGCAGACCGGCGACGGCGCGTACGCGTGGACCGAGACCGCGTGGCGGTGGCTGGACCGTGACGCGCTGATCTTCGTCGCGGCCGACGAGCAGTCGATCCCGGAGGGCGACGACCTCCCGGGGGTCGGCGTCCTGGAGTGCACCGGCGTGGCCACCCCGTCGTAGGCGCCTGCGGGAGCGAGCGTCAGGGACGCCGCCGCCGGTGTCAGTGCTGGCCCGCGCTCTCGTCGACCGTGTCGGGCTGCGCGTCCGCGCTGTCCCGCGCCCCGGCCCGTCCGTTCTGCCGCCCGCGCAGCAGCACCTCGGCGACGTCCAACACCTCGACGCTGCCGTCGGCCAGTTGGCCCTGTCCGACCTTCTCGGCGACGCCGTCCGACAGCATCGTGACGCAGAAGGGGCAGCCGGTCGCGACGATCTCGGCGCCGGTCGCCACGGCCTCGTCGACGCGGTCGTTGTTGACCCGCGTGCCGATCGTCTCCTCCATCCACATGCGGGCACCACCGGCACCACAGCAGAACCCGGTGGACCGGGTCCGCTCCATCTCGCGCGCGTCGAGCCCCGGCACCGCGCTGATCACCGCACGCGGATCGTCGTACACGTCGTTGTGCCGTCCGAGGTAGCACGGGTCGTGGTAGGTGACCGAGCTGTCGAGCTGGTTGGTTGCGACCAGGCGCCCGTCGCGGATCAGCCTCGTGAGCAGCTCGCTGTGGTGCACCACCTCGAAGTGCCCGTCGAAGTCCGGGTACTCGTTCTTGATCGCGTTGAAGCAGTGGGCGCAGCGCGTGATGATCGTGCGCTTCTCGGCGCCGATGGACCTCAGCGTCTCCACGTTCTGCTCGGCGAGCATCTGGAACAGGTACTCCATGCCGAGGCGGCGGGGGGAGTCGCCGGTGCAGGTCTCGTTGTTGCCGAGGATCGCGAACCGCACCCCGGCGTCGTGGAGCAGCTGCGCGATCGCGACGGTGATCTTCTTCGAGCGGTCGTCGACCGCCCCGGCACACCCGACCCACAGCAGGTGGTCGACGTCATCGGGCAGTTCGACGCCGGGCTCGGCACGGGGGATCTCGAAGTCGAGCTTCTCGGTCCACTCCTCACGCTTGGACTGGCCGACCCCCCACGGGTCGCCGGAGTTCTCGATGTTGCGGAGCATGACCCCGGCTTCCTGCGGGAAGCTCGACTCCATCATCGCCTTGTAGCGGCGCATGTCGACGATCGTGTCGACGTGCTGGATGTCGACGGGGCACTCCTCGACGCAGGCGCCGCAGGTGGTGCAGGACCACAGCACGTCGTAGTCGATCACCGAGGCCTCGCCGGGGGCGTCGCCGACCAGCGGGATGTTGATCACGTCACCGGCGTGCGCTTCGTCGACCTGGCCGAGGAGGAACGGCCCCTTCGCGTACATGTGGTCGCGCAGGTCCTGGATCAGCATCTTGGGCGACAGCGGCTTGCCGGTGTTCCAGGCGGGGCACTGCGACTGGCAGCGCCCGCACTCGGTGCAGGTCTGGAAGTCGAGGAAGCGGTCGAACGTGAACTGCTCGACCTGACCGACGCCGAGGACGGTGTCCTCGTCCATCGCCTCCATGTCGATCTTCTCGGTGCTGAGCCCGCCGAGCGCCTTGTCCTTGGTGGGGTCGCGGGTGAGCTCCTGGAACGGGATCGACAGGATGTGCAGGTGCTTGCTGTGCAGGGTGAACACGAGGAAGCCGCCCACGATGGCGATGTGGGCGATCAGGTTCACCGCGCCGATCCACTCGAGGAACAGCGGGTCGAGCCCCTCGAACACGCGCCCGAAGGCGATCGAGACGAAGGCCGCCTCGGTGGGGGCGTACCCCTCCGCGGCGCGGACGCCGTGGGCGGTCCAGATCGTCCAGATCACCAGGGTCTCGGCGATCAGGACCCACCAGCCCTGGTTGAGGTTGGAGCCGGCGAACCGTGAGTCGCGCCCACGGTTGCGGGGATCCTGCGAGAGGCGGATGCCGGCGAAGATCACGATCCCGGTCATCGACAGCAGGCCGAGCGAGTCCTGGGAGAACCCGAGGACGTCGTAGGCGGTCACCCCGCCGACCTGGATCGAGTTGAGCAGCGGGAGCTGGAAGCTCGGGCCGACGAACAGCTCGCCGGCCGCCTCGAGCAGCGTGGTCTGCAGGACGAAGAAGGCCCACATCACCCAGAAGTGGGCGACGCCGGCGAGCGACCAGCGCAGCAGCTTCTTGTTACCGAAGATGTTGACCAGCGCGTGGCGCAGGTTGGCCTTGAACGCCTGGGGGATGTTGCGTTCCGGGTTGGGGCGTGCCGCCCTGGTGAGCTTGATCAGGAAGGTGGCGCGGCGGACGGCCCAGGCGCCGAAGAACAGGATCACCGCGATCCCGGCGACGATGCGGAAGATGGTCAGCAGCGTCTCGGCTTCCACAGATGCCTCCCCGGCTCGCCGGCCGCCGCGCGTGAGCGCGGCGGTCCGCGGAGTGTACGACGGCCGGATGTCCCACCCAACGCCAGCCCCCGCGTCACTGGCGCAGGTGGCGCGGTGACGCGAGACCGGGCACCCGACCCGCAGTGTGAGGTGTGTGCGACGCAGGTGTCCGTCTCACTTCACATCGCGGGTGGGGTGCTGGTGCGGTATCTCCAGTGTGAGGTGTGTGCGACGCAGGTGTCCGTGTCACTTCACATCGCGGGTGGGGTGCTGGTGCGGTGTCTCCAGTGTGAGGTGTGTGCGACGCAGGTGTCCGTCTCACTTCACACTGCGGGCGTGGGCGAGGCGGGCCGGCTCGATCGCCGCCCATCCACAGGCCCGTCGCGATGCGCGCCGCCTCGGAGCCTGGGCGGCAGCATCCTGCGTGGATGGATCCGTGGCCACTCTTCGTCAGCGCGGTACTCGCCCGCCACGGGGTGGCGGACGTCGGCCTGGCGCGTTCGTTGGGTGTCGACGAGCGGCGGTTCCACCGTCGAACCGGACGCGAAGGATGGGGTGCACCAGCGCCCGGCATCCGCGTCCACCCGACGGCGCCGCGCTCGTTGCAGCGATCGGTCCTGGTGGTCTGTGCATCGACGGCACACCTCGCCGGAGCGGCAGGGGAGACCGCCGCGTGGCTCCATGGGCTTCGCCGTTGGCCGCCCGAACGACCGGCCGTCGCCACGAGCTATGCGACGGCGGTGGCCGACCGCGAGCGCGTGGTGGTACGGCGGGCGCGGTGGTTGGAACAGCGTGATGTCGTCGAGGTCGATCGGGTGCCGACCCTCGCGGTGCCCGCCGCGCTGCTGACGTGTGCGTCGCTGCCGCCCGACCGGCTCTGGGCGCGGGTGATCGACGCGGTGCATCGCGGGCTCACGACGGCGGACGTGCTGCTTGAACGGCTGTCCCGGATCGGGCCCGTCGCCGGCAAGGGCGTGCTGCGGCGGCAGTGCGAACGGCTGGCGGGGCT
>SKNO01000214.1 GCA_007120465.1 Nitriliruptoraceae bacterium
GCTCGGCGATGTAGGCGAGGGCTTCGGCGTCCTGCTGGCGCGGCACCGCGACCCGCACGATGTCGGCGCCCGCAGCCTGGGCCGCGGCGATCGCCTGCAGGGTCAGGTCGGCCTCGTGGGTGGGGGTGACCGTCATCGTCTGCACGCTGATCGGCGCGTCGCCGCCGACCTCCAGGGGACCGAGGCGGATCTTGCGGGTCGGCCGGCGGGTCGGACCGTCGACGGCCCCGCCCGGCGCGGGCGGCTCGGTCGGCAGGATCGGCAGGGAGCGGGTCACGGTCGACTCCACGGGGTCGCGAGGGGATCGAACAGCACGGCGGGACGCGTGCACCCGGGGTTCGGTGCCGAGGCTACCGCGTGCCGGGTGGGTGGGTCCGGACGCGCGGTCGGCCACACGACCCGGGTCAGAAGCGGATCGGGTCGGTGATGTCGAGCCACAGCAGCAGCCCCATCAGCGCCAGGAGCCCGACGATCACCGGCACCGCGATCGCGGCGAACACCCGCGGGTCGACGGTGAAGTCCGCCGCCCGGCCACGCAGCCGTCGGACCCCGTTGACGGTCTGCTCGACCGTGAGGACGGCGAGGTGGCCGCCGTCGAGCGGAGGGACCGGGACCAGGTTGAAGATCCCGATGAAGATGTTGACCGCGGCGAACAGCCCCGCGAGGGCGAGCAACCCCAGTGCCCCCTCCGCGGCCTGACCGGCGATCGATGCGGCGCCGACCAGGGACACCGCGCCCTCGACGTCCCGGTCCTGCTGCCCGGTGGCCTGCGCGACGATGTCGGCCAGCCCGGACGGGCTGAACACGTTGATGAGCCCCTCCACGGACCCGACGAACATCGGGACGAACCCGACGACGCGTCCCGGGGCGACCTCACCGACCAACGCCTGCTCGAGGGCCCGCACCGGCCCGACCCGTACCATCTCGAGGGACGGGGCGAAGCCCACGAGGCCGAAGACCTCGCCGGTCTCCGGATCCTCGGTGGGTTCGGGGACCATCTCGAGGGCGAGCTCCTGCCCATCGCGCTCGACGACGACGGTGATCGGCTCGCCCGGCCGATCCCGGATCGCGTCGCGCAGTTCGGCGTAGCGCTCCGAGCGCAGGTTCTCGACCTGCAGCACGCGGTCACCGGCCTCGAGTCCGGCCTCCTCGGCGGGGGATCCCTCGATCACCTCCTCGACGGTGGGGTCGAGCTCCCCGGTCCACTGGGGCAGGAACGCCGCGGCCGCGAACAGCGTCACGATGGCGAGCACGAAGTGCATCCCCGACCCCGACACCAGCACGATGGCGCGCTGCCAGGCCGGCCGGTCGTGGAAGAACCGGCCCGCGTCGCCCTCCAGGAGACGGTGGCGCAGGTCGCCGTGCCGGCCCCGCTCAGGGACCTCGGTGATCACCACCTCGCGGAGCACGTCGCGGGCCTCACCCGCACCCGTGTCGGATTCGACCGTGGCACGGGTGCGGCGCACGATGTGCTCGGTGGTCGCCTTCGGGGTGCCACGCCGGCGCAACTCGCGCGACAGTTCGCCCCACGGGTCCTCCGGACGTGGACCGCGGACCGGGAACACCGCGTCCATGATCGACGGGTCACGCTCGTCGACGGGGGACATCCCGCAGATGCGGACGAACCCGCCCAAGGGGAAGGCCTTCACGCCGTACTCGGTCTCGCCGCGCCGGATCGACCACAGGGTCGGACCGAAGCCGAGGAAGTACCGGTCGGCCTTCATCCCGAACCAGCGCGCGGTGGCGAAGTGGCCCAGCTCGTGCAGCATGATCGCCGCGAGCAACGCCACCGCGAAGACGGTGATGGCCACGCCGCTCGTCATCGTCTGCCTCGCTCGGTGATCAGTGCGGTCGCGTGCGCACGCGCCCAGGCATCCGCCGTGAGGACGTCCTCCAGGCTGCCTGGTTCCCCCGGCCCGGTCGCGTCCCACGCCTCCAGCGTGGCGTCGGCCACGGCGGCGAGGTCGAGGAAGCCCGTGTGGCCCTGCAGGAACGCGTCGACGGCGACCTCGTTGGCGGCGTTGAGCACGGCCGGGAAGGTGCCCCGCCGGCGTCCAGCGGCCTCGGCGAGGTCCAGCGCACGGAAGGTGGCCCGGTCCACGGGTTCGAAGGTCAGCTCCTGGGCCCGGGTCCAGTCGCACGCGACGAAGGCGTGCGGCAGCCGTGCCGGCCAGGACAGCGCGAGCTGGATCGGCAGGCGCATGTCGGGCGGTGAGAGCTGCGCCAGGCTCGAACCGTCGACGAACTCCACCAGCGAGTGCACCACCGACTGGGGGTGGACCACCACCTCCAGCGTCTCCCACGGCTGGTCGAACAGCACGTGCGCCTCGATCAGCTCCAGCCCCTTGTTCATCAGCGTCGCCGAGTTGACCGTGATGACCGGCCCCATGTCCCAGGTCGGGTGGGCGAGCGCCTGCGCGGGCGTCACCGCCGCGAGCTCGTCGCGGCTCCATCCGCGGAACGGCCCGCCGCTGGCGGTCAGCACGAGGCGGGACACCTCGTCCCGGCGGCCACCGCGCAGGCACTGCAGCAGCGCCGAGTGCTCCGAGTCGACCGGGATCAGGTGCGCGTCCTTGCCGCCGGCGGCCTCCGCTGCGGCCACCACGAGGTCACCCCCGACGATCAGGCTCTCCTTGTTCGCCAGCGCCACCGGTGTCCCTGCCCGCAACGCCGCGAGCGTCGGCTCCAGCCCGACGGCGCCGGTCACGCCGTTGACGCACAGGTCGGCGTCGGCGCCGGCCAGGGCGGCGACCCCGTCCGGGCCGTCCAGCACCTCGAGGTCGTGGTGCTGGACCGCGAGCTCCTTGGCCGCCGCGCGGTCGCTGAGGGCCACGGTGGACACCCCGTGCGCGCGGGCCTGGGCGAGCAGGGTCGCGGCGTCACGCCCGGCGGCCAGCCCGACCACCTCGAAGCGCTCGGGATGCGCCGCCAGCACCTCGAGGGTCTGCGTCCCGATCGACCCGGTCGAGCCGAGCACGACCACGCGCCGTGGTCCGCCGTCCGGACGCCCGCCAGGGCCGGTCACCGTGCCACCTCGACATCGCGGTCGGCCGCCCCAGCGGCGAGCCGGTCGACCCGATCGGCGGCCCCGATGGCCGCGGGGAGACGGGACCCCGCACCGAGGGAGTAGGAGGCGAGCAGCTGCCCGCAGGCCGCGTCCGCGTCGCGCCCGCGGGTGTCCCGCAGGGTCACCTCGACCCCGCGGTCGCGGACCCGCGCCACGAACGCGGCGGTGCGCGACCGCGACGGTTCCTTCCAGCGCACCCCCGGGGTCGGGTTCATGGGGATCACGTTGACGTGGGCGCGCAGGCGGCGGGCGATCGCGGCCAGGGCGTCGGCCTGCCGGTCGTCGTCGTTGACGTCGCCGATCAGGCACCACTCGATCGACACCCGGCGGTTGGTGATCCGGCGGTGGTCGCGCACGGCCTCCTCGAGCTCGGCGAGGGGGTGCGTGACGTTGATCGGCACCAGCTCGTCGCGCAGCTCGTCGGTGGCGGCGTGCAGGCTGACGGCGAGCGTGACGGGCAGCCCGAGCGCGGTGAGCTTGCGGATCCCCGGGACGAGCCCGACCGTGGAGACCGTGATCGCACGGGCGGACAGGCCGAAGCCGTCGGGGTCGTGCAGCCAGCGGACGCTCGCGAGGGTGGCGGGCAGGTTGGCGAGCGGTTCCCCCATGCCCATGTACACCACGTTGGTGACGTGGTCGGGGGCGCCCTCGGGCAGCGACTCGTCGGCGATGGCACCGGAGCGCAGCGCGGCGTCGGCGACCATCACCTGCCGGACCACCTCGCCGGCGGTCAGCTGCCGGCGGAACCCGGCCTGGCCGGTGGCACAGAAGGGGCAGCCCATGGCGCAGCCGGCCTGGGTCGAGATGCACACGGTCGCCCGGCGCGGGTAGAGCATCAGGACGGTCTCGATCGCCTCGCCGTCGGGGAACCGCAGCAGCAGCTTGTGGGTGTGCCCGCCGTCGGCGACCCGGTGGGCGACCAGCTCGGGGCGGCTCGGCGCGAACCGCGCAGCCAGGGTCGTGCGCAGGGCCTTCGGGAGGTCGGTCATCTCCTCGGGGTCGTCGACACCCCGGACCAGCCACCCGTGGATCTGGGTCGCCCGGTAGGCGGGTTCACCGAGCTCGGCGACGAGCGCGGCCAGCCCCTCACGCGTGAGCGTGTAGGGGTCGACGGCGGCGGGTGGGGCGGACACGGAACTCCTGGTCACGGCGAGGAGGGGGCAGGGCGAAGCGGCGGCCGGGAGGCGGACCCCTGCGGCACCGGAGCAGCCACCACGAGGGTACGTCAGGAGCGGCGGTCGTCCGAGCGGCACGGGTTGGCCGTCCGGCCCGGTCAGGCGCCGGTCGGGCGCCGGTCAGGAACGGAAGGCGATCTCCAGGAGGAAGTACCCGACGGGCAGGGCCACGAGCACCCCGTCGACGCGGTCGAGGACCCCGCCGTGGCCCGGGAGCAGGTCGCCGAGGTCCTTCACGCCGAGGTCGCGCTTGACCATCGACTCCAGCAGGTCGCCGACGAAGCCCGCGAGCCCGCAGGCGAGGGCGATCGCGATCCCCAGCTGCCACGTGAACCGGTCGTCGAGCAGGGGGAGCACGAAGGCACCGGCGAGGGTGGCGACCGCCAGCCCCCCGAACAGTCCCTCCCAGGACTTGTTCGGGCTGACCGACGGGGCGATCTTGTGTCGGCCGAACGGGACGCCGACCGCGTAGCCGCCGACGTCGGTGAGGATCGCCGCACCGATCACGGCGAGCACCCCCATGGCACCGGCCACCGACCGTTCGACGAGCAGCGCCGCGAACGAGGCGAGGAAGCCCACCCACAGTCCGAACAGGACGGTGGTGCCGAGGCGCCGCGTCACGTCCCGACGATCCGGGTCGCCGAGGTGCCACACGATCGCGCCCAGCACGAGCACGAGGACGCCGATCACCTGGCCGCCGTGGCCGGCCTGGTACGCGCCGCCGATCATCGCGAGGGTGGCGATGACCAGCACCGGCACCGCCAGGGGGGATCCAACCGGCGTCAACACCCGGTTCGACTCCACGTAGGCGAGGCCGGTCAGGATCACGATGAGCGTGGTGAACGCGAGCGGGTGCCAGAACAGCGTGACCAGGAACAGGGCGGCGACCACCAGCCCGACCCCGATCGCCAGGGGCAGGTTGCGTCCACCGACCACCACCCACGATCGTCGCGGCTGCTCGTCGGGGTCCCCCCCGTCCGCGGCCCCGCCCGAGGCCCCGTCCTCGGCCCCGCCCGATACCCCGGGGGCGTGATCAGGGTCGCCGGAGGTGGTGGGCTCGGTCCCCACCCGATCGTCGGCCCCCCGCTCGTCCCGCTCGCTGATCATGGTCCGGCTCCCAGGTCGGGCGGGTGCACCGCCGCGGTCGCGCACCGGTCGCGTCGTCCCCGTCGACGCGATCGCTCAGACCTCGAGGAGCTCCTGCTCCTTCTGCTCGAGGATCTTGTCGATGCGGGCGACGTGCTGACCCGTGAGCTCCTCCAGCCGCTTCGTGTAGCGGTCGTGCTCGTCCTGGCCGACGTCGCCGTCGTCCTCGAGCTTCTGCATCGCATCGCGGGCGTGGCGGCGGATGTTGCGGACGGCGACCCGTCCCTCCTCGGCGGCCTGCTTCGCGAGCTTGATGAAGTCCTTGCGGCGCTCCTCGGTCAGCTCGGGGAACACGCAGCGGATGATCGCCCCGTCGTTGGCGGGGTTGAGGCCGAGGTCCGCGTCGCGGATCGCCTTCTCGACCGCGTTGATGGCGCCCTTGTCGAAGGGGTTGACGATGAGGATGCGGGGCTCGGGCACGGAGAAGTTCGCGAGCTGCTGGAGCGGGGTCGGACTGCCGTAGTAGTCGACCATCACCTTGTTGAGGATCTGCGGGTTGGCCCGGCCGGTCCGGATGCCCTGGAAGTCCTCGGACACCTTCTCGACGGCCTGGTCCATGCGGTGCGAGGCATCAGCGATGATCTCGTCGAGGGTCATGTCGGGTCCTCCTTGGTCAAGCGACAGGGTCGGGCGCGACGTCGGCGTGCACCAGGGTGCCGACGGCCTCACCACGGACCACACGCCGGATGTTGCCCTCGCGCAGCAGCTCGAACACCACGATCGGCAGCTGGTTGTCCATGCAGAGCGAGATCGCGGTCGCGTCCATCACCCCCAGGCCCTGGTTGAGCACGGCGAGGAAGTCGATCTCGTCGTAGCGCTTCGCGTCGCGGTCCACGCGGGGATCGCGGTCGTAGACGCCGTCCACCCCGGTCCCCTTGAGGATCGCCTCCGCGTCGATGTCGAGGGCCCGCTGCGCCGCGGTGGTGTCGGTCGTGAAGTAAGGCACCCCGAGCCCGGCCGCGAAGATCACCACCCGCCCCTTCTCGAGGTGGCGCACCGCCCGCCGCCGGATGTAGGGCTCCGCGATCGCCTGCATGTCGATCGCGGTCTGCACGCGGGTCTCGACCCCGGCCTTCTCGATCGCGTCCTGCAGGGCGAGGGCGTTGATCACCGTCGCCAGCATCCCCATGTGGTCCGCGCTCGAGCGGTCCATCCCCGTGGCCGAGGGCGACGAGCCGCGGAAGATGTTGCCGCCCCCGACGACGATGCCGATCTCCGTGCCGTCGCTGGCCTTCAGCTCGACGATCTCGCGAGCCACCTGCCGGACGATCCCCGGATCGATGCCGCCCTTCACCGCGGGGTCCGAGAACGCCTCGCCGGAGAGCTTGAGCAGCACGCGCTTGAAGGGAGCACGGGTGGGCACCGGGGTCGATCCTCGCCGGGGACGGGCAGGCTACGCAGCGATGCTAGCCCGTCGCGGCCACCCCCGTCCCAGCCCGGCGCGTCGTCCGACCGGTGGGCGTCCCACACCCGGGACCGCGGCCAGAACGTGCGGGATCCCGCCCAGTAACGCAGCGGATCCCCCACGATCCACCCGGCACAGCCCCGCCGGGCCTCCGCGTCCCGAGGTCAGGCGCCGACCTCGAAGCGGGCGAAGCGGGCCACCTCGAGCTTCTCGCCGACGATCGCCTGCACCTCGCTGATCGCCTGGGCGACGTTCTTGTCGGGGTCGAGCACGAAGGGCTGGTTGAGCAGCACCCACTCCTCGTACACCTTCTTGACCTTGCCCTCGACGATCCGCTCGACGATCTGTTCGGGCTTGCCCTGGTCGAGCGCCTCCTTGCGGGCGAACCCGCGCTCCTTGTCCAGCAGCGCCTCGTCGACCTGATCCTCGCTCACCACCAGCGGCTTGGACGCCGCGATGTGCATCGCGAGGTCCTTGGCGAGCTTCTGCACCGCCTCGTTCTTCGCGACGAAGTCGGTCTCGCAGGACAGCTGGAGCATCACCCCCACCTTCGCCGGCATCCCCGGGGTCGGGGTGTGCAGGTAGGTGTGGATCAGACCCTCGGAGGCGGTGCGCTCGGCGGCGCGGGCGTCCATCTTGGCACCGGTGCGCTCGCGGACGAGCTCGGCCGCCTTGTCGAGGTCGCCGTCGGCGTCCTCGAGCGCCTTCTTGCAGGCCATCATCGGCGCGTTCGTGAGTTCGCGCAGCATCTCCACCTCTGCGGCAGAGATCGCC